>JAHRAK010000114.1 GCA_020027535.1 Nitrospirales bacterium
TACGCAATGGTTATTGAAAGAGTCGAAGCTTGGCCGTCAGGTCAATGAGACCCTCAACGGGTTTATGAAGGATCGACAGGCGTTGCTCGAACTCGAACAGCAGGAGCTGCGGAATCTGGAAAATGAATTATTACGTCAAGGCAGCGTCTTAAGTCCTTCGGCCAAGCAACAAAAAGAAGATCAATTGCGACAACGTATGTTGGATTACCAGCAAAAAGCCGGTAATATGACGCGAGAGTTTCAGGCGAAACAGGCCGAATTGTTGGGTGAATTCCGTGACCAGGTCGATTTGGTGGTCAAGCAAATTGCTCAACGACAGGGGTTGGTGTTGGTCGTGGAAAAAGGGAAGAATACTTCGACGCGGTATTATGAACAGAGCATGGATTTTTCGTCCAACGTGTTGGAAATTTTGGATCAAACCACGTTTCGCTGAGGAACCACGTCGCGTGCATCACGTCATGGACGCCGGGTTTCGGATTTTTCGTGTTTGAGCGTGCAGGCTAAGAGGAACGATCATATGGCGGAGCCGGACATCATCATGGATGTCATTGAAGTGCAATCCATCCTTCCTCATCGTTACCCGTTCTTGCTCGTGGATCGAGTGGTGGAGTTTGAACACGGTCGAAGGGCGGTAGGGCTGAAAAACGTCACAATCAACGATCCATACTTCCAAGGCCATTTCCCCGGCCATCCCATTTTTCCGGGCGTGTTAATTGTAGAAGCCCTTGCTCAATTGGGTGGAGTGTTGGCCATTCGATCGTCGTCCGTTGAGGGATCCCCGATCGTCTACTTGACGGGAATCGACAAGGCAAAGTTTCGTAAACCCGTGATTCCCGGGGATCAGTTACGGTTGGAGGTCGAAGTGATCAAACGCCGGCCACCGTTTTGGAAGATACAAGGGAAGGCTTTCGTCGGGTCGGATCTGGTTTGTGAGGCTGAATTAAAGGCGATGATGCAGTCGGAAGATGCAGACTCCACGAATGCTGAAACGGGGCAGTCGAACCTTTCAGGAGAATGATGTCGAATATGTCCATTCATCCCACGGCGATCGTGCATCCGAAATCCGAACTCGATGAGGACGTGATCGTAGGCCCTTTTTGCGTGATTGGCGAGCACGTGAAAATCGGTCGGGGCACTGAACTGTGTTCACACGTGTGCCTGGAGGGCCATACGGAAATCGGACAACGGTGTAAAATCTTTCCCTATGTTTCGATCGGAGCCCCGCCCCAACACCTGCAGTATCATGATGAGCCGACGCGCGTGAGTATCGGCGATGAAAATATCTTACGGGAGTACGTCATGATTAACCGCGGGACGGCATTTGGCGGAGGCGTCACGACGATTGGCCGGCATAATTTTTTGATGGCCTACGTGCACGTTGCGCACGATTGTCACATCGGCAATGACGTGGTTATGGCCAATGCCGCGACGCTTGCCGGACATGTTTCGGTCGGAAATGATGCGGTGATTGGTGGCTTGGTCGGCGTCCATCAATACGTGCGGATCGGAGATTATGCCATGATCGGGGGGTGTTCCGCCGTCACAAGAGACGTACCTCCGTTTATACGTGCGGTCGGAAACCGGGCCAATCTCTACGGAGTCAATGCCATCGGGCTTCGCCGGGGAGGATTTTCCGCCCAGCGCATCCGTGTGTTGAAACAAGCCTACAGCCTGCTGTTCAGAAAAAGCCAGCGCATGGCCGATTCCATTAAATTGGCGCGCCATCAATTCCAGGATAGCCAGGATGTCCTGGTCCTGCTGACGTTTTTGGAAACCTCGACTCGTGGGATGTGTCGTTCTGCACGAAAAAGTCAAGGCGAGCAGGAAGAATTTTAGGTGGTCCCACACGCGGTGACTCGAGAAATATCGTCGTCAACTCTACCGCTTCCTTCCCCTGGTTCCTGGATAGGCCTCATTGCAGGTAACGGCCGGTTTCCCATCATTTTTGCCGAAAACGCCAAAAAACTCGGGTTGCGAGTGTCGGCCGTTGCTCATTATGGTGAAACGGCTCCCGAGTTGGAGCAGGTGGTCGACCGGATGCATTGGGTGCGTATCGGCCAATTCGGAAAAGTCATTCGAGCCTTCAAATGTGACGGCGTCGAGCAAGCCGTCATGCTGGGGGGGATAAAAAAAACACATCTTTTTTCCGACGTTCGCCCGGATTTCCGGGCCATGGCGTTTTTTGCCAAACTGAAATCATGGAAGGATGATCATATTCTCAGGGCTATGGCCGACGACCTGAAAGACGAAGGGATTACGATTCGAGAGTCCACGTTCGGGCTTTCAAATCTTGTCGTTCCGGAAGGAACGTTAACCCGTCGCCGGCCGTCCAAGAAGGAGCAGGAGGACGCGTCCTACGGGTGGACTATTGCGAAAGAGATCGGCCGAATGGACATTGGCCAATGCGTGGTGGTCAAAGATCGCGTGATCGTCGCGGTTGAAGCCGTCGAAGGCACGGATGAGACCATCCGGCGTGGTGGTCGATTGGCTCGGAGTGGGGCCGTCGTCGTCAAGTGTTGCAAGCCGCAGCAGGATTTACGATTTGACTTGCCCGCGGTCGGTCCCCAAACCATCGACGTGATGGATGAAGCGAAGGCTTCGGTGTTGGCCTTGGAGGCTTACAAGACCATTATGCTTGATCGGGAAGAGATGCTGGAAAAAGCTTGCCAGGCCGGCATAGCGATCATTGGTGTCCCGGGATAATTGGGGGGCACTATTCCGCAACCGGCTTGTCGGGTTTCGCCTACGGCTAACCCGACCTACAAAAAAACCTTGTCCATCGTAGGTCGGATTAGCGTAGCGTAATCCGACGGATTTGCCGTTCGAGAGGCGATATGGAAGTCATTAAAGTCGGCGTCATCGGCGTGGGACATCTTGGGCAACATCATGCTCGTATCTATTCAGAATTACCCCAGACTCATTTGATGGGTGTGGCTGATGTTGACCAGAACCGACGCACCGAGATCGGCAATCGTTTGGGGGTGGCCCATTTTGAGGATTACCGAAGTTTGTTGAGCCAAGTCGATGCGGTGAGCGTCGCAGTGCCGACCCTGCAGCACCGGGAAGTCGTGTCGAATTGTCTTGAAGCCGGCGTGCACGTCCTGGTTGAAAAGCCTATTGCCGCCACGCCGGAACAAGGGCTGCAGATGGTCAGCCGTGCGAAGCAGAATGGGTTGGTTCTGCACGTGGGGCACGTTGAGCGGTTCAATCCCGTCAGGGAGTTGGTCCAGGATCTTATCTCGAATCCCAGGTTTATCGAATGTCACCGGCTTGCCCCCTTTCAACCACGGGGAACGGACGTCGACGTGGTGCTGGATCTGATGATTCATGACGTTGATTTGATTTTGTCTTTCGGCTTGGGGCAGGTCAACACAGTGAAGGCCGTGGGGATCGCGGTTCTTTCCCCGCAGATCGATTTTGCGCATGCCCGGGTGGAATTCGACAAGGGGTGCGTCGTCAATTTGACGGCCAGCCGAATATCGACCGGCCGTTTGCGAAAAATGCGCCTTTTTCAGGAACACCTCTATCTTTCCGTTGATTTTCTTTCTCGCCAGGGTATCGTGTATCGACAAACGGAACTCACGGCCGCCGAAGCATCCGTGCAGGAAGAAACCATTCAGGCAGGGGATGAAGAACCGCTGAAACGGGAATTGCAGGCCTTTGTGCAAGCCATACAGACGGGTGATCCGGCCGGCGTCTCCGGTGAAGAAGGCTTGGCCGCCCTGGAGCTGGTTCATGCGATCATTCATTCAATCAGCGGAACACCGTATCCGCTAACCGGGATGTCAAAGATCGAGCCTTAGAGGGGGGGCATGGCTGGTCTGTCGATCATGATTGTCACCGGTGAGGCGTCGGGCGACCTCCATGGTGCGAACTTGGCAAAAGCCTTAAAAGAGCTTCACCCTGAAATCAGACTCGTCGGGGTAGGCGGGCAACACATGCGGGCCGCGGGGGTGGAACTGGTGCAAGGCTTATATCGCCTGGACGTCGTCGGAATACCCGGACCGGTCATGATGTGGAAGGGGGTCGCCAACATCTTGACCCTGAAGCGGTTTTTCAGACGGGAATCCCTGGACGGCGTGGTTTTTGTGGATAATCCATCCATGAATCTCCGACTGGCCAGGATCGCGGCCAAGCTCGGCCATCGCGTGATCTACTATATCGCTCCGCAGATTTGGGCGTGGGGCCGGCACCGGATCAATTTGATCAAGCGCGTGGTACGCCGGATGATCGTGATTTTACCCTTTGAGGAACCAATGTACCGTGAAGCCGGCGTGCCCTGTCGTTTCGTGGGACATCCCTTACTCGATCACGTGGCCCCACGCTATGATGCGGCTCGTGTGCGACAACAATTGGGTCTTCCGGCTCAAGGCTTGATTCTTGGAGTGCTTCCCGGAAGCCGCCATTCAGAAATCCAGTCGCTCCTGCCGACCATGATTGAGGCGGCGGGACGAATCAGAGAATCGTTTCCCGATCTTCATTGCGTCATCGGACAAGCGCCCACGGTAGCCGGGGAATGGGTCAACGAGGTGATCGATCGAAAGAGACTTCCCGTGACCGTGGTACCGAATCAGCCATCCGAAGTCATGGCAGCCGCGGATTTGCTGTTGGTGGCTTCGGGGACTGCCACCTTGCAGGCAGCCTTGGTCGGTACACCCATGATCCTGACGTATCGTGTTTCCCCGTTGACCTCTCTTTTTGCCAAGATGGTCCTCACCGTCGAACACGTCGGTTTGGTGAACCTGGTCGCCGGGCGCGGTATTGTTCCGGAATTATTACAATCGGACATGACGGCGGAACGATTGAGCGAAGAGGCGCTTCAACTTCTGAAGGATCGAACCAGGTATGATCACATGCGGGAAGCGTTGAGCGGCATTCGCGCTCAGCTTGGAACTCCCGGGGCTTCCCTGCGAGCAGCGGAGGTGGTGTTGGCCGAATGTCAGGCATGACCGCTTTTCTCAGACTTTTGTCTTATCTGCATGAGTACCGGATCCGGTTGATAGCGGCTTGCGCATGTGCAGCGGGTGTGGCGGGCATGTCAGGACTGTACGCCTGGTTAGTGCAACCGGTCCTGGATGAAATTTTTATTGCCAAAGATCAACTGCTCCTGATGGTCTTGCCCCTGGTGATCCTCGGTGCGGCCGTGTTGAAAGGGTTCTTTTCGTATGGCCAAGCCTATCTGATGAGCTACGTGGCCCATCGCGTGGTTGCGGAAATCCGGGAGCAGTTGTTCGGGCAGTTTCTTCGCCTGTCGTTGGCGTTTCACCACAAGCATTCGAGCGGCCGCCTGGTCGCGCGGGTCATCAACGACGTCAATGAAATGGCCAATGCCATTCCCAACGTGATTAGAGATTTTTTTCAACAGGGACTGACCTGCCTCGCGTTGACCGGCGTGGCCTTTTACCAGAATTGGAAGTTGGCCACGGCGTTGATCCTGGTGATGCCGGTTTCGACCTACGCCATCGTCAAGATCGGCAATCGGTTGCGAAAGTTGGCCGCCAGGGGGCAGGAGTCGATGGGGGATATGGCCTCGACGCTAAAAGAAGCCTTTGCCGGCATTCGCATTGTCAAAGCGTACGGGGGTGAACCTATTGAACAACAACGGTTTGCAAGAGGGAATGCCGCATATTTGCGGGCAGTGATGAAGTCGGCGCAACTGGCTGCGCTGAGTTCGCCGCTGTTGGAAGTCATCGGGATAGGCGCAATTGCCTTTGTCGTGTGGTACGGTGGGTTCCTGGTCATTGATGGACAAATGAAACCCGGCGAATTTTTTTCCTTTTTGGCGGCCATGTTTTTGGCATATGCGCCGATCAAGAAACTTGCGAGTGCCAACGTGCTGGTTCATTCGTGGCCTTTATGGGAGAGCAACCTATTTCAGGCCGTGATTGATGTCCACCTTT
>JAHRAK010000132.1 GCA_020027535.1 Nitrospirales bacterium
GCTTCCAAACGATCGACGATACTTTGAACGCTGGCTGAAAAGTCGGCACCCACCCTGTCCATTTTATTCAGAAAGGCAAGGCGCGGGACCCGATATTTATCGGCCTGGCGCCAAACTGTTTCAGACTGCGGCTCGACTCCCTGCACCGAATCAAACACGGCCACGGCTCCGTCCAGCACCCGAAGGGACCGCTCGACTTCAACCGTAAAGTCCACGTGTCCCGGGGTATCAATGATGTTGACGCGGTGGTCGTTCCAGAAACAGGTGGTCGCCGCAGACGTGATCGTAATGCCTCGCTCCCGTTCCTGCTCCATCCAGTCCATTTGAGCCGCGCCTTCATGCACTTCACCCATCCGGTGAGAGACGCCGGTATAATACAGGATGCGCTCGGTCGTCGTCGTTTTCCCGGCATCAATATGGGCCATGATGCCGATATTCCGAGTCCGCTCTAATGGATATTCTCTCGCCACAATTCCTTCCTACACAACCAGGCGGCAGCAACACTCCCAAACGCCCAACCCGAACATGGATTGAGAAAAAAAGAAGACTCACGCGTGGAGGGTGGTTCGACTACAGCAACAAAAAACCGCTACCAACGATAATGGGCAAACGCACGATTAGCCTCGGCCATTCTATGCGTCTCATCTCGTTTCTTGACCGCAACCCCTGTATTATTGGCAGCATCAAGCAGCTCGGAGGCAAGCTTGTCCTGCATACTCTTTCCCGTTCGCGACTGGGCACTGCGCTTAAGCCATCGAAAGGCCAAGGCAACTTGCCTGACAGGTCGGATTTCGACGGGGACTTGATACGACGCACCGCCCACCCGTCTCGATTTCACTTCCACCATTGGCTTGACGTTGCCAAGCGCAGAATGAAAGACCTTCAAAGGATCACTACCCGTCTTATCCTGAATAACATCGAACGCCCCATAACACACACGCTGAGCTGTACTCTTTTTCCCTTTCGCCATCAGAATATTGATGAACTTCGCCACAAGGTGATCTCGATATTTGGCATCAGTCAAGGGAGTTCTTATGACGGCACTTCGACTACGAGACATATCGTGAAAACACTTTCTCCGGGCAAATACGCGGTCTTTGCTATTTCGGTCGTTTCGCTCCGTACTTGGAACGGCCTTGTTTTCGATTGGCTACTCCGACCGCATCGAGTGCACCCCGGACCAAATGATAACGCACGCCGGGCAAGTCCTTCACCCGACCGCCACGCACGAGCACAATGGAATGCTCCTGCAAGTTATGCCCCATGCCCGGGATGTAGGTCGTGACCTCGACCCCCGTGGTCAAACGCACACGAGCCACTTTCCGCAACGCGGAATTCGGCTTTTTCGGAGTGGTGGTATAGACGCGCAGACAGACCCCACGCCGCTGCGGGCATTGATTAAGGGCCGGGCTTTTACTCTTTGCCTTTGGGGCCTTGCGACCTTTTCTGACAAGCTGATTGACCGTTGGCATATTACAATTTTTCCTTCAAAGACGCCATGAACTTGATTCTCTTGGACAACCTTTTAATTTTAGTTGGACTATTGCTATGTGTCAAGATAAAACACTCGCACATTACGTGGATTGCATCTGTAATTCTTCTCCTTGAGGAATCGCCAATTCACCATCATCCTCAAGTGCCTTTTCCTCAGGAGCAGGCACGAAGGTTTCACGGTAGTGCGAGAATCCCGTCCCGGCCGGGATCAGACGTCCCACAATGACGTTTTCCTTGAGCCCCCGCAAATCATCAACCCGACCATTGATGGCGGCTTCAGTGAGCACTCGAGTCGTTTCCTGGAAGGAGGCCCCGGAAATGAAGCTGTCCGTATTCAGTGATGCCTTGGTAATACCCAGCAACACCGGTTTTCCGATAGCCGGCTTCCCGCCTTCGGCGAGGACCCGTTGATTTTCATCGGTGAAAGCAAATTTCCCGACTTGGGCACCCGGCAAAAAGTTCGTATCTCCCGGATCTTCGATGCGGATCTTCTTCAACATCTGCCTCGCAATAATTTCAATATGCTTGTCATTAATCGAGACCCCTTGCAATCGATACACTTCTTGTACCTGATTCACCAGGTATCGCTGCAACTCTCGAGGGCCCAACACGTTCAGAATATCATGGGGATTCGCCGAGCCATCCATAAGCGGTTCACCGGCACGCACCCAATCCCCTTCATGCACGTTGACGTGCTTTCCTCGAGGAATGAAGTATTCCTTAATGTCTCCCATCTTGTTATCGATGACGATCTTTCGCATCCCCTTGACGAAACCGCCGAAGGAAACCTCGCCGTCGATTTCACTGATCACCGCTTGCTCTTTGGGCTTTCTCGCCTCGAACAATTCTGCCACCCGTGGCAACCCACCCGTAATGTCTTTGGTCTTCGTGGTTTCTCGAGGGATTTTCGCTAACACGTCACCGGAATGCACGAGCGCTCCTTTTTCCACGAAGATATGCGCACCCACGGGAAGGAGATAGCGGGCCGGCGCACCCGAACCGGGCAATTTCGCGGTTTTGTTCCCGTCGTCTTTGATCGAAACTCGCGGACGAAGATTGGTGCCGGCTTGCTCAATCACCACCTTGCGGGACAGGCCGGTGATTTCGTCGACTTCTTCTTTCATGGTGACGCCTTCGGAGATATCGCCATAGGCAATTTTCCCACCCACTTCCGTCAGAATGGTTAACGAATACGGGTCCCATTCCACCAGTTTCTGCCCCACCGTCACCCGACCGCCGTCTTTCACGATAATTTTCGCCCCATAGACAACCGGGTACTTTTCCCGCTCTCGACCGGAGTCGTCATAGACCGCAATCTTCGCGTTTCGATTCATGACCACCCATTCGCCCTGCTTATTCTGGACCGCCGTGTGCCGGTTGTGAAAATCGGCATTTTTCTTCGCATCGAAACTGAGGTATTTTAAGACCCCGTCATGTCTCGATTCGACCACGCTCTGTTCCACGACTTTACTCGCCGTCCCTCCAATGTGGAAGGTCCGCATGGTTAACTGCGTACCGGGCTCGCCGATCGACTGCGCGGCGATCACTCCCACGGGCTCACCCAATTCAACCAATTTCCCTCTGGCCAGATCACGACCGTAACACTTCACGCAGACGCCCCACCGGGATTGACAGGTCAACACCGACCGGATGCGGACGTGTCCGATGCCGGCTTCGACCACGGCCTTCACGCGCGTTTCATCCAATTCTTCATTCCCCGGCACCACCACTTCACCGGTCAACGGATCAAGGATATCTTCGGCCACGATACGGCCTAAAATCCGTTCTTCAATCGGCTGAATCACCTCTCCGCCTTCGACCAGGGCGGAGACGTCGATCCCATCGGCCGTCCTGCAATCTTCTTCGCTCACGATGACGTCCTGAGAAATATCCACCAGCCGCCTCGTCAGGTACCCGGAATTGGCGGTTTTGAGTGCCGTGTCCGCCAAGCCTTTTCTCGCCCCGTGCGTCGAGATAAAATATTGGAGGACCGTCAGCCCTTCCCGGAAGTTGGCGGTGATGGGGGTTTCAATAATTTCGCCGGACGGCTTCGCCATCAACCCCCGCATCCCCCCCAACTGCCGAATTTGCTGCGAACTCCCTCGTGCGCCGGAATCGGCCATCATGAAGATGGGGTTCAAGGTATCTTCCGGTCCTTGCCCACCGCCGGCTTTAATTTCTTTCATCATTTCATTGGCGACCTGTTCGCTCACGTGGGCCCAGATATCAATGACCTTGTTATAGCGTTCACCGTTCGTGATCAGCCCCTCGTTATATTGCCGCTCGACCTCGGCGACGTCTTTGTGCGCCTTACCCAGCAGCACTTCCTTTTTGGTCGGGATATGCATATTGTCAATGCACAGGGAGACCCCGGCCTTCGTCGCATAGTAAAAGCCAAGATCCTTCAGCTTATCGAGCATCTTGACCGTTTCGTGCAGCCCGACTTCACGATAGACCGCATCGATCAGCTTCGTCATTTCTTTCTTGGTCATGACCTGATTGACGTGCGAAAGCCCTATGGAGGCCGGAAGGATTTCCCCAAACAGCACGCGCCCGACGGTCGTTTCGACCAAGGCTCCATCGATGCGCACCTTAATCTTGGCCTGTTCGTCCAGTTTCCCGGCATCATAGGCAATCCGCACTTCTTCGGGTGAATACAAGATCTTCCCCTCACCCGTCGCTCCCGGTCGTTCCTGAGTTAACCAATAACACCCCAACACCATATCCTGAGAGGGAATGGCGAGCGGGCGGCCGTTCGCCGGCGACAGCACGTTATTGACGGACATGATCAAGACGCGAGCCTCGATCTGGGCCTCGACCGACAGCGGAACGTGCACCGCCATTTGGTCGCCGTCGAAGTCCGCGTTAAACGCCGCACACACCAACGGATGCAACCGAATGGCCTTGCCTTCGACCAAGACGGGATCAAACGCCTGCATGCCCAAACGATGAAGCGTCGGCGCGCGATTCAAGATCACCGGGTGTTCCCGAATCACTTCGTCCAATACGTCCCAGACTTCCGGACGCTCCTTTTCCACGAGGCGTTTCGCGCTTTTAATGGTCGTCGCGGCTCCGCGCTCCTCTAACTTGTGGAAGATGAACGGCTTAAATAATTCCAACGCCATTTTCTTGGGCAACCCGCATTGATTCAATTTCAGTTCCGGTCCAACCACAATCACCGAGCGTCCCGAGTAGTCAACCCGTTTTCCCAGGAGATTCTGACGAAACCGGCCCTGCTTGCCCTTGAGCATGTCGCTGAGGGACTTCAAGGGTCGTTTATTGGCCCCGCGAATCGTCCGACCGCGTCGCCCGTTATCAAAAAGCGCGTCCACGGCTTCCTGCAACATTCTCATTTCGTTGCGAATAATCACGCCGGGCGCCTTCAACTCCACCAACCGTTTCAACCGGTTATTGCGATTGATCACCCGTCGATAGAGGTCATTCAAATCCGACGTGGCAAACCGCCCGCCGTCCAACGGCACCAGCGGCCTCAACTCAGGCGGAAGAACCGGGATGACGTCCAAAATCATCCATTCCGGTTTATTGCCCGACTTATGAAAAGCCTCGATGACTTTCAGGCGTTTCGTGATCTTCTTGCTCAAGGCCGCAGAAGCCGGGGCCTTCACCTTTTCATGGCGCTCGCCCCACAGGGCTTCGATATCGACCTGTCTCAGCAATTCACGAATCGCTTCCGCCCCGATGCCGACGCGAAAGGCCTGCGGTCCGTACTGGTCCACACATTCACGGTATTTCTCTTCCGTGAGCAACTCTTTTTCCTTCAGCGGAGCCTCCAAGGGATCAAGAACGACGTACGCCTCAAAATAGAGGATTTTTTCCAATTGCTTGAGGCTCATGTCCAGCAGAATTCCGATCCGGCTCGGCACCCCTTTTAAAAACCAAATATGGGCAACGGGGGCGGCCAACTCGATATGCCCCATACGCTCGCGCCGCACCTTCGACTGAATGACTTCAACTCCGCATTTGTCGCAGACGATACCGCGATGCTTCATTCGCTTGTATTTACCGCAATTGCACTCCCAATCTTTGGTCGGCCCAAAAATCTTCGCACAAAACAAGCCATCCTTTTCCGGCTTAAACGACCGATAATTGATGGTTTCCGGTTTTTTGACCTCACCATACGACCACGAACGAATTTTCTCCGGCGACGCGATCCGAATGCACATGGCGTCGAAGGACATGGCATCGCGTGGCCTTTCAAACAAGGCATAGACGCTTTCCAAGGCTCTACCCTCCTTTTAGGAAACTGGAAAACCTTCGTAGAGAAGTGGCAATGACCGGGTTATTCGGCTGACTTCATCAACTCAATGTCCAACCCCAGACTTTGTAATTCTTTCACTAACACGTTAAACGACTCCGGCAAGCCTGGCTCCAGGAAGTTTTCTCCCTTGACAATCGCTTCGTACATTCTCGATCGTCCCGGAACGTCATCGGACTTCACGGTTAAAAATTCTTGAAGCGTGGAGGCCGCCCCATAAGCCTGGAGGGCCCAGACTTCCATTTCTCCCAAACGCTGCCCCCCGAACTGAGCCTTTCCGCCCAGTGGTTGTTGCGTCACCAACGAATACGGGCCAATGGATCGGGCATGGATCTTATCGTCCACCAAGTGGTGTAACTTCATCATATAGACGTAACCCACCGTCACCGGACTCTTAAACGGGTCGCCGGTGCGACCGTCATACACCATCGATTGACCGTTTTCCGGCAAGCCGGCCTGCTTCAACAATTCTTTAATCTCCGCTTCCGTCGCTCCGTCAAACACGGGACTGGCGGCATAGATCCCCAAGGCCCTGGCGGACCATCCCAAATGTGTTTCCAAAATCTGTCCGACGTTCATCCGTGACGGAACCCCAAGCGGATTCAGCACGATTTCGATCGGAGTGCCATCAGGCAAGTACGGCATATCTTCTTCGGGGAGAATCCGGGAGACGACGCCCTTGTTTCCATGACGCCCGGCCATCTTATCCCCAACGGAAATTTTCCGCTTAATGGCAAGATAGACTTTCACCAACTTAATGACGCCAGGAGGCAACTCATCACCACGCCGAAGTCGCCCGACTTTTTCGTCATAGAAGGTTTGCAGGCTCTCGATGTGATCCTTGGCCGTTCGTTCAATCTCTTCGAGCTTTCGTTGCTCTTCCGGGTCACCCAGAATCACGCGCCGCACGTCGTCATCGGGAAGTTTCCGCAAGACGTCCACCGTGATTTTTCCCTTTTTCTTTAATATGACTTCGCCGCTTTCGGGATCCATCAAGTCACGGCCTACCACTTGTCCAAGCAATAGTCTCCGAAATTTTTTGTTCCGCTCATCCTCGATGATGTGGAGTTCATCCTGATAGTTCCGTTCGATTTTCACGCGATCCTGGGATTCAATGTTCTTCGAACGCTCATCCTTGTCAATGCCTTTTCTGGAAAAAATCTTGACGTCCACCACGATCCCCTCGATTCCCGGAGGAACTCGAAGGGACGTATCCTTCACGTCCCCCGCTTTTTCTCCAAAGATCGCTCGAAGTAACTTTTCTTCCGGAGTCAACTGCGTTTCACCCTTGGGAGTCACTTTTCCAACCAGGATGTCTCCGGCCTTGACCTCGGCCCCGATTCGAACGATCCCGCTTTCATCAAGGTTTCTCAGAGCCTCTTCACCCAGATTGGGAATGTCGCGGGTAATCTCCTCCTTCCCCAATTTGGTATCACGGGCTTCCACCTCAAACTCTTCGATGTGGATGGACGTAAACGTATCTTCGCGAACCAGTCGCTCACTCAACAAAATGGCGTCCTCGAAGTTGTACCCGCCCCAAGGCATAAAGCCGACCAGGATATTCTTGCCTAACGCCAACTCTCCCCGATCGATGGCCGGTCCATCCGCCAATACCTGCCCTTTCTTCACCGGTTGCCCGACTTTCACGATAGGGGTCTGCGTCACGCACGTATTCTGATTGGTTCGTTGAAACTTCACCAAGTCATACGTATCCCAAAAGCGTCCGGTCTTCTTCTTTCCCTCGTCCGCCTTGCCGCCTTCAGTTCGTACGACAATGCGCCGGGCATCCACGCTTTCCACCACCCCATCCCGTCTGGCCTGTTCAACGTACCCGGAGTCGCGGGCAACCACGGCTTCCATGCCGGTTCCGACCAGCGGCGCATCACTCTGCACGAGCGGCACGGCCTGACGCTGCATATTCGATCCCATTAACGCACGGTTGGCGTCGTCATGCTCGAGAAAGGGAATCAACGCGGTGGCGACGCTGACCACTTGCTTCGGGGACACGTCCACGTAATCGACTCGATCCGGCGTCGTGGCAATAAACTCTCCCTCGGACCGCGCCGTCACCGAATCGGATAACAAACGACCGGCTGAATCCACTTGGGAATTGGCTTGAGCAATGATGTAATGCTCGCCTTCCAAAGGAGAAAGAAATTCGACGTCCCGCAGGACGCGTCCCTTTTGCACTTTTCGAAACGGGGCTTCAATGAAGCCGAATTCGTTAATGCGCGCGTAGGTGGCCAACGAGGTGATGAGCCCGATGTTCGGCCCTTCAGGAGTTTCGATGGGACAAACACGACTATAGTGAGAGGGGTGGACGTCGCGGACCTCAAAGCCCGCGCGCTCACGAGTCAGCCCGCCCGGCCCTAATGCGGACAATCGTCGTTTATGAGTGATTTCAGCCAAGGGGTTCGTTTGATCCATAAACTGGGACAACTGACTGCCGGCAAAAAATTCTTTAACGGCGGCCACAATGGGTTTGGCGTTAATCAAGTCATGTGGCAGCACCGTTTCCATATCGAGCAGATTCATCCGCTCTTTAATGCTGCGCTCCATCCGGGCCAACCCCAAACGAATCTGATTCTCGAGCAATTCTCCAACCGTCCGAACCCGACGATTCCCCAAATGATCAATGTCATCCACGTCGCCTTTGCCCATTTTCAATTCGACGAGGCAGCGGACCACTTCCACCATGTCCTGCGCGGTGAGCACCCGCTGGGAGAGGGAAAGGTCCAACGAAAAGCGGTTATTCATCTTCAACCGTCCGACCGGAGACAGATCGTACCGCTTCGAGTTGACAAACAGGTTCTCAAACAAGAGCTTGGCCGAATCCACGGAAGGCATTTCTCCAGGCCGAAGTCGTTTGTAAATTTCCACCCAGGCTTCTTTTTGAGACGTCGTCCGTTCGGCATCCAAGGTATCCAAAATGATCGGCGTCGCCGTCACGCTGTCCAGATAAATCACTTTGAAACTCGAGGGCTTCAATTCAAGAAGCCGTTCAAGCATGGGCAAGGTCAACCGTTGATTTTTTTCAACCAGCACCTCTCCTTTTTCCGAGTCCCGGATCTCGGTCAACACCGCTCGCCCAACCAATTCTTCCGGTTTCACCGGGGTCTCCTTCACCCCGGCAGCCCGCACTTTCGCCATGAGCGATTTGGTGAGCCGCGTACCTTCTCGAACGATCGGGTCCTTGGCGCCTTTTTCGAATACTTCGACCGACGAACGTAATCCCGCATGCAGGTCGGGGTCCAACATTCGCATCAGTTTTCCATCTGAAACCCGAATCTCTTCAATGGGGTAATACATCTTCAGCACGTCGTCCGTTGATAAACCAAACGCCTTCAACAGGATCGTGGCGGGCATTTTGCGTCGACGATCAATGCGGACGTATAAAATATCCCGAGCGTCAAACTCAAAATCCAACCAGGACCCTCGATACGGAATGATGCGCGCGGAAAACAACACCTTGCCGCTGGAATGGGTCCGCCCTTTATCATGACTGAACGAGGCACCGGGAGAGCGATGCAGCTGGCTCACCACGACCCGCTCCGTGCCGTTAATGATAAAGGTGCCCCGGTCCGTCATCAGAGGCAACTCACCCACGTACACTTCCTGCTCTCGAACGTCGAGCACCTTGCTGTTCTTCACCCCCTTTTCCTGCGGATCGAACACCACGAGGCGGATACGCAGTTTCAACGGGGCGGCAAAGGTCATGCCCTGTTCCAGGCACTCACGCATATCGTACTTGGGCGTGCCCAGCGCATAACTGGAAAATTCAAGAATGGCCGAACTATTAAAGTCTGCAATGGGAAAGACACTCATGAGCGCGGCTTGCAGCCCTTTTTCCGCACGACGCTCAGGTTCGGTATCTTTTTGCAAAAACCCCTCGTACGAGCGTTTCTGAACTTCGACGAGGTCCGGAATGTCAATCGTCGACTGAATTTTCGAAAAGTCAGTACGCTTGATAATTCCCGGCAATGGAGGTTGAGACATATTCAGCTCCTTCTGCATCTAGGCTTGTGAGGACAACCCGTCCTGATCAACCAGGTCCCGTACCGCTCCCTACTTGACTTCGACCGTGGCCCCCACGTCGGTGAGCTTCTTCTTAATCGTTTCCGCCTCGTCTTTTGCCGCACCCTCCTTGACCGGCTTGGGCGCCCCTTCCACTAAATCTTTGGCTTCTTTTAACCCGAGCCCGGTGATCTCGCGAACCACCTTAATCACTTGAATTTTCTTGTTGGCCGGGGCCCCGGCTAACACGACGTCAAAGGAGTCCTTCTCTTCAGCAGCCTGAGCCGCGGCGTCCCCGGCAGCCGGCGCAGCCGCGACGACCGGTGCCGCTGCCGTCACGCCAAATTTTTCTTCAAATCCCTTGACCAGTTCGGACAATTCTAAAACCGTCATGCTTTCAACGGCCCCCAGAATGTCATCCTTTGAAAGCTTTGCCTCCGTCGCAGCCATTTCTCCGTCTCCTTTCTTTTTGTCTTGAATCGCAACCAGCACGGCCGCAAATCCTCGTAAAATCCCTTGAAGCACGCCCACCATTCCTCGAAGAGGTCCTTGCATGGCAGACAACAACATCGACAGCAACACCTCTTGGGAGGGCAAATCAGCCGTCGCGATCAGTTGTGCAGGCTCAAGAGCTTTGCCTTCTATCACGCCGCCTCGCCAGATAATTTTCTCGTCACATTTTTCGTGTTTGATAAAATTCCGAAGAATCTTGGCAGGCAAAACCGGGTCATCGTAGCCGATGACCATCGCGACTTGCCCCTTAAACAACGAGACGACGGGCAATAACGACGTTCCCTCCGCCGCTCTCACAGCCAGGGAATTCTTCACCACTTTCAATTCCGCCTGGACTCCGCGAAGCTGATGGCGCAACTGCGTTACCTGATTAACCGGCATGCCTCCACATTCCGTCACCACGGCCAACCTGGCCTTGACAAACTTCTCGTGCAAATCGGAAACCACTCCCGCCTTCTGTTCCTTTTTCATGCCCGGCTCCTTGTCACACCGCAACTAATCAACGTGTCGGCCCAAAGTCGTACATTCCAGGGGAAGGCTCGGCCCCATGGTGCTCGACATGGTCGCACTTTTAAGATACTTTCCCTTACTTGAGGAGGGCTTTGCCTTCACCACCGACGCAAACACCGCCTGCGCATTCTCGGTGATTTGCGAGACGGCAAACGAAACCTTCCCGATCGGCACGTGGACGCTCCCGGCCTTATCCACTTTATACTCAACCCGCCCCCTCCGGATTTCCTGGATTGCCTTCCCGACTTCAAACGTCACGGTTCCCGTCTTGGGGTTCGGCATCAGGCCACGCGGCCCCAACACCTTTCCCAATTTCCCAACCGACGCCATCAGGTCCGGGGTGGAGATGGCTTGATCAAACTCCAACCATCCCCCTTTAATTTTTTCCAATAACTCATCGGCACCCACGAAATCGGCGCCTGCCTGCCGCGCCTCCTGCTCTTTTTCCCCTTTGGCAAACACCAGAATCCTGACCTTTTTTCCGGTGCCATGAGGTAACACCGTCGTACCACGAACCATCTGGTCGGCACGTTTTGGATCAACGCCCAACCGAATGGCCAATTCCACGGTCTCGTCAAATTTGGCATAGGCCGCCTGCTTGACCAATTCACTGGCCTCCTGGAGCCCGTACAGTTTGCTCTCAACTTTTGCTGCGGAGTTCCGTAATTGTTTTCCCACGATTCACACTCCCCTATACAAACCAACCAACGCGTCAGTCGGTCACCGTGATTCCCATGCTCCTTGCGGTACCTTCGATAATCTTCATCGCCCCTTCAATATTCACCGCGTTCAAATCTTCCATTTTTTGTTTGGAGATTTCCTGTAATTGGGCACGGGAGATCGCACCGACTTTATCCTTCTGCGGCACCCCGGATCCCTTAATAATCCCCACCGCTTTCTTCAAAAGGTCGGTGGCCGGAGGGATTTTCGTGATAAAGGTAAACCTCCGGTCTCGATAGACGGTAATAACAACTGGGATGATGCTCCCTTCCTGCTTTTGCGTTTTCGCATTAAATTGCTTGCAAAAGTCCATAATGTTCAGACCATGTTGACCTAATGAAGGGCCAACCGGCGGAGCAGGATTGGCCTTCCCCGCGGGAATCTGCAATTTAATTTGCGTGATAACCTCTTTTGCCATCTCTCTGTCCTTTTTCCTGCCGGAAGGTTAATGCTCGTCGACTTTCGCCGACCCCCTCGCACCCATGCCAACGACGACCCTACCCTCGCTCGATCTGCGCAAAGACCAATTCGACCGGCGTCGCACGGCCTAGGATGCTCACCAACACCTTGGCTCGACTATGCTCGTCATCCACTTCGTCGATTAAGCCGTTAAAGCCCATGAACGGCCCATCAACGATTCGCACGTTATCGCCCTTGGAAAAAAACACCCGCTCTCGAGGAAGAGAGACACCCGATTCGATTTGCTTCAGAAGAGAATCCGCTTCCTCTCTCGGCAGCGGCATGGGCTTGGCCCCTTCTCCCCCGATAAACCCCGTGACCTTGGGAGTCTCTTTGATCATCATCACCGTGGCATCCTGGAGAGGATCCTCCAACTCGACCAGCACGTACCCGGGAAAAAATTTTCGCTTTGACGCGCGACGCTTTCCATCCTTGATTTCGATCACGTCCTCGGTAGGGACCAGGACCTGCCCGAACTCTTCCTGAAAACCCATCTGGGTCGCTCGTTCAACCAAGGAGGTTCGCACGCGACCCTCATATCCCGCATAGGTGTGAATCACGTACCAATTTTTGGCCATAGCGCCTGCCCTCGAATGTTCAAAGAATTTGGCTGACCACCCACACTAAAATGGAATCAGCCATCGAGAGGTACAAAGACATAATGAAACAAAACACGACCACCACCGACGAGGACCCGATGGTTTCATCACGCGTCGGATACGAAACCTTCTTTAACTCCCCTTTGACCTCAACGAGAAATTCCGCAATCTTCGCCCAGAGTTTCTTCATGTCACGTTCATCCCGTCTTCCTTATTCGACCCGTCTCGTGGCAGGGGCACCAGGACTCGAACCCGGACCTTCGGTTTTGGAGACCGACATGCTAGCCATTGACACCATGCCCCTTCATGACTCTCAACAATGGGGAATCCCATCATTTTACTTCCTTATGGGGGACATGCTTTCGGCAGAACCGGCAATACTTTTTCACTTCCAAGCGATCAGGATCATTTTTTTTATTCTTCATCGTCGAATAATTCCGCCGCTTACATTCCCCACAGGCTAACGAAATAATGACCCGCATAACGCCTCCTCTCTTCAGCAGGATGTTGAAAAAGCCCGCCAGCTTTGTTCTCGCGGCACTCGGAGGCTCAACGTACCGAAACGTACGTCTCGCCACCTCGCTTGCTGCGGCCGCGCTGGACGACCTTT
>JAHRAK010000058.1 GCA_020027535.1 Nitrospirales bacterium
GGCGGGCACGTGTATGCGCCGCTTCGCCGGATCAATTGGTGGCCCGGCGTCGTCCTGTCGAGCGCACTCGTGGTCGGGGCGTGGGGATGGCTCATCGCCACGGGAACGATTTCCACGGTCTGGCCCATGTTCGGAGCCGCCAACCAGTTATTGGGAACCCTGGCGTTATGTATCGGCACGACCCTGTTCATCAAAATGGGCAAGGCCCGCTACCTGTGGGTGACGGCCATACCGATGGTATTCGTGGGCGTCATCACCTTGACGGGCTGCCATGACCTGTGGTGGATGTTTCTGGAACGGGCGCGAACCGCCGCGGACCCGATGGCGCGCGTCACGATGGCGCTGAATGCGGCGCTGGTCGGGCTGGTCGCCGTCCTGGCACTCATCGTCCTGACCGAAAGCGCGATGAAATGGTACCAATACCTGGTCCTGAAACAACCGTACACCAACACGGAAATCATCGACGGCGAAGGCATTCGCATCCCGGAAGGAAAATGTTGCTAGGGACAGGCAGGGATTGTAAATGTTCACTAATTCCCTTCGACAGGCTCAGGACAGGCGTTGACAGAATGCCAGAAAAGAAGCCCTGTTCTGTTCAGGCTTCTTCTCTCATTCCCTCCCCTTCGCCCCTCCTTACAAAGGAGGGGAAAAGAAAGGAGACAGCTTTATGGCGGATACGTTTTCGTTTGACGTGACATCCACGGTGGACATGCAGGAAGTCAAGAACGCGGTTGATCAAACCATGAAAGAAATCGGTCAACGATTCGATTTCAAAGGATCACAGTCCGGGGTCACGCTCAAGGAAAAAGACCACGTCCTGGAGATCGTGGCGGACGACGACTATAAACTCAAGGCGGTCATCGACATCCTCAAGGGAAAATGCGTGAAACGAAGCATGTCGTTGAAAGCCCTCAACTACGGCAAGGTGGAACAAGCCCTGGGGGGGACCGTCCGGCAACACGTCACGGTCCAAAGCGGGATCGTCGAAGACAAAGCCAAGGCCATCGTCAAGAGTCTGAAGGAGAAAAAGTTCAAGGCGCAGGCGCAGATTCAAGGAGACCAGGTGCGCGTGCAGAGCAAAAACAAAGACGAACTGCAGGCCGTCATCGGTTTTCTGAAACAGGAAGACTTCGGCATCGACCTGCAGTTCGTCAATTATCGCTAGACGCCGGGACAGTTCAGGATTGGCCCCAGGCCTCTTTCAGACGCATCACCGCCTGATTCACGGCATCATTGCCGGCGACCGCTCGCATGACGTCGTGAGCATCTTCTTCCTTTTCGGGGTAAATGGCGGGATCCTCCAGGTTCCGCCGGACCACCGGGTAGACGTTGGACTCGAGGGGCACGTCGAGCCGTTCAAGGGAAGCCCAGGCATTCCCCTCGACCCGGGCCAACACGTGCCCGGCGCGTACGTCGATCAACGCCAATTCGGCAAGCGCCAGGTTTTCCGCGCGATACCCTAACAGCAAGCCGCGCCCGATGGCCCCCAGGGTCGATCCTCGCCAGGGGAGTCGTTCCGGCACTTCGATTTCCGAACTCGAGAGAACGACCATCACGAGGTAATCGACATGCTGATCTCTTGCCCATTGCAGCACCGTCGTGAACTGCGGGGGCGAGGCTCCGGGATTCGGGGAATGGATGACGCGCACCACCTTGAGGGGAACGGCATGCATCAATTGCTGTTGCACGTGTTCCGTCAATGCCTCGAAAGAGGCGTCTGAAAGTTTGGGGGCGGAATCCGGAGCGGTCGTATCGTTGAACACCACGAGCCCGGCCTGGACCACGCCCGGCAAGCCCGCAAACCGTGAGAGATCGTGTGCCGGCTGCTGCCCGAGGTACGCATCGAGACGGGCTTGGGGCCAGCTACCGCAGCCGCTGAAGACGAGGGGCAGGATTCCCAGGATGGTGAGGAGAAGACCCCGGACCGGCCTCCGGTTGCCATCCTCATCGAGAATATTTTTTCGTCGCGGGTTCAACGCATTCTCCAGTCAAAAAACAGGTCAACCCTGCTCCCTTTATTATATTGTTAAGAAAACAGCCAATGCCACCCCGAATCACGAAAATAGTCAATGCACTTCAAACTGTCATTGGTATGAAAATAGCTAACACCCCCCGAATCCGTCATTCCCGACGCTTGTCCTCGACATCTTTCATCGGGGATCTAATCGGGAATCCAGTCTTGTTTTTTGGGGAGTAGACCGGGTGCAAGGGAAAGACCGAAGATTCTAGATCCCCGATGAAGGATGTCGGGGATGACAGAAGGAAGTCCTTGATACGAAAATGGATCTCAGGCATCTCTTTTTCATCTCTTGGTGTGCAGGCGGCAAGCCTGCATGAGGGATTCCTGTCTGTGTTCAGTCATTTCCCCGATTAAACATGTCGGGGACAGGCGTTGACAAGATTTGCCGCTTCCCCTTCGACAGACTCAGGACAGGCTTTTGTGCCTCAGTGCCCCGCCTTGGTCAGACAACCCCCTCAATCCCCCTTATCAGGGGGACTGGA
>JAHRAK010000134.1 GCA_020027535.1 Nitrospirales bacterium
TGCTGCCCCATCACTTTCGTCAACGCCGAGGTCAGCGTCGTCTTCCCATGGTCCACGTGCCCGATCGTCCCCACGTTTACGTGCGGCTTCTTCCGATTAAATTTCGCCTTCGCCATCTGCCCCTCCCTCTTCGATTGCGAATCTCTTGAGGCTATGCGAGAAAGAAACGAGTCTCATTACGTCGCTTTCCTGCCTTTCCAAAATGCCGTCCCGTTATTCTCCACGTTGCTTGCTGACAATCTGCTCCGCCAGTTGCTTGGGAACCGGTTCGTATTGCGCAAATTCCATTGAATAGGTGGCACGCCCCTGCGTCTTCGAGCGAAGGCTCGTGGCATACCCAAACATTTCCCCAAGGGGAACCATGGCCTCCACGGCCTGAGAGCCGCCCCTCGACTTTATCCCCTGCACTTTTCCGCGTCGGGCATTCAAGTCGCCAATCACGTCACCCATGAAATCCTGGGGAACCAGGACCTCCACCTTCATGACCGGCTCCAGAAGGATCGGGTTGGCCTTGCGACAAGCCCCTTCAAAGGCCATCGACGCCGCGATTTTAAATCCCATTTCACTCGAATCGACCTCATGAAAGGAACCATCAAACAACGTCACCCGAACGTCCCGCATGGCATATCCAGCCACCACGCCTGACTCCATGCGTCCCCGCACCCCCTTTTCCACCGCCGGGATATATTCACGGGGAATGATGCCGCCAACAATCTTATTGACAAATTCGAGGCCCACCCCGGGCTCAGATGGTTCGACGCGCAATACCACGTGCCCATACTGACCTCGCCCACCGGATTGCTTGATATATTTTCCTTCGGCCTCACCCGTGCCGCGAATCGTTTCTCGATAGGCGACCTCAGGCTTGCCAACGTTCGCCTGCACCTTAAATTCCCTGACCAGACGATCGACAATAATTTCCAGATGCAGTTCCCCCATTCCGGAAATGATCGTTTGTCCGGTCTCGTCATCGGTTCGAACGTGAAAGGACGGATCTTCCTGCGACAGTTTTTCCAGAGAGAAACCCAGCTTTTCGAGATCTTGCTTTGTTTTTGGTTCCACAGCCATGGAAATCACGGGCTCCGGAAATTTGATCACCTCCAACAAGATCGGGCGCTTTTCGTACGACAAGGTATCACCCGTTCTCGCACCTTTCATTCCCACCGCAGCGGCAATGTCTCCGGCATAAACCACGTCAATGTCTTCACGCTTGTTCGCATGCATTTTGAGTAAACGTCCGATCCGTTCTCGTTTGCCCTGAGTGACGTTAGACACGTACGACCCCGTTTCAAGGCGACCGGAATAGACGCGGAAATACGTGAGTTGCCCGGCAAAGGGATCGGCCATAATTTTGAAGGCTAATGCCGAAAACGGCTCTTCATCACTGGCGGGACAATTCATTTTCTCACCGCTGACCGGATCAACCCCCTCCACCTCCGGCACATCCAAAGGCGAAGGCAGGAAATCCACCACGGCATCCAGTAACGGCTGCACTCCTTTATTTTTAAACGCCGAGCCACACAACACCGGCGTCATTCGCATTTGATTGGTCCCGGTGCGCACGGCACGCTTGATGTCCTCGGGCTTCAGCGGCTCGCCATTCAGGTATTGCTCGAGCACCGCTTCATCAAATTCGGCAACGGCTTCAATCATTTTGTCCCGGTACTCCTGAGCCATCGGCAGAAGATCCGGCGCGACGTCTTCGACCACAAAATCCGCGCCCAGCGTTTCATCCACAAAAAGATACGCCTTCATCGAGACAAGGTCGATGACCCCTCGAAAATCAGACTCTTTTCCGATTGGCAACTGGACCGGAACCGGATTCGCTTCCAAGCGATCAATGATACTTTGAACGCTGCCTGAAAAGTCGGTACCCACCCGATCCATTTTATTAAGAAAGGCAATGCGAGGGACCCGATATTTATCGGCCTGACGCCAGACCGTTTCCGACTGCGGTTCGACTCCCTGCACCGAATCAAACACGGCCACGGCTCCGTCCAACACGCGAAGGGATCGCTCGACTTCAACCGTAAAATCCACGTGCCCCGGGGTATCGATAATGTTAATGCGATGATCGTTCCAGAAACAGGTGGTCGCCGCAGACGTAATCGTAATGCCCCGCTCCCGCTCCTGCTCCATCCAATCCATTTGGGCCGCACCTTCATGCACTTCACCCATCCGGTGAGAGACACCGGTATAATACAGGATGCGCTCGGTCGTCGTCGTTTTCCCGGCATCAATAT
>JAHRAK010000016.1 GCA_020027535.1 Nitrospirales bacterium
CCCACTAATTTGCTTAATCCGAATTCGCTCATACGGCTTCGGATTATTAGCAATAGTCTAACCGTTCCAGCTTTCGACAGCAATGTGTGGTGTCGAACAATTGCGTGCCTCACTCTTGCAATCCTCTCGTTCCAGGGCGCCGGTTCGAACAGCTGAATCATTCTTGCCGGCCGTGGGATCAGTAATTGTCAAGCTCCTGAGATTAGCAACTTCGCAAGGATGACAAGAAAAAGACAAAGAGAAAAAAGACCCTGGATCCCCGATCAGGTCGGGGATGACAGAAAGGTGAAGAGCAGACGCCGGGACGAGATCCCCGCGACAGCGGCACCTATTCTGGTGCAGCCGGTTTGCCGGACGACCCGCGGCGTTGTTTCCTGGGGAACCGCTCGTCATGGACCTGCTTTAGTCGCTTGTGCTCCACGTGCGTATAAATTTGGGTGGTGGCGATGTTGACGTGTCCCAACATCATCTGCACGGCGCGCAAATCGGCACCGTGTTCCAGCAGATGCGTGGCGAATGAATGGCGCAACATGTGGGGCGAGATCGGCTTGTGAATGCCGGCTCGGAACGCCCGCTTCCGGAGAATGGTCCAAAAGCTCTGCCGAGACATGGGCGCCCCCCGTCTCGTCACGAACAACGCCGGCGACGCTCGACCCTTCAGCAAGGCCGGTCGCACCTCCCCGCAATAGGCCACCAGCTTTTGGCGTGCGACTTCGCCGATCGGGACCACCCGTTGTTTATCGCGTTTTCCGGTGGCTTGCACGTACCCCACTTCCACGTTCACCGCCGAGAGGGGCAAAGAAATCAATTCGGATACCCGGAGACCGGCCGCATACATCAACTCCACCATGGCGGAATCACGAATTTCCTCCAGGCCTTGCCCGACCGGCAATTCCAATAGGGCCGTGACCTCGGATTCGGAGAGCGTCTTGGGCAGTTTGGTCCATTGCTTCGGCGCCCCGGGCAATTGTGACAGCACTTCCGGGGCCCCGTGCTCCGTACTGAGAAACCGGTAAAACCCGCGGATGGCCGCCAGGCACCGGGACACCGAGGCCGGAGACAATTGTTGCGCGCGCAGATGATTCAGAAACCCGGTCAAATGAGGCGGGACATCAAGCGGATCTGTCTTGCCCTGCAACGCCAAGTAGGCTTGCAGTTTCTCAAGATCGCGGCGATAGGCTTGGACGGTATTGCCGGCGACGCCGCCCTCGACTCGCAAATTGGTCAGATACTGGTCGATCAGATCGTCCATGCGCCACGGTTGCGTGGTGGGTTCGTCACTCATACACGGGTCCGTTGCTCTCGGTTTGTTGCCCCCTCACCCCAGCCCCCCGATTAAAAATGTCGGGGGCTCCGCCTAATTTCAGACCAGGGGAGAGGGAACCAACCTGTCCGGCCTTTCTTGACAGTCTTCGACCCTGGCTTTATATACCACAATGCGTAACAATGTCTCATGATCGTCGCCAGATTCTCTTTTTCTTCCATCCTTCTTTGGTCCCTCCTCATCAGCACCGGTTTATGGCCGGGGGCGACCCTTGGTAGGGACAACCCCCCGTGGTTGTCCTCACCCGATGAACTGAGCGGAGAACAGGCCCTGCCACTGACCGAGGAGCAGGCTCTTGCCCAAATCAGGGCCGAACTCGGACAGGAACACGGTGACGCGGCGTTGCGACTGATCGAACCGTTTCTCGATCAATCCGAGCCGCCCGCCTTCATCGAGCAATTCACCTTTTTACACGCCGCGGCCCTGGAGGCTCAGGGGCAAGACAGCCAGGCCATCGTCACCCTCGAACAATTCCTGGAAGAATATCCGGGCTCCCGGCTGGCCCACGAGGCCCGGTTGAGGCTGGGCACCCTCTATACCGAATTGCAACAACCCGGCCGTGCCATTCCCATCCTGTCCCGGGTCCTGGACCTGACGCCGGACCAGGCGCTACGCGCCGAGGCCCTGTATCGATTGTGCCTCGCGTACGAAGCGAACGGTGAGTCCCTGCGGGCGATTCACACCGCCTTGACTCATGCTGAACAGACAGATGAAGACACACGACGGGATCTCCGGGACTACGTTCAAAGTCTCATCCTGCACCGGATGGACGACCAGGCGCTCGGCGAGGTCCTGGATGCCTTTTCGAGCACGTATCCCGGCGATTTGGCCTTGATTCGTCTCATCGAACTCCATCAGTCGCGGGGTGACGAGACGTTGGCCGAACGGGATATCCGCGCCTTCCTTCACCGCTTTCCCGATCATCCCTATGCCCCAACCGCAGGCGCGCTTCTGCGAACCGCCGTTGTCGGGATCAAAGCCCATCGCCACGTGATTGCCGCGGTTTTACCCTTCTCGGGACAAATGAAACCCTTTGGGACCGAGGCGTTCAACGGCGTCCGGTTCGCCCTGGAAGAGGAGGAGGCCTTTTGGGGCTCCAACACCGTCGGGCTTGTGGTCAAAGATAGCGTCCTACCACCCGCCCGGTTTCGCCGCGAGCTTTCGTCCCTGCTCGACGACTTTTCCCCCATTGCCCTGATCGGCCCCTTGTTGGCCCGGGAGGTGCAACTCCTGGCCGATACCCCGGACCTCGCGGGCGTGCCTTTTGTCACCCCCACCGCGAGCCTGCCGGACGTCAAGCGATTCGGACGGTATTGGTTCAGCACGGCCATGACGCCTTCCCTCCAGATCAACCGTCTGGTGGACTATGCCATGCAGCATTTCGGGTATACCCGTTTTTGTATTTTGGCTCCTCATACGCCCCATGGCCGGCACTTGCATCACCTTTTTCAACAGGCCGTGGCTCGAAACGGGGGGGAGGTGATTGCCGCCGAGGAGTACCGACCGGGTACGACCGATGCGTCGGGTCAAATCATTCGCATCAAAAAGACGGATTTGAGCCTTGATGGTGAAATGTTGCCCCTGACGCCCGAGGAGCCGGTCGATCCGGAAAGCAGTCCCTTCACGGAGGAACCGGCGCCGGAGGACGGGCAGGAAGATGAAGATGTACCGCTGGTGTATACCCCGGGATTCGATGCCCTGTTTCTCCCCGGCCATCCGACCGACGTGGCCTTTCTTGCCGCGCAACTCGCTTTTTTCGATATGAACGTGCCCTTGTTGGGGACGAATACCTGGAACCACCCCAATCTCCTGACATGGGGCCGCAGTTCCATCGAGGGGGGGATGTTCGGGGATGCCCTGTTCCTCGACACCGCCGATCCGGACGTCCGGCGTTTTATTACCGCCTATCGTGAACGGTTTCAGACCGACCCTTCGATTTTTGCGCTCCAGGCCTACGATGCCATGCGCGTGGTCCTCGACGCGATCCGCCGCGGGGCGACGACCGGCTCCGACGTCCGCATGCAACTCTTTGTCCGGCACGATCTTCCCACCCTGGGCGGATTGGAAAAATTCGATGAGGGTGGCATCCTCACCCGCAAAGTGTATATGATCCAAATTCAACACGGTCGTTTCATCCAACTGGATTGAGGTTCCGGCATTCCGCATGATGGTCCAATTCTTTCATACCTTGTCTTACGTGATCCTGCCGCTGATGATGGCCGTGGTCCTGCACGAGTATGCCCACGGCTGGGTCGCCAATTATTACGGAGACGGCACGGCCCGGGAGCACGGCCGGTTGACGCTCAACCCGCTCGTCCACATCGACCGGTTCGGCACCATTATCGTTCCCCTGCTCTGCCTGCTGATGCCCGGCGGATTCCTGTTCGGCTGGGCGAAACCCGTTCCCGTGACGCCGGGACGCTTGCGCAATCCCCGGCGCGACATGGCCCTCGTGGCGGCGGCAGGGCCGGCGATGAATTTCATGCTGGCCATCCTGAGCGGGATCCTGTTGCACGTCCTGCTGACCATCGATCCGACGCTCCAGGAGAATTGGCCTCCCCAGCCGGGTGTCACCCCCAGAACCGACCTGTTGGGGATGCTCCTGTTGCCGCTGGTCGCCATGGCCCTGTTTTCGATTATCATCAACACCCTGCTCTTTGCCTTCAATCTTCTGCCGATTCCCCCGCTCGACGGAGGCCGGATTTTGCTGAGCAGCCTGCCGCTCAAACCGGCCATCCTGCTCAGCCGGCTGGAACCCTACGGCATGCTGATTATCCTCGGCCTGCTCTTCTTCGATTCACGGATTCACGTGGTCGGCGGCTTTATCGGGACGATCTTCCAATTCATGACCGGATCCATTCTCTCGAGGTTCGTGTTGTAACTGCTTATGAAGGAGTGAATGATGCGCGTGGTCAGCGGCATGCAGCCCAGCGGACGCCTGCACTTGGGCAATTATTTGGGGGCTCTCACGAATTGGAAGACCCTGCAGGACGACCATACCTGTTTCTTCTTTGTGGCGGATTGGCACGCGCTGTCCACCAATTACGAAGACACCGGCCACGTCACGACCTACGTCCGGGAATTGCTGATCGATTGGCTCGCCTCGGGGATCGATCCCGAACGGTCCACGATCTTTATTCAATCCCACGTGCCGGAACATGCCGTGTTGCATTTACTCCTCTCGATGCTGACCCCGGTCTCGTGGTTGGAACGCAATCCAACCTATAAGGAAAAGCAGGAACAACTCGAAGGGCGCGACCTCTCCACGCACGGGTTTTTGGGCTATCCCGTGCTGCAGGCGGCCGACATTCTGCTCTACAAAGCCGATGCCGTGCCGGTGGGCAAAGATCAACTTCCCCACCTGGAACTGACCCGCGAAATCGCCCGGCGGTTCAACAGTCTCTATACGCCCGTGTTGGTGGAACCGCAGGAACTGCTCACGGAATTTCCCAAAGTCGTCGGAACCGACGGTCGCAAAATGAGCAAGAGTTACCGGAACACGATCAACCTGTCCGACCGCGAACCTACGGTCCGGCAGACCCTCAAGACCATGGTCACCGATCCGGCCCGGGTGCGGCGAACCGATCCGGGCAACCCCGATATCTGCCCGGTGTTCGATTTCCACAAAATTTACTCGGACTCCGCGATCATCGACCAGGTCAACGAAGAATGCCGCACGGCAAAAATCGGCTGCATCGACTGCAAGAAATTCGTGGCGGACCGCGTCGTGGCGCAACTCTCTCCCATTTGGGACGCTCGCGGTTCGCTCGAAGCCGACCCCGCCAGGCTCGACGAAGTGGCGGAGGCCGGACGTCAACGCGCGTCCAAGGTCTCCCGCCAAACTCTCGGAGAAGTCAAGGAAGCCATGAAGATTTGACTTCACCAATTCCTATAAGTATTATCTAGGTTTCCCCTCTCCTTGCGAGTTTTTAAACCTGTTTTACAAACAGGAAAGTTATGGCTATTCGTGTCGGAATCAACGGGTTTGGACGAATCGGGAGAAACTTTTTTCGAGCCTCCTTAGGTGACCCTCATATTCACGTTGCAGGGATCAACGACTTGACCGACTCCAAAACCCTGAGTCATCTGCTGGCCTTCGACTCGGTCCATGGCCGGTTCCAGGGAACGGTCGAGGCCGGAGACGATCACCTGCTTGTCGATAACCAACGCATCAACGTCTTCGCTGAACGGGATCCCAAGGAATTACCCTGGAAAGAGTTGGAGGTCGACGTTGTCGTAGAAGCAACGGGTCGCTTCACCGACCGGGAAGGGGCGAGCCAACATTTGTCGGCCGGCGCTCCCCGTGTGGTGATCTCGGCCCCGGGGAAGGATGCCGATCTCACGGTCGTGTTGGGGGTGAACGAACAATCGTATGACCCCAAGTCTCACCACATCATCTCCAATGCCTCCTGTACGACCAACTGTTTGGCCTCGGTCGCCAAGGTCCTGCTCGAAAATTTCGGCATCGACCACGGCTACATGACCACCATTCACTCCTATACAAACGACCAGCAACTCCTGGATTTGCCCCATAAGGACCTGCGGCGCGCCAGAAGCGCGGGACTCTCGATGATCCCGACCTCGACCGGCGCGGCCAAAGCCTTGCACCTGGTGATCCCGGAACTGAAGGGCAAGCTGGACGGGGTCGCCATTCGCGTCCCCACCCCCAATGTTTCTTTGATAGATCTGGCCGTGGAGACCGAACGGGATTGTGACGCCGCCGAAGTCAATGCCGCCTTTGCCAAGGCCGCCGAAGGCCCGCTCAACGGTATTCTGGGGTATTCCGAAGATCCCATTGTCTCCATCGATTTAAATGGGAGTTCCTATTCGGCGGTTGTCGACGCGCTCCTCACGACCGTGATGAATCGCCGGTTCGTCAAGGTCTTTGCCTGGTACGACAACGAGTGGGGATATTCATGCCGGTTGAGGGATCTGGTGAAATTTCTGGCCTCGAAGAATTAACCCTCCGGGCTTGTCCCGCACCATGTTCGGAGGAAAGGACGTTTCATGCACATTACCAAACAAACCATTGATCAGGTTGACCTGCAAGGGAAGTGGGTCATTATTCGCGTTGACTTCAACGTTCCTCTCGACGAGGACCGGAAAATTACCGACGATTCCCGGATTCGCGCGGCGATTCCCACCATCAATCACGTGGTCGACGAAGGTGGAAGCGTGATTTTGTGTTCCCACCTGGGGCGGCCCCAAGGAACGGTCTGCCCAGAACTCAGCCTGGCACCGGTGGCCAAACGCCTGAAACGCCTGTTGGGGAAGGACGTGACGTTCGCGCCGTCCTGCGAGGGCCCGGTCGTCAAAAACCTCGCGAGTCAATTACAA
>JAHRAK010000056.1 GCA_020027535.1 Nitrospirales bacterium
GCGCAGATACACTTCTCCCCGGACCACGATTCGCTGCGGCACGTCCCCGTCAATCGTCAGGCAACGGGACCGGGAAAGAATCGCTCGAAGATTCGGCGTGATCAATTCTCCGGTTTTTCCGTCTCCTCTTGTTGCACCACTGGTGAACGTCCCGTTTTCATACACAATGACAACCGACAACCCATCGTATTTCGGCTCGACAACGTACTCGATCCAGTCGACGTCGAGTTCCTTTTTCACGCGTTTGTCAAACGCATACACGTCATCCGGGACCAGGACCGAATCCAGACTCAACAACGGACGATCGTGGGGTATTTTCAAAAAATGTTCAAATCGTTCAAGACGTGCGGCCCCAACCCGTTGCGTCGGCGAATCCGTGGTGACCAGGTCGGGATATTGCTCTTCCAAATCCTGAAGAGCCTTGAACAGTGCGTCGTATTCCGAATCGGAAATTTCCATCGTGCCGAGACCATAGTAGAGGTCGTCGTGATGGAGAATCTGCTCGCGCAATTCGGCGATTTGCGCTTGAATGTGAGGAGGAGCGTCGGATGGAGACATGGCTGCACGCGGAAGCCCCGGACCGTTCGAGGCTTGCACCTACCCTTGAATGAATTCCCCGGCGAAACTGCGGATTTCGTGCCCGTTAAGCACGTGAAATCGTCGCAAGCGGGCCACGGTCTGCCCGGAAAACCGCGACAGGGACACCGGAATGAGTTTGCGCTCGAATGTTCGGGCAATGCGTTTCCAGCGAGCCAAGGGCGGAATGGGACTCACGAGCGTGATATGCTTTTCCAGGGAATGGAGGGCCGCTCCGGCGATCAGTCGCTCCTCCAGGGTTTGCGCAAAGTCGAGCCGGGGATCTTCCCAAATATCCGGAATCGGCCTGGGTGGAAATTGGAACAGCGTTCCCCCGTATTGTGACTGTCCGATCCCCGGACCGACCATGTTTTCCAAAAACGGAGTGGCGTAAAAACAGAGCGTGGATTCTTCGACATGTTCCGCGTACCACGTCGCCTGCCATGAAAATTTGTCGGGGTCCGCAGGCACCTCGAATATGAACACGACCATTTCCACGGCACCGCGGGACGGCGGGATTTCTTTTACATAAATGTGGGGCGACTTCTTCCGGGGATTCCAATGACGCAGGGTTTCCCGCATGTCGATGCCGTCGCGAATCGAGGTCGTGAATTTATCGACGCGGGCAAGATCTTCCCCGAGTAACGCTTTGCTTTGTTCACGAACGTGGGCCGTAAACCCTTCGATACGATTGTCTTCCGGAGGCCAGGAACATTGGCCCAACGGGTTCCATCGATAAGCCCATTGACGTCGTTTGCGCAAGTCCTGCCGCGGCTTGAGCGACAACGTTCGCCACGATGCCGGTGCGCCGCCCAACCGGTTCTTGGCGATGGAGAGGTGGCCTTCCGGAGATTCGAGCAGGCCAAGGCCCAACGAATACGGCGGTGACGCCGCGCGTAATGTTTCGTCCGGCTCATAGCGATACCTCTTCGCCGTTTCAAGCAAGGTCACGGCGAACTCGTCTCCGGCGAATTGTTTGGCCGCCAGGGTCAAGGTATACAGATCCGGCGTCAGCCGGCGTTCGCCCAACGCAAGATTCCGCACGTATCGCAGATACATCTGGAGTAACTGGGGCGTCACCCAATTGGATTCCTGCCGTAACCGGGCCGGTCGAGTGGCAAGCCACCGCAGCTGGGTCTCAAGCAGCAGTTCCTTGATCCCATCGACGGATAAATGGGCGTCGGAACGCGCCTCGGCTCGTCTCTGCTCGAACAGTTCCGTGAGAAAAGGCAATTCACAGAGCAAGAAGTACAACGTACGGGGTTCCACAAGATGAAGCACCGGACGGCCCGCCAGGGGTTCGGGAAGTTCATACGGCCATCGGTTCTGGTACGCATCGCGCAGCCAGGGCCAGTCTTCAACGGAACACACACACAGGATCGATCGATAGTCCAACTCAAGTTCGTGCAGTTTAAAAGCCATCCATTTGATACGCGACCAGCGTTGGCTTTGCGGTTTGGGATACGGGAGAAAGGGCAGCGCGGCCCCGGAGAAGGAGGCCAGGGAGACGCTTTTCAACGCATAGGGATCAGGAGCGGGATATTCCACCGGTTCATAGGCGGTCACGTCCCGGTCGATATAAGCCCGATCGATCCCTTCTTCCATGGCCGTCCGAATCGTGGAAATGACGGGTTGGCAGGGATCAAGCGGGATGTAACTGCATGCAGGACGTTCGTTGTGGTCCGGTTCCGGCATGACCACCACGCTGACGACGGGCAACCGCCTGATCCCCTCTTCAACCGGGTTTTCAACGGAAGCCGGTAACGGCAAGGCGACACAATCGAACCGATGCTCCAGCCACAGCTCTCGAATGGCCCTGGCCACGTCGGCACTGCCGTGACGGATCGGGACAACGTGCACGCGAGGAGAAAGACGAAACACCGCGTTGTCCTGTTGCGACAAAGGACTCATGGACGCTTATTTATCGGGATGGAGCGGATCATCGGGTTCAAAAAAGAAATCACCCAATCCCCTGGGAAACGCCTGTTCGCCGATGGCTCGTTTTCTCTGTTGCGCAAGCGCATCCAAATCCAGCGCGTCCTCGCCAAGCACTTTGATGAGCGCTTCCCGTCAGATTTCATCGCGGGACAGGGGATGTGACGGATCCTGCGCCAACCGTTTAAGCGCATACTGCACCAAGTGAATGCCATCCCTCACCGAAAATCCAAGATCGAGTTGATGCGCCTTTTGCAGGAATTCCACGGTGATGGTCAGAATCTCTTGTGGAGAAAAAGGCAAGTGATATTGGAGGATGGCCAACTCGTGGTCACGGGCCGGAAACTCGAGTTTCAAACTGGGTTGCAGTCGCGAAAGAATATAATCCGGGACCTCATAGGTGGAGGCATCTTCATTCATGGTCACGCAACACCGGAAGTCCGCATGGGCGTTGACCTGGATGCCGGCCACCACGGATTCCACCGAGCGCCGGTGGTCGAGCAACGGCGCGAGGGACGCCCAACTTTTTTCATTCATCCGATTACCTTCGTCCAACAGACAGACCCCACCGGTCAACATCGCGGTGACCAACGGAGAGGCCTGGTATTGAATCGTGTTCCCTTCCGCAATCACCGGCGTAATCAATAGATCTTCGGGCCTCGTGGCCGTACATTGATAAATGTAGAAGTCCTGTTTCCGCTCCCGCGCCGCGGACGTGGCCAAGGTCGTCTTTCCGATGCCGGGTTGGCCGATGATTCGCGGACACAACGGAAGATCTTTGTCATCTACCACGAGCCAGCACGCAAGGAGTTGCTGAAGGATTTCCCGATCGCCGATCCATTCCTGTTGTGAAGGATCGGGCTGTGCCAGGCGCAGGGAAAGCCCTTCGATCTCCATCATTCTCTGCTGATCAGGATATCGTTCGGAACTGTGAGACATGGTACGCTTCCTTTGGGAAAACCCGGGTTTGCAATCAAACACAAGCTAGCACAGGCATTTTCGAGGGTCAATGAACCGTGAGGGTCATCACGAACGGCCCCCTCATTCTCACCCTCTCCCACCAAGTGAGTAGGAGTGCGGCATTTGACTTTCCTGAGCGTCTCTCTCTATTCTTATTTCCCAAGTCATTCATGAGAATCGATCGATTCTCATCCTCGGACCGACACGGCAATTCGAAAGAGAGCCTGCTAATGATCTCAAAACTTCAGTCTGGAGTGCAGCGCCAATCTGCTCCTCGCTCATTTTCGATCAAATGGACGTTGCAGGCAGGAATTTTCTTCTTGTTGAGTACCGTCCTGGCGGCGGGATGCGTCAATACCGAAAAATATGAAGCGGAAAAGATTCGGGGCTTGAACTTTCAACGCTTGTTGGCACAAGAGGAAAAGCGTGCAAACAAATTGAATGCCCAATTGGCGGTCAAGGACAAGGAAATCAATGAACTCACTGGCCAATTGCAAGAGACGAAGGATAAAGTCGCGTCGTTGGAATCGCAAAACCGCGATCTGACCGTTGAACTCAATGCCCTTAAAGAGCAAAGCCGTCTCCGGCAGGAACAGGAACCTGTTCCGAACTCCCCTGCCCTCTCAAAAGATCCCGGCCCCTCCGAGGACAAGCCGCTTTCCGACACATCGCTTTCCGATCCTTTTATGAGCGAAGAAGAACTGATGAATATGCTCGATAGAGGAGAGACGAAGTGACCTTGATCGCGTTCAGCGGCATTTGACTTTTCCGGGCTCTCCTTTTATTCTTAGAACAGACGTCGGCGTCTATTCCAGCTCAACCATCTACAGATACGTTTGCCTCACAAACCTGCACGGATAAAACCAGAAAGAGAGCCTGACGATGACCTTGAACCCTCAGCCCGGAGCACAGCACCAACACCACCTTGGCTCATCCTCAACCAGATTGACGCTTCGGTTTGGAATGCTTTGCCTGATGAGCGCAGCCTTGGTGTCCGGTTGTGTAAGTTCGGGAGAATATGAGGCAGAAAAGGCTCGAGCACTGAACTTCCAACGTCTGTTGGCACAAGAAGAACAACGGACCGGAGAACTGGACAACCGTTTGCAGGAGGCGCAACAGGAAATTACATCGTTAGACTCTCAAAACCGTGAACTGAGCGCTGAGCGTGACTCCCTTCGGGATCAAGTCGGGCGCCAGCAAAAAGGTGCTCCAGCCAGTGATATGCCCGGCACTTCAAGCGATATGGGGATATCGCCGGATATGTCTTTTTCCGATCCTTCACTCTCAGAATTCGAGCTGAGTGATTTTTCGTTCGATGAGTCGGATTTCAACGACTTGGGTATGGGAAAAACCGATGTCGGCGGCTTTGGAGACCCAACCTATTACACGGTTATTCAGGGAGACACCCTCTACCGGATTTCTCGCACGTATGGTGTGACCGTTGATCAATTGAAGCAGTGGAATCATCTGACCGACAATATCATTTCTATCGGTCAACGATTGATCGTTAGCCAGCCGTAATCGCCCCTATCACCACCCTCTACCTCCCGAGGACCTCGGGCTCTGTCTGGCCGTGGCCCTTGATGCCGCCCCGATTCTTTTTTTGATTGAGTTTATTCAGTCAAAAGGAGGATGATACGAATCAGCGACCCATCATGTTCTCATCAAAGGAGGTGTGGCCATGGACAAATCACCAATGAGAACGTTGCTCGGAATCGCCTTCTTCGCGTTTCTCGTCTTTCCCCTCCACGCAGGATCCGGTGAACAAACCACGGCCGGTGGCGTTCCTTCCCAAGTGGTGGCCGACTATATTCACGCCATCATTCAAGCCGACCGCACGCTCTATACGACCCACGTGGTCGAACGAATGGAAACGCACAAGGTCGTCACCTCCCAGGAATATTGGCAGCAAACCAAATCATTACCCCTTCCCGCTCAAATGTTGTTGCTGTCAGTCTTGCAGGTGGAACAACAAGGGTTGGGGCTCCAATTCCGGTTGGCCGGCCTGCACCCTATTTATGAGAAAAACGGACCAACCACGGATTTCGAAAAAGCCGGATTGGCCGCCGTGCTGGAAGATCCGAGCCGTCCCTATACCGGTGTTATCCAACGGGGAACGCAGAAATTTTTCAAAGCCGTTTACGCCAACCATGCCGTGTCCGTTTCCTGCATCAATTGCCACAATGGACATGTTCTCTCGTACAAAAAAGATTATAAGCTGGGGGACGTGATGGGTGGGATCGTGATTTCATTTCCCATTCAGTAACGGCGCTATCCGGATAACGAGGTCGGGTGTTTTGAAACAGAAGGCAGAGAGCCCTTGGAGGTGGAGTGTTCAAACCGCAGCCCGTTTACCGAAATGTTCCAATGCCAGTACTCCCCGTTTCGCGTTGAGGACATTTCCACCTCGATGCGGTTGCCGCGTTCCACGGAAACGGGACGGTCGATGGGGAAAAAGGCCAATCCCCAATGAGAGGCTTTATCCCGTGGGCCATTGGAGATGGAAAGCTCCGGGATCAATTCGGCGTTGAACCACCCCGCCAGTCCATGAAACCATCCCCGGCGTTTGGCATAGACGGAGAAGGTGGCTTTGACTTCCGCCTGCGTCGTTTTCCCGAATTCAACTTCTTGCACGCGCATGGGATCACCGAGAAACGTTCCTTCATGCAGCTTCAGCGAATGAAAGTTGTTCACCGTCAAGTGACGAACGGGTGAAAAGTCGAACCCCTGACACCGGTTCACCCAAAAATCGACCACGTGTTCATAAAATTGCGGAAGTTCGACGGGGACCAGGAACAGGTCCACGCCGTGGGGGAGGAGTCTCCCGCCTTTTTTGAGAAAACGATCCCGGGCATCGGTCAGCGATCCGAGAATCCCCTCCTCAAACCCGAACGTGCCCATCGTTTCCGTGACGATCACGTCCGCGGGTTCAGGCAACTCCACGTTGAAAGACAGGTCGTTGTAAAACGTGATCCGATCCTGAAACCCGTTTTTCGCCGCAACGAGTTTGGCAATTTCAATAACGGCTTCGCTCTCCACGGCATACACGTGACGGGCACCGGCACGGCACGCGAAGAAGGAGAGAATGCCTGATCCGCACCCCACGTCCACCACCACGTCACCCGGTTTCACGACATGGGAAATCGCTTGACTGTAGGCACCCGTCCGCGTCTCATCAACCAACATCGACAGGTGATAATTGATGAAGTCGGTATATTTCGTCATCACTTCCTTTCTCCATTCACGTCCTGCTTCCCCATTCTATAGACGCCCAATAGTAGAGCATGGCAGACTACCGGGCAAGACTCCCCGGTTAACACCGGACTTTACCGTTACGGATTGTATTGAAGAACGATGAGCGCGACCTCGCACCCCTGGCGACATTCTTTGCAGTCGTTCGGGCACCCACGGGTCATCACCATGTTGTTTCTCGGTTTCTCGGCCGGGATTCCCCTCCTGTTGATTTTTTCGTCGTTGTCGTTGTGGTTGCGTGAGGCCGGCGTCGAGCGTTCGGCCGTCACCTTCTTCAGTTGGGCCGCATTGGGCTACTCCTTCAAGTTCGTCTGGGCGCCGCTCGTGGACACCTTACCCCTCCCTCTCCTGACCCGGGGCTTGGGACGGCGACGCGGGTGGATGCTGCTTGCACAAGGTTCCATCATTGCGTCGATTGTCGGCATGGCTCTGATTGATCCGGCCCAGGGACACACCAGCCTGACCATGATGGCGTTGGCCGCCGTGCTGCTGGGATTTTCATCCGCCACCCAGGATATCGTGATCGACGCCTACCGAATCGAATCCGCGGACGTCTCGCTCCAAGCCCTGATGTCGTCCACCTATATTGCGGGGTATCGTATCGGGATGCTGGTCGCGGGGGCGGGGGCTCTGTTCCTGGCCAGTGATTTCGGGTCGACCAGGGACGCCTATGACTACCAGGCCTGGCAGTCGGCCTATCTCATCATGGCCGCGGCCATGTCGGTGGGCATATGCACGACGCTGGTCATTGCCGAACCACCCACCCGTGCCACACGCATGCCTCCCCGGTCGACCGGAGCTTATGTGAGGTTTCTGTTCATGTTTATCGCCGCCGTCAGCGGATTCATCCTGCTCTTTTACTATTCATCCGAAGTAGCGGCTGAACTCAGCCGCACGTTGACCGAGGTACTCGGTGCCAAGACAATCGCGGGGTTCCTGGTCGAGACGACACGATTGGGTGCGGGCGTGGCCACGGCATGGGTCATCGCCACATTCATGATTCGCACCGACATCGTCAGCCGGGAGATGATGCAGGATACCTACATCGCCCCGCTGAAAGACTTCTTCAGGCGATACGGGCTGAAATCCGCCCTGCTCCTCTTGCTGTTGGTCGGGGTTTACCGTATTTCCGACATTGTATTGGGCGTGATCGCCAACGTGTTCTACCAGGACGTCGGATTCACCAAGCCGGAAATTGCTGGTGTCGTGAAAACCTTCGGGCTCTTCATGACCATAGCCGGCGGATTTCTGGGAGGTCTCCTGTCCATCCGCTACGGCGTGGTCCGCATTTTATTGCTCGGGGCCCTTTTGTCTGCCGCCACCAATCTCCTGTTTATCGCGTTGGCCGCGACGGGACACGATCTCGGCATACTCTATCTGGTGATCTCCGTTGATAACCTGTCGGCGGGATTGGCCAGCGCCGCCTTTGTCGCCTTCCTCTCCAGCCTCACCAATATCCAATTTACCGCCATGCAATATGCCATCTTCAGCTCACTCATGACCTTATTCCCCAAAATCCTGGGGGGCTACTCAGGCACCATCGTGGACAGCCTGGGCTACCCGAGTTTCTTCATGCTGACCGCCTTGCTGGGATTACCCGTACTCGCACTTATTTGGCAAGCGCGCAACTATCTGGACCCGCCCGCCGAAGCGAACCGTTCGTAAGGGTTCAAGGCATACGCCATCCTTTTTACGCTTCCTCGGAAACGGGACTGACAAGCGTTCCGATTCGTTCGATTTCAATGGCGACCCGGTCCCCTTTTTTGAGAAAGACCGGCGGGTTTCGTGCAAACCCGACGCCTTGCGGAGTACCCGTCAGGATGACCGTCCCCGGCAATAACGTCGTCCCTTCGCTCAAAAAGCTGATTAAGGTTGGAACGTCGAAAATCATGTCCGCGGTGGTCGAATCCTGCATAATCGTGTCATTCAGCGTGGTTTTGATCTTGAGATTGTTGGGATCCGGGATTTCGTCGGCGGTGACCAGGCAGGGCCCGAGAGGGCAGAACGTATCGAAGGACTTTCCCCGGCACCACTGCTTGCCTCCGCCCTCTTTTTGCCAGCGACGCGCGCTGATGTCATTGGCGCACGTATACCCCAGCACGTGGTCGAGGGCCTGATGCGGTTCAATATTCTTCCCGGGCTTTCCAATGACCACTGCCAATTCGCATTCGTAATCGACCTGCCCAGGGGCGATTTTGGGAATGACGATAGGATCACCTGGATTATTGAGCGCATTGGCAGCTTTGATAAACAACACCGGATAGTCCGGTATCCTTGCGCCCGTTTCTTCCGCGTGCCGCCGGTAATTCAAACCCACGCAAAGGATGCTCGGCGGTTCGACAGGAGCAAGGAGTTTGTCAATCGCAACGACCTGGTCGGTCACCTGGGACGTTTCGTCCGCCGTTTTCTCGATGAGTAGAGCGGACCACTCCTTGATCCACTCGCCATAGTGGACGTTACCTGCCAAATCTTGAAACCGGACGATTTTCATGAAGCGTTTATGGTGGACAGGATAGCCGGGCTTTTCGCTGTGTTGCCCTACGCGCACGGTTTCCGGCCCAATTGCCTTACTGAAACAAAGTAGTATACCATGCTCTCCGGAGAGAGTCTTCGGGCAAGTCTGACGTTGTCCGTGAGCGCCTTGAACACTCATGGACCGGCCCCTCAAGACGATCCCGGGAAAGTGCAACCATGGATGATCTCGCTCTTCTGAAAACCGTTCCTCTTCTTTCCTTTCTTCCCGATGATAGCCTTGAAGACATCAAGACCAAGCTGGTCGAACAGCATTATGAGAAAGGCGAGTTCATTTTTCGGGAGGGCGATAAGGCTGAATGGTTTTATTTCCTGAAACAGGGAGCGATCAAATGTTTGAAGTACGCTCCCCAAGGGGATGAACTGATTCTCAAGATCCTGTTGCCCGGGGAAATGTTTTGCTGCGAGGCGGTCACCTTTGAGGGAGATACGGTCCATCCCGGCAATGCGCAGTCCATGGGCCCAACCACCGTTCTGAAACTCAACAGGGCGATCTATTTCGAATGCCTACACCAACACCCGCCCGTGACGATTCAAGTCATCAGCTATCTCGGGAACCGCCTCAAGGAATCGCAAGACCTCGCCAAGAGCCTTGCCCTCGATCCCGCCGAAACCCGCCTGACTGCGCTATTATTGCGGCCTGCCGAAAAACTCGGCGAGAAAGAACCTGAAGGCGTCTATATCGGCATTCAGCTCACCCGACAGGAGATTGCGCATATGATTGCCGTGACGGAGGAGACCGCGGTTCGTATTTTGACTCGATTGAAAGAACAGGGCATTCTTCTTACCCAGCCCGGCAAGAAGCTGATCATTGCCGACATGGACGCCTTGAAACAGCTCGCTTCTTGAATTACCGCTTCTTTCGTTCATCTCCCCCCCTTTTTCCTCTTTCGGTCGCTTTTTTGACAAAAAAGATACGGGAGTTGATCTACATCAATCTATTTTGCCCGCAAAACTGCCATAGTTTTCGCCCCTTACTTAGGATGTACCCACCAATATGCCTCTGCCGTCGTTGCAACAACCCGAGAGAGGCATTCATCGAGATCAACAATCAGTAAGGCAAAACTTTTCATTCATCACGTGAAGGAGGTTGAAGATGCAGCAAGGATTTTCTCGCAAAGCAGGGATTCGTGGCGCATGGGTTGTTGCCCTGTGCCTGACCGGTTGTCCGGTCCTGGCATCCGCGGAAACCATCAAGGCCCAGCTCTCGACGGCGCCGAACGTGCCTCCCCCCATCACCCGCACCAAGCCGGCGACGGTCGTGGTCAACATGGAAGCGAAGGAATACGTCGGCACCATCGCCGAAGGAAAGCAATATAAATTCTGGAGTTTCAACGGCACGGTGCCCGGTCCCATGATCCGGGTTCGGGTGGGCGATACCGTGCAAATCCATTTGACCAACGCCAAGGACAGCACCGAAAGTCACAATATCGACTTCCATGCGGTCAACGGGCCTGGTGGCGGCGCCGCGATGCTGAATACCGAACCCGGTGAAAAAACCGGGCTGAGCTTCAAGGCAATCAATCCCGGGCTCTATGTGTACCACTGTGCCACCGCGTCGCCGTCGATTCCGGCACACATTGCAAACGGCATGTACGGCATGATCCTGGTGGAACCGGAGGGCGGCCTGCCTCCCGTGGATAAGGAATTCTATCTCCTCCAGAGCGATTTCTACACCAAGGAGGCCGGCGGCTTTCTCGGCGGGGGCGGCAACGTCCTGGAGTTTGACCACGCCAAAGGGTCAGCCGAGCACCCTACTTACGTCGTCTATAACGGCATGGCCGGCTCTCTGGTCAAAAATCCCCTCACGGCAAAAGCCGGGGACCGTATCCGGATTTTCTTTGGCAATGCCGGTCCCAACCTGGTGTCGTCGTGGCACATCATCGGCGAGATCTTCGACAAGGTATGGACGGAAGGTTCGCTCACCACCCCACCTCTGGAAAACGTGCAAACCACGCTGGTGCCGGCTGCGGGGTCTACCATCGCGGAATTTACCGTGGAAGTGCCCGGCACCTATATTTCGGTGGACCACTCGATTTTTCGCATCGAGAAAGGCGCGCTGGGTCTGCTGAAGGTGGAAGGGAAAAAGAAACCCGACATCTACAAGGGCCTTAAGTAAACCGGTCCAAAGACAGTCATGAACTGCCAGTCGGGACAGATCGGAATCGATTTTTAAGCAATGAGAGGGTTATTTCGGGGCCATACATCATCCCTGCCCCACCCCGGTCAAACGCAACCCCCTCATGATTGAGGCGAGGGCGGTTCTCCTCCAAGCCCTCGCCGGCCAGGTTTCTCAAAAATGAATCATCCGCGGCGGGTTGTAGGGACAGGCCCCTGTGCCTGTCCACATTCCCAGCGGGGGCGTCATCCATCAATTCCGTTAGCCCTTCCAGAATTGCTCATACTCGCGCAAATGCGTGAGTGTTTTCAGCTCCGGCAACCGGTCCAAAAAGACCCGGCCATGCAAGTGATCCACTTCATGCTGGATCACGCGGGCGAAAAATCCTTCGGCTTCCAATTGCACGGCGTGGCCTTCACGATCAAGGCCACGGACGCTCACCCTCGTCCAACGCGGCACGAGCCCGCGTAAATCCGGCACGCTCAAACACCCTTCCCACCCATCTTCCATGGTCTCCGCGTGGTCCGTGATGGTGGGGTTGAGCAACACCGTCAGCGGAACGGCCGGTTGGTTCGGATAACGCGGGTTTTCCGGCGATACTTCGATCACGATGATCTGCTTCGACACGTGGACCTGCGGTGCGGCAATGCCCACGCCATGGGCATCCCGCATGGTTTCGACCATGTCGTCAATGAGTCGCTGGAGTTCCCGCGAGTGCATTTCTTCAGTAGAAACCTGCTCGGCCCCTTGTCGAATTTTCGGGTGCCCCAGCCTGGTAATTTTTAGTAACGACACAATCCGTTCTCCCTTACGAAAACTTCCGCCACCCAATACCCCTCTCCCCTGGCGGGAGAGGGCTGGGGTGAGGGGGCATGAGCAACCGTTTACAATTCTGTCGTCTGAGCATGTTCGTGTCAAAGCAATGAAAGGTGGACATCAATCACGGCCTGAAATAGGTTGCTCTCCCATAAAGGCCACGAATGAAGCAGGCGCGATGAGGTCGCGCGACTGCAACGACAAAGACTCTGGATCCCCGATCAGGTCGGGGATGACAGAAGGAGGCGGAAAGACAAGGAAAACAGCCTTCCCGCTGCGTTTCATTGACTTGTTTTGAAGCCGCATGATACCGTGCCGGTCATGAAAAAACCTTTTTATTCAATAAGTTTTGCTCAATTTTGCCAGTTGGCCAGGATGGGGAACCTGGTGCCGGTGTATCGAGAAATTCTGGCGGATCGGGAAACGCCGGTCAGCGCGTTTTCGAAAATCGACTCCGGCAATACGGCGTTCCTGTTTGAAAGTATCGAAGGCGGCGAGAACTGGGCGCGGTATTCCTTTTTGGGCAGCAGTGCCACACAAGTGCTGTGGGAAGAAGACGGCAACCTCCGTGTCAAAAAAGGTCGAACAACGGAAACACGTCCCTTAGGGCACAATCCTTTGGCCCATATCCGGGCCATACTGGACGAGTTTCAGCCGGTGCAGGTACCCGACCTCCCTCGTTTTGTCGGGGGAGCCGTTGGCTATCTGGGGTATGACATGGTGCGATTTTTCGAACCGATTCCCGGGTATCCCAAGGATTCCGCCCACTTGCCCCTGCTTGCCTTCTTCGTCACGGACACGCTTTTGATTTTTGATAACGTGCGGCATACGATCAAAGTCGTGGCCAATGCTCATATTGCGTCTTCCACGAAATCGGGCATCAGATCCTCCTACGTGGATGCCACGGCCCGGATCGAAAAAATGATTGCGAAGCTCAAGACTCCCTTGCGATACCGGCCAGCCGCCGCGCGCCGTCACGTTCCGCGCTTCAGTTCCAATATGACCCAGGCCACCTTTGAAAAAATGGTGATGCGAACCAAAGAATATATCCAAGCCGGCGATATCGTGCAGGCGGTCGTCTCCCAACGGTGGCAAACCAGGATTCACACGTCTCCCCTGGAAATCTATCGCGCGTTACGAGTGATCAATCCTTCACCGTACATGTTCTATCTCCGGGTAGCGGGAGTCGAATTGGTCGGATCCTCACCGGAAATCCTGGTCCGGTGCGAAGACGACCATGTTGTCGTTCGGCCGATCGCGGGCACGCGAAAGCGCGGGGGCACGGTCACCGAGGACCAGGCGTTGGCCGACGAATTGTTAGCCGATACGAAGGAACGCGCCGAACACGTCATGCTGGTCGATCTGGGCCGAAACGACGTCGGACGCGTGGCTCGAACGGGCACCGTGGCGCTTGATCCGTTCATGAAAATCGAACGATACTCTCACGTCATGCACATTGTCTCGCAAGTGACGGGCACGTTGAATCCTGGACAGGACGCGTATGACGTCATGAAGGCATGCTTCCCGGCCGGCACGGTCTCGGGTGCGCCAAAGATTCGAGCCATGCAGATCATCGAAGAACTCGAACCCACGCAACGAGGACCCTATGCCGGCGCCGTGGGCTATTTCAGTTTCTCGGGCAATATGGATACCTGTATCAATATTCGAACCATTGTCATTAAGGGCCGGGATGCTTTTGTTCAGGCCGGCGCGGGAATCGTCGCCGATTCGGACCCGACCAAGGAATACGAAGAAACGTGCAACAAAGCCCGCGCCATGATGCGAGGCATCGAAATGGCCGAACAGGGATTGGAATAGAACAAGGGTCATTTGAAAATGGCCCTTTCTGTCATTCCCGACGCTTGTCCCCGACTTGATCGGAGATCCAAGCGATATACGGGAATCCAGAGTCGTTCTCTTCACGAACGGAGGGAAAAACAAAGACCCTGGATCCTCGATTAAAAATGTCGAGGATGACAGGAGGGGAAGACGGGGAAGACAGCAGGAAGGAAAGGTAGCAGTGTTGCCTTTACAGGTGGTAACCGTATGTTGCTCATGATCGACAATTACGACTCCTTTACGTACAACCTGGTGCAGTACCTCGGGGAACTGGGTGCCGATATTGACGTGTATCGAAACGACAAAGTCACGGTGGATGAGATTACGGAACTGGATCCGAAACGCATTGTGATCTCTCCCGGCCCATGCACGCCCAACGAGGCGGGAATTTCCGTGGAAGTGATTCGACGTTTTGCCGGACGCGTTCCGCTGTTGGGCGTCTGTCTGGGGCATCAGTCCCTGGCCTTTGCCTTCGGTGGTGAAATTATTCGCGCCGATCGTCTGATGCACGGCAAAACGTCGTTGGTCAAGCACGACAATCAAACGATTTTTGAAGGCCTGCCCAACCCGTTTGAAGCCACGCGGTATCATTCGCTGATCGTCAATAAGGAAACCTTGCCCGATGATTTTGAAATTTCAGCGGTCACGGAGGAAGGCGAAATCATGGGGCTCCGGCATCTTCCGACCGGCGCGGAAGGCGTGCAGTTTCATCCGGAATCGATTCTCACGAAATCCGGCATGGATCTGTTGCGAAATTTTCTTGAACTGGACTCCGTCAATGGTGAATCGCAAACAGCATAAGCTCTACCTCCCCTATCCCCTCCTTACAAAGGAGGGGAATAAAGCTGAACTGCCACCGTCTTTCCCTCCCCTTTGTAAGGGGAGGCCAGGAGGGGTAGAGTCGAAGAGAGGAGAATCCGTGAGAAAACGAGGGAAGACGGCATGATCAAAGACGCCCTCACAAAATTGGTTGACGGCATCAACCTCACGGAAAAAGAAGCTTACGACGTCATGCTTGAGATCATGCAAGGCGCGACGGCCGAATCCCAAATTGCCGCCTACCTCATGGGCCTTCGGATGAAGGGCGAGACCGTCGAAGAAATCACGGGATCGGTCAAAGCCATGCGGGAAATGGCCGTGCGGATCCACGTGAGAGATCCCCAGGTGGTGGATACCTGCGGAACCGGCGGCGATCGATCCAATACCTTCAATATCTCCACCGCAGCGGCCTTCGTCGTGGCCGGAGGCGGCATCACCGTTGCCAAACATGGGAACCGGTCGGTTTCTTCGCGGTCCGGGAGTGCGGACGTGTTAGCCGCCATGGGCGTCAAGATCGACCTGCCTCCGGAACGGGTAGAAGCCTGCGTCGATGAAATCGGGATCGGCTTTTTGTTCGCGCCGCTCTACCACGGGGCGATGAAACATTGCGCCAAGCCTCGTTCCGAAATGGGCGTCCGAACGTTGATGAACATCATGGGGCCGTTATCCAACCCCGCGGGCGCCGGCATCCAGGTGTTAGGCGTCTATGATCAGGCCTTGACGGAAAAACTGGCCCAGGTCCTCATCCGCTTGGGCACCCAGCATTGTTTCGTCCTCCACGGCAAGGACGGATTGGACGAAATCACGTTGACCGATTTCACCTACGTATCCGAAGGTAAGGCCGGACGGATTTCCAGTTATCACCTTGCGCCTGAAGATTTCGGATTAACCCGGGTGAATCCGAAAGACCTGCAAGGGGGCACTCCCGAAGACAATGCGGCCATTATCCAGGAAATTCTCAAGGGGCATCGCAACGCCAAACGGGACGTGGTGCTCATGAATGCCGCGCCGGCGTTCGCCGCCTGTGGAAAAGCCAAAAACCTGAAGGAGGGGTATGGCCAAGCCTCGAATGCATTGGATAGCGGTGCCGCGTACGAGAAGTTTCAGAAACTTGTCCGGTTTTCGAATGGGGCCGCCGTATGATCCTGGATCGAATCCTGGAACATAAGAAGTCGGAACTCCACCGAAAAAAAAGCCACGGATACCTGACCGGCCTGAAAGGGAAAATCGCCGACCGGCCCGAACCGTCCGGCTTTATCAAAGCCCTGGAGGAGGCTTGTACGCCGGACTGCCCGGCCCTGATTACGGAAGTCAAGAAGGCCTCACCCAGCCAGGGCTTGATGCGTCCGGAGTTTACGGACCGATTCGACCCGGCCGAAATTGCCGGCACGTATAAAGAACACGGAGCGGCAGCCGTGTCGGTCTTGACGGATCAGGAATTCTTTCAGGGACATTTGGACCATCTGGCCCGCGTTAAGGACCACGTGGGGCTGCCGGCATTGAACAAGGAATTCATGATCGAAGACGTCCAATTCTATGAAGCACGCGCCTATGGAGCCGATGCCGTCCTGCTCATCGTAGCGGCCTTGGATCGAATTCAGCTCGAAGACTTCTATACGATGGCCAAGGGCCTGGCACTCGACGTGCTGGTTGAAACGCACGACGAATCGGAAATCGATACGGTCCTGGAACGAATTCCCGACGCGGTCCTGATCGGCATCAATAACCGGGACCTGACGACCTTCTCGACCGATCTTTCGGTGACCCGGCGACTGGCTTCACGGATTCCTTCCGGGAAAATCATCGTGAGTGAAAGTGGAATCCACAAACGCGAGGACGTCTTGCAAATTCTGGAAGCCGGAGCCAAGGCCATGCTGGTGGGCGAATCTCTGGTTCGGGCGGATGACATCGGCGCCAGGATTCAAGACCTGCGAGGAACGGCCGGGAAGGAGAATGAAGCCCAACAGCCTGCGCAAGGAACCCGCTGGATTTAACAACCCTTCTCCGTAGCCGCTCATCAGTCATGTCTCTGCCGAAAATCAAAATCTGCGGGATCACGAACCCCATCGACGCCTTGCAAGCCATCGATGCCGGCGCCGATGCGCTCGGGTTCGTCTTCTACAGGAAAAGCCCACGCAACGTCAGTGTGAACGTGGTCAAGTCTATTGTGGTCAATTTGCCGCCGTTCGTGTTGCCCATCGGCGTATTCGTCAATGCGAAACCCGAGACCGTCCGCAAGACCATGGATGAATGCGGGTTGGCGCTTGCGCAAATTCATGGAGACGAATCGGCGGAGTATTGTGAAGCCCTGGGACGTCCGGTTATCCGAGGGATCAGACTTCGTGACCGTCACACCCTCTTCGCCATGGCCGAATACAAGGGCCGGTCCCGAGTCCGGGGATTCATCCTGGATGCCTTTTCAACGACAGCCTATGGAGGAACCGGCAAAACCGCGGACTGGGCCCTTGCCGCGGAAGCCGCTCAATCTTTTTCCTTTTTGCTTGCCGGAGGGCTCACTTCCGATAACGTTCAAGAGGCGATCCGGAAAGTGCAACCGTACGGTGTGGACGTCAGCAGCGGCGTCGAAGCCAGTCCGGGCAAGAAAGATCCGGCCAAAGTCACGGCCTTTATCCAAGCCGTCAAACTTGTCTCGTCATAAACCGAGCCGGTATATTTCGATCCAAGACCTGTCGCTCAGGCAACGTCTCTACCTCCCCTACCCCTCCAAAGGAGGGGAAATTGAGGAACGGTTCTTTCCTTGAAACGGCAATAAGACTCCATGGCACGAATTCCCGCTAAACAACGCCGGTTTGGCAAATACGGAGGGCAATACGTTCCCGAAACCCTCATGCCGGCTATCCTGGAACTGGAAACAGTCTATACGAAACTTCGGCAAGACCGCGGGTTTCAAAAGGAGTTCCACGATTGTTTACGACAATACGTGGGACGTCCGACTCCCCTGTACTTCGCCAGACAACTCACCAGGACGTTGGGCGGAGCCAAGATCTATCTCAAGCGCGAGGACCTCTGTCATACCGGCGCGCATAAAATCAACAACACCGTAGGGCAGGCCTTGCTGACGAAACGCATGAAGAAACGGCGCATCGTCGCGGAAACCGGCGCCGGGCAACACGGCGTCGCAGTCGCGACCATCGCCGCCATGTTCGGGCTGGAGGCGGAAGTGTATATGGGTACAGAAGATATGGCGCGCCAGGCGCTCAACGTGTTTCGCATGCGACTGCTCGGATCGAAAGTCACCGGCGTGGACGCGGGCAGCCGGACACTCAAGGACGCCATCAGTGAGGCCATGCGTGACTGGACCACGAACGTGCGGACCACGCATTACCTGCTGGGTTCCGTGCTGGGGGCCCATCCTTATCCGATGATGATCCGTGATTTTCAATCGGTGATCGGCCGCGAAGCACGACGACAAATCATGGCTGCAGAGGGTACACTCCCCCATTGCCTGGTGGCTTGCGTGGGAGGTGGCAGCAACAGCATCGGCCTGTTCTACCCGTTCATCAAGGATACCCGGGTTCAGATGGTCGGGGTGGAGGCCGGTGGAATGGGCTTGGCCAGCGGTAAACATGCCGCTCGATTTGCCGGTGGAGTGCCTGGCGTGCTTCATGGAACCATGACCTATTTACTTCAGGACCGGCACGGCCAAGTCAGCAGCACACATTCGGTGTCTGCCGGACTCGATTATCCCGCGGTCGGCCCTGAACACGCCATGCACCATGACTCGGGTCGCATTCAGTACACTTCGGCGACCGATCAGGAAGCCTTGGAAGCATTCGATCTGTTGTCCCAGGAAGAAGGGATTATTCCCGCCCTGGAAAGCGCACATGCGGTTGCCGAAGTCATGAAGCGGGCACCGAAGATGAAAAAAAGCCAAGTCCTGATCATGAACCTGTCGGGACGCGGGGATAAAGACGTCAACCAGATTGCCCAGATGCGGGGCATCCAACTCTAAATCATGCCCATTCCTTCCAATCGCATAACCGCCACCTTTGACCGGCTCCGCCGACAGGGGGAAAAAGCACTGATCCCCTATCTCATGGCCGGAGACCCTTCATTGGCCGATACCGAAGCCTTGGTGGTGGCATTGGAAAAAGCCGGGGCCGATCTGATTGAAATCGGCGTCCCGTTTTCCGATCCGATTGCCGATGGTCCCGTGATCCAAAAGGCGGCTGAACGGGCATTGCGAACAGGCACCTCGTTACGCGGCATTTTACGGACCGTCAAATCCCTGCGAACCAAAACCCGGGTGCCGCTCATTCTGATGACCTATTACAACACCATTATGGCCATGGGGGAACGGGAATTCTGTCATGAAGCGATTCAAGCCGGAGTGGATGGAGTCATTATTCCGGACATGCCTCCGGAAGAAGCCGGCCTGTTGCAACAGGCCTCCGCGGCGAACGGCCCTTGCCTGATTTTTCTTCTCGCGCCAACGAGTACTGCGGCAAGAAAAGCCGAGGTGATCAAACGCACCAGCGGATTCATTTATTATGTGTCGATTACCGGGATCACCGGAGCAAAGCTGCACGATACGGATTCCATTGAACGCAACGTGCGCGCGCTCCAAAAGAAAGCCAAGAAGCCCGTAGCCGTGGGATTCGGCATTGCCACGCCCGACGATGCCCGCCAAATCGCGGCCTTTTCCGATGGCGTCATCGTGGGCAGCGCCCTCGTCCGCAAAATAGAAGAACTCCAACATTCTGCCGATCTGATTCACGAAGTCAGCCGATTCACGGCCAGCTTGAAAGCCGCCCTCTCCTCTAACGGGAGCGAATAAGGCTTCCCTGCACAGAGCCTCTCCCCTACCCCCTCCTTATCCTTCGGCTACGCTCAGGACAGGCAAAGGAGGGGAACCAAGAGGCATGTCCGTTGTTGTGGCGTATCTTCAACTTGCTTCTGTCGTATCCTTTTCCTCCCCTTTGTAAGGGGAGGTCAGGTGGGGTAGAGTGATAGGAACGCACTACTTTGCCCTGATCAAATTTAAAGAGTAAAACTCGTGTTAAGCCTTGATGATGTAAACGCAGTTCTTGCAGAAATGGCACCGGCTTGCGTCGGCGGATTTATTCAAAAAATCCAGCAGCCGACACCCGATACGATCATTCTCTTTCTTCGCCGGCCGGGGCGTTCACTTTCGATTTTACTTTCAACCCATTCCCAATACGGACGGTTGCATATCCTGAGTCAAAAAATCTCATCCGCTCAAACTCCGCCATCGTTCTGTCAATATTTGCGTGCTCATCTCTCAGGAGCAAAAATTCATCGTCTCACCCAAACACCTCAGGATCGCATCGTGTGGTTCGAGCTAAAAAAAAGCGAGTACGTGTTCTTTCTGGTCGTCGCGCTTATCGGACGTTCGGCCAATATCTTCGTCCTGGATGACCGGACCACGGTGCTACGGGCACTCAAACCGAGTCGCCAGCCGGTGGGGCAACCGTTTACCCTCGCCCCCTGTCCTTGGGACGCCGGAATGCCACCGGAAGCGTCCCCACCCGTTCATGATACAGAAGGGATACATTTCCCTGTTTCCGAACGCATCGAAGCGTCTCACTCCCTATCCGAACGAAGCGCGTGGATCGAGGATCAACGTCATCAACAAATCGCTCAATTACGCAAACGCGTGAAAAAATTGCAGCGACGGATGACGAAATTGACACAGGATTTTGAAAAAGTCAGTGCCTATCGTGAGTATGGCCGGTACGGCGAGCTGTTGAAAAGCCACGTCTCTACCCTGCGAAAAGGGCAGGATCAAATGACCGTGGTTGATTATTTCGATGAAAGACTGCCCGAACTCACGCTTCCGTTGAATCCTGAAAAAGACGGGCCCGGGAACCTGAAAGACTATTTCGCAAAACATGGTAAATTTACCGGAGCGCAAAAAAACCTGGTGCCCCGGCTTGGGGAGACGAAAACCGAATTGGTCAAACTTCAGAAAGAACTGCAGGATTTGGAAAGTGGAAAAATGACGGGCTCATCAGGGCAGGAGGATGATCAGCGGACAGCGCGGTCGGTGCCGCCGCCACAAGGTCCCCAACGCTCAGGGCTCAAAAGACAAACGGCCATACCCTACCGTCAGTTTTACTCCCAGGATGGACAAGCCATCCTGGTTGGGAAAACCGCCAAAGATAATGATGCCGTCACCTTCAAGGTATCCAAACCCGACGATCTTTGGCTGCACGCCAGAGGCACACCGGGGTCGCACGTGGTCATCAAACTGGAAAAGAAACAGCAGGTGCCGCCCGAAACTCTGAAGGACGCCGCAACCCTGGCCTTGTTTTACAGCGATTTGCGAAAAAACGGAAAAGGCGAAGTCATCTATACCTTGAGAAAAAACGTCAGGAAACCCAAGG
>JAHRAK010000088.1 GCA_020027535.1 Nitrospirales bacterium
CGTATTACGAGACCGAACCGATCAATATGGATCGTGGTCACGACAACCTGTGGTTTTATAACGGTGTCGTTCGTCTTGAGACACAACTCCAGCCGGAACACCTGTTGGCCATTTGCCGGGAAACGGAACGAGGCCTCGGTCGTGACCACGCGCTTCGAAACGTGTCCCGCCCCATCGATTTGGATATGTTGTTCTATGGACAACGGATCATCGAGACCCCGCCGCTCGCCATTCCGCATCCCCGTCTCCATCAACGGCGATTCGTCCTGGTGCCGATGGCCGAACTCGATCCGGACTGGATCCATCCTCGATACGAGCAAACGGTGCAAGCCTTGCTCGACCGGCTGACGGACGCCCATCACGTGCGAAAGCTTGACGTCGTGCCCGGTTCCCGTTTCGCCGCACGACCATCGTGCGCGTTGCCTCCCGCTGACTAAATGCGCATCATCCAAACGACTCAGTCCCTGCGAACCTGGCGACGCCGGCACGATCCGCTCCGGACTTCGATCGGGTTGGTTCCGACCATGGGAGCGTTGCACGCCGGCCATCGGTCGCTGATACAACGCGCGCGGCGAACGTGCGGCACGGTCGTGGTCAGCATTTTCGTGAACCCGCTCCAGTTCGGTCCGGCCGAGGATTACCGTCGCTATCCGAGAGATCTGTCGCAGGACCTCGCATGCTGTCGTGAGGAGAACGTCGATCTTGTCTTTATTCCGAAATTGGAAACCCTGTACCCTCAGGATTTTCAAACGACCGTCGCGGTCAGGACGCTTTCCCGGCGATGGGAGGGAGAGTATCGGCCTACGCATTTTGAGGGCGTGACGACGGTCGTGACCAAACTGTTGAACCTTGTCCGTCCGGCTCACGCGTTCTTCGGTCAGAAAGACTACCAGCAATGTTGCGTGATCCGGCAATTGGTGCAGGACCTCGACCTCGACACACGAGTCACCCTGTGTCCGACCATTCGCGACGCCGACGGGTTCGCCCTGAGTTCACGAAATCACTACGTGACGAAATCGCAACGCCAACGGGCCCTGGCCCTCTATCAGGCCCTGTCGGCCGGGAAGGCCGCGATCGCAGGAGGAATGCGCCGCGCAGACCTGGTTGAAAAGAACATGGCGAAGGTCCTCAATGCGGGGCCCGGGCTCACGATCGACTACCTGGCGTGTTGCGATGCCCGCACACTTGAACCGCTCTCACGTCTTCGGGGAACCGTCGTCCTGCTCGGAGCGATCAGGATCGGAGGGGTTCGCTTCATCGATAATCTCATCGTCCGGGTTCCACAATAAGGTCACCCGGATCGGGCGCACCGGAACCCGATATTGGGCGAACGCGTCGCGGGCGTCGCTCCATTGCGGGTGGCCGTCCGCAGGAGCTGCGGGCGGCTTCGCCACGATCCGCCCCGCACGCTTTTATACCGCCCGGCCTCGGAACCCTGGGGATTCCGTTCGGACATCAGGGGATAGGAGTCCGGACCAAACCAATCGTGCACCCATTCCCGCACGTTGCCGGCCATGTGATGAAGCCCGTACGGGCTCCGGCCCTCTTCAAAACTGTCCACGGCCGCGACCAATGGGATCTGGTGAACGTGATACAACCCGAACACCGCCAAATCCGGGGTGGGCGGGTCGGCGCCCCAGGGAAACACCCGGCCTTCGGTTCCACGCGCGGCCTTTTCCCATTCCGCCTCGGTGGGCAACCGTTTGCCGCGCGTTCGACAAAATTGATCCGCTTCGTCCCACGTCACGTATAAGGCCGGCCACCGCGCCATCACGTAGTCCGGGAGAACATGGACGTCGATCAGATGCCAGATCAGATGACGCAGCTTGAGCGGAACCGGAAGACCATGCCCGTACAAAAACGCCAGGTATTCGGCCAGACTCACTTCATCGCGATCGAATGAATAGGCGTCCAGCCAGATCCGCCGCTGCGGAAACTCCGTGTCGTCATACTGCGTTTCCAACCCGAACGGATCATCGTCCTTCCGCACGGTCCCCATGAGGAACCATCCTGCGGGAATTTGTACCATCGGAGACGGCTGAGATAACCCGGCGATCGCCGCCAGATGCTGCTCCAACTCCGGCGGCGGAGCCGGATCGTTGTTTTCCTTGGCAGCGCTTTCCAAGCCTGCGACACAGCAGATCAGGAAAACCGTCACAGCCCCCAGGGATTGCGAGACGGTCCAAGAGGAAGCCCCGGTCGATCGGGCGATCCACTCGCTCACTTGCCGGCCCGTTCGGAAAATCCTGTCAGGGGCCTCCTGAGCAGGATGAGTTGGCCGCCTTCCACCAACTCGCGCTTTGCGATCATGCCATCGCGTATCGTGTGGGCCTGGACCGTGGCCAGCAACACCCGTTCTCCAACGCGGGAATCGAAGAGATGCGTGACGTCGAGAATCCCGGCCGACTCCCATTCTCCAATCGCACCGGGCCTTTCATCGGTGCTCCCTTTGGGCAAGACAACGGATCGATCGATCCGGGCAATCCGTTGCACCTCGCCCGTGAGAGGGTCCAGACGCCAAAGTGAAGCCTCCTGACCGGAATGACTTCCGAACAGCGGATCTCGTTGTTTCGCCTTGTCTTCCTGGATGTAGATCAAGCCGTCCTCCGCCCAATCCAGGTTATCCGGATTGCGAATCCCCTCGTCGGGGTCTGAGAACCGGGCGCCGCCGGCATCATCGCCATCGTATAAAATTTTGATCGTGGCCTTCATCCCCCGCAGGTCGACGTCGATTTGATACACGGTCCCCCACGCGTCATGACCCGGAAATACCGTATCCCGTCCCGTCGAAGACAGGACCGCTTTCGTGCCTATGGACGGATGCGTGCTCACGTCTTCCGGCCGGGAAAATTGAAAGGCGCCACCGGCTTTCGCCTCTCGCCGAAGCGTCAATCCCGTTTTATAGCCCAATGGATCATATCCTTTTTCTCCGGCCTTCGCCTTGTCCAACACTTCAATCTTTTTCCAAACGCCGGTGAGGGTGGAGCCCGTCCCGTTGAATTGCGCCACCGTTCGCACCCCATGCTCTGCAACGAAGTAATACAATTGCCCCACGAGTAATCCGTTCCGGTTCAGGAACGTTTCATTTGCCGGGTCAACGCCTGATGAAAGCCCGTGTTCAACCGTCGAGGCATGTTTTTGACCCACGTACAACCAGAGAGGCGCCGTGACGAGATGGTCAGGAGACGTGTGCAGATCGGCTATTTGTCCAAAGGCTTCGACCTCGTCGGTTTGCGGGATCGTATCGTCTCCGATCAGGAGGGCCACCGAATCGGACGGGCCGGTCAGCGGTGTTGTATTTTCTCCCGCCATTCGCCCCATCGCCGGCACCGCGTGAAGGGTCCGGCGTTCCACGTCCAAGGCCCAGACCGTTCCTCCATGCGGATGGTTCCGGGGATCCGAAACTTCTTCCTGGGTCAGGTAGACGGTATCGACAAAATTGAACGTGCCTTTTTCGATCAACTGGCTCGAACACAGGCGTGACAGGCCCTGCTCGGTATGGGCGACCTCATTGACCTGAAATCCCGTTTCGACGATCCGGCCCTGCCGGTCACGAATGGTTCCATACGCAATACCGCCGTTGAGAATATGCAGGGTCCGGGGGTCAATATCCAGAAAGCTGATGCGAGCCCCTGTCAACGTCGTGCCGTTGTCGAGCCGGTACGGGTATCCGGCCTTGCCACCCAACTCATGATTCACCAGCACCCGGACGGTCCCGTCATCAAACCGATAGGCTCCGAGGCCGTCCAGTGCACCCACGGGTTGATACGCCCGATCCGCGAAACGAGAGTCACGGGAAGGCAAATGGTCTCCGATCGTCAACAGAGAAAGCACTTCCCACGTTCCCTGACTATTCATCATGGAAACCGGGGACGCGTGCTTAGACGCGAATCCGGTCGACACCACCCAAAGAAGGATCAGACTTACAACCTTCAGCACCTGATTCAATGTGAGCGAATTGACCGATAACACGTTTCTCTCCCTCATGGAAGCGCTCTCAAAAAGATCAACCGTTTCATATTAAAGATCCTCGCGGTTTATGCAAGGGGACTCGTTCAGCACAGATAAGACAGTCGAGTCGGGATCTCCCGTTAAAACGGCTCCTTTCAAAGAAAATTTCACGTGTTTCTTGCGAGACTCCTTGACAGATCATGTTTTGTATAGTAATGATTATCATAATCATTTTTATTAATGAGCGAGGGAGCCCCAGGAAGTTCCATCGTTCGAGAAAACCCGCGCGCAAGAGAACAAAGGAGAACTCATCGATGAAAGGTTCCTATATTCTGACGCTTCGACAACCTGCTTCCCCCGTCCCCAATAAAGAAAATCCATTTTGCCTTGTTCGAGGATTTCTGCAACTCATGGAAAGCCAGGACCCGCTTATTGTCGGCCATTGCGAATGGACGGCCCAGTTTGCCTTAGCCCTTGGACATACCATCGAGTTAGCGGACCAGGAACTGCTCCAGCTTCATTATGCCGCCCTGTTACACGATCTCGGGAAATTTTCTCTCCAGCCTCGCGTTCGAACCGGCACCAATTTATCGCCGGACGAAGAGATGAAACATCAATGCCACCCTCGGGTCGGCGCCGCCATTCTTCAACAATGGCCCAGCCTCAATACCGCGTCCGTCCTGATTGCTCACCATCATGAACGATGGGACGGCTATGGATATCCCTATGGACTTCGAGGAACGCTCATCCCGCTTGGATCCCGAATCCTGAGCATTGCCGACACGTTCGATAAATTGACTTCTCTCTGTCCTCATGGAGAAGGACAACCTTTTGAAAAAGCCGTCCAGGTCCTCAAGGGAGGCTCCGGCCTGCGATTCGACCCGGACTTAACGGAACAATTCCTTCTCCTTATCCCCAATTTATTCAACGTGAGAAATGAGATCCAATTTTCCTTCTCTCACTATTCCCCGGTCGGCAATTTGGTAAGTTGACGCGCCTATGCTACACTATGCTTCGTCTATGCGGCCGGTGAACATGCCTTCAACCATCCCCCGTCAAAAAGCTCTCCCTGCAACAAGCCACGTTCGACGCGATGCCGTTTCTTATTGTGTCATGCAGAGTCCCGTCGGCAGGGTCCTCCTGGCAGGGGATGCCCGCGCATTGACGCACCTCTCGTTCCAGGACGGCCGGCATCCGATCGAACCTGATCCCCGATGGACGTATTCAGAAAAGCCGTTTCAGCAACCTATTCGGCAACTGAAAGAATACTTCTCCGGCAAACGGAAAGCTTTCACGATCACATTGGCCCCGCAGGGAACCCCGTTTCAACAACGAGTCTGGCAGGCTCTTCGGACCATCCCCTACGGACGAACGCTGTCATACGGACAGATTGCGAAAGCCATTGGGAAGCCCAAGGCCGCCCGCGCCGTCGGAGCGGCCAACGGGCAGAACCCCGTTTCGATCATCGTCCCCTGTCATCGAGTCATCGGAAGCAATGGGAAACTTGTCGGCTATGGCGGCGGACTCTCCATTAAAGAAGCCTTACTGATTCACGAGAACAAGCACCAGCCCTGAGGTCCGTGGGTTGTCCTCGTCACGGGTTATGGACGCCCTCTCACCGGCTCGGCGACGGCCGTCTCCGCTGGCTTTCGAGAATGGGCTCAATCATGGCCGGTGAATAGGTCGGCGGTTTGACCCACTTGCCGTCGTCTCGTTTATACCCGCCCACCTTGCTCATGTTTGAACGCTGCACTTCCCGGAACACCGGGGCCATGTCGATCCCATAGGAGACGGCCGTGCCGTACACGACGTAGAGAAGATCGGCGAGTTCTTTCGCAATGCAGGGAAGATTCCCTGCTTTCATGGCTTCCTTCAATTCGTCAAACTCTTCCTGAATGAGCCGCTCGCGCAAGGCCGTGGTTTTCGTATCCGGCACATTGGGGCTCTCCGCAACGTGGATGTCGAACTCCTTGTGGAATTCCCGAACCATTTTTTGCGCTTCGTCCATTCCCCATCCTTTCGGTCAAGCATTGGTTACAAGGCCAGAATCATATAGACGTCGTTCACGTTCGTGCCGGTCGGTCCGGTGACAACATGGCCGCCCGCCACGTGAAAAAAACGATAGCTGTCATTTTCCTGAAGGGCCGTGTCATGATGCATCCCCTTTCCCCTGGCCCGGCTGATGCTGTTCCCATCCACGATGGCCCCCGCCGCCGCCGTCGGACCATCGGTGCCATCGGTGCCGACACCGGCCACGAACACCTGAGACAACCCTTCGAGTGCGGGAGCGGCAGCCAAGGCAAATTCCTGGGCACGCCCCCCCAGCCCCTTCCCTGTCACGGTCACGGTGAGTTCTCCGCCGGCCAGAAGACACGCCGGTGGCTTGATGGGGTTTCCTGACACGCACATTTCCCGGGCAAGATCTCCAAAGAGTTTTCCGATCTCACGCGCTTCCCCGGACAGGCTCGTGGTCAGGATCAGGGGACGGAGCCCCAACGCCTTGGCTCGTTTGGCCATGCGTTCGATTGCAGTGTGGTTATTGCCGATCACGTGATGCTGGATCCGGGAAAACAGCGGCTCACCGGGTTTGGGTGTCTCGGGTATGCGTCCTTGTGCTCCGCGGTCCACGTGTCGTCGAACGGCTAAGGGAATCCGGTTCCGGATGTCGAACGTGTCGAGCACTCTTTTCGCATCTGCAAACGTCGAGGGATCCGGGGCCATGGGGCCTGAACCGATCGTCGCCAGATCATCACCCGGCACGTCCGAAAGAACGAGCGTCATGACGGTGGCCGTCGTGGCACCTGCCAAGCGCCCGCCCTTGATCCCGGACAGATGTTTTCGCACCGTGTTGATCTCTTGAATGGTGGCTCCACTCCGAAGCAATAACCGAGTGGTGAGTTGTTTTTCCTTCAAGGTCAGGCCCGCGGCCGGAGCGGCCAACAGGCTCGACGCCCCGCCGGACAGCACCATCAAAACCAGATCGCGGTTCGTCAACGACTCAAGCAGGCGAACCATCCTTCGCGCGGCCTGTTCACTGCGATGATCGGGAACCGGATGCCGGGCCTCGAGCAGTCGTATCCGTTTCGTTTTCCCTGCATGGCCGTCGTTGACCACAACCAGGCCACCGTCCAACCGCGACCCGAATTGTCGCTCCAGCGCCGCCGCCATGGCACCCGAGGCTTTCCCCGCCCCGATGCACACGATGCGTGAAAACCCGGCGAGGTCGTACTCCCGCGTGCCCACCCTGAGGCGATTGTTCTTGATCCGGACGGCACGCTGAATCGCCGACTCGGGATCGGCGGCATCCAACCCCGCGAGAAGCAGTTGCTTGAGAATCGTTTGAATGTGTTTATCGGGGCAATCGATACGGATTTGCATGTATTTCCCGGCTCGTTCGTTATGATACGATTTCCATGATGCGCAGTCTCAACGTTTTACATCAGACCATCGCCGATTGCACGCGTTGTCCACGCTTGACCGCCTACCGTCGAGAGGTCGCCGCCACGAAGGTGAAACGGTTTCAGGAGTGGGAGTATTGGGGGCGGCCCGTTCCCGGGTTTGGAGATCCCCGTGCGAGACTCTACGTGATTGGGTTGGCGCCGGCAGCTCATGGCGGGAATCGGACCGGACGCGTGTTCACCGGTGACCGAAGCGGAGATTGGCTCTATGAGGCCCTGTTTCGATTCGGATTCGCCAATCAGGCCGAAGCCACTCATCGGGACGACGGGCTGCGGTTGACGGATTGTTACGTGGGCGCGGCCGTGCGCTGCGCTCCACCGGATAACAAACCCTCGAGAGAAGAATTTGAAACATGCCGGCCGTACGTCCTCGAAGAACTCCATTTGTTGAAACGAATCGCCGTGGTCGTGGCCTTGGGGAAAATCGCCTTCGATGAATATCTGACGGCCGCCGGAGCGCCGGGACGTGTCATCGGCAAACCCAAGTTCGGGCACGGAACCAGCTATGCCACGGACTGGGGAGTCACCCTGTTAGGGTCCTACCACCCCAGCCAACAAAATACGTTTACCGGAAAACTCACCCGTCCCATGTTTCATCGCGTGTTTCGGCGCGCGCGGCAGTTGGTGGACGGACGGCCCTGACGGGGTTACCCTTTCGGCGCGTTTCGGGCTTCCCAATCGGCCAGGAATTTCTTGAGTCCGATGTCCGTGAGCGGATGCTTGGCCAATTGTTGAAAGACGCCATAGGGCATGGTGCAAATGTCGCCGCCGGTCAACGCGGCTTCCACCACGTGCTGTGGATGTCTGATGCTTGCCACCAGCACCAGGGTGGGAAAATCGTAATTGTGAAAAATGGTCACGATTTGCCGAATGAGTTCCATGCCGTCACTGCTGACGTCATCCAACCGGCCGATGAAAGGCGACACGCACCACGCGCCGGCCTTGGCGGCCAACAGGGCTTGAGTCGGCGAAAAACACAACGTGACGTTCACCCGAATGCCTTCGCCGGCCAGGCGTTTGGTTGCAGCCAGTCCTTCCGGAATCAAGGGGCACTTGACCACGACGTTGGGGTGAATGCGGGCCAATTCCCGACCTTCCTTGACCATGGCCTCAGCCTCGACGCTCACAACCTCTGCACTGACCGGGCCGTCGACGAGTTGACAAATTTCCAGGATCAAGTCCTTGAAGTTCCGCCCCTCTTTGGAGACCAATGAGGGGTTGGTGGTGACCCCGTCCAGAATCCCCATCCGAGCGGCTTCGGCAATTTCTTTGACGTTACCGGTATCCAAGTAGATTTTCATCGTCTTCCTCCCTCATCACGTTGGTGGAGCTTTTCTTGTTCACATGGGTAGAGCATGGCACCATGATCTCCATTCCAAACCGTCTTCAACGCGCGTATTGTAATTGAGCCTGTAGAACATTGACAATCGGAAACACCTTGCGTGGTTTCAAAAGTGGCCCCCATTTCTTCATTTGACTGGACACCGCGCCAGGGTTACGATTTTGCCAGGCGTTTCAGGGAAATCACCGAGTCAAGGTTCTCCGGCCCTTTCCTCTCGCCTTTCTTATGATGAAGCGTTCAGCGAAGATGCCCCTCGAAACCCTCACCATGAAGGCCCGGACGTCGCTCCTTTGCATTCTGCTTCTCGGGACGTTGGTTGCCGGTGGCTGCGGCACTCCTCCTCATCAGGAGGCCCCATCTGCCTCCGCCGGGATCAACGGGCAATCGCAAGCGTGGTTTCAAGAACATTGGGGCAAGCCCGGTGCCAAATCAAAGCGGTTCTTTGGAGGCGAGACCTGGGTATATTTCCGCCTCACCGGCGGCAAATCATCTTTTCCGTTTTCCAATATGGCCCCCGCCGAATGCCAAATCCGTTTAGACTTCGATAAAGAGGGCACACTTGAAGATTCAGGCTATTCCGGCTGCTGAACGCATGGCCATGGGTTCACCTTCCTGACTCCTCGCATGCCTTATTCTCAACGGGACATACACGTCTACCCCACTTCCCAAGCTTTGCTGGAAGCCGCGGCACAACACCTTCTTGATCATGCGCGGCAGGCCATCGAGACACGAAACTCGTTTACCATCGCCCTTGCCGGAGGCTCGACCCCGAAAGGCCTCTATGCCATGCTTGCCGCCCCACCGTTCCGGAGTCAACTCGATTGGACGAAAATCCGGTTTTTTTGGGGAGATGAACGTCACGTCCCACCGGATCATGCGGACAGTAATTATCGAATGGCCCATGAAGCGCTCCTCAGCCGTGTGCCCATTTCCATGACGCACGTTCATCGCGTGCCGAGCGAACTCCCTGATGCCCAAACCGTTGCCGACCAGTATGAAGCCGTGCTGCGCAAGCAATTCGACGTCTCCGAACCGGACATCCCGCGTTTCGATTTCATCTTGTTGGGCATGGGACCGGACGGTCATATCGCTTCCCTGTTCCCGGGTACCCGGGCCGTTCATGAAACGAACCGGCTCGTTGCCGCCCCCTGGGTCGAAAGGTTGCAGGCCTCGCGGATCACCTTCACCCCGGTTCTTCTCAATCACGCCCGGCAGGTCACGTTTCTCATCTCTGGTGATGCAAAAGCCCAAACGCTCTACGACGTGCTTGAGGGGCCTTTTCAACCCGGCGTACTCCCTGCTCAAATCATCGGTCCACGGGCCGGTGCCCTGACGTGGTTCCTGGACCAGGAAGCCGCCGGCGCACTGACCTTCCTGCAACGCTAGGGACATGCCGTCTGGAGAAGGACGCTCTGCGGCTTTTTGAAAGCCCTCCCTGTGGTACAATGGATTGAGGCCCAATTTTCTCCGGTTCGTGAAATCCCTTGATCAACGGACTTCGGTCTTGTTACAAATGTTGCTTTATGCAAAGTTCTTTCCATTCACGAATACGCGGGTAACGATGACACCTATTCCTGTGCTCCCCAATCTCTTTTCGCGAACCCTGATGGAACATGGGGTACTCCCCCTCCGCGCCAGGACCATTCACACGTTGCAGGTGAACGTCGGGAAACTCTGCAACCAAACCTGTCAGCACTGTCACGTCGACGCCGGACCATCCCGGACGGAAATTATGAGCCGGGAGACGATGGAGATCGTTCTCACGGTCCTTCGGCGCCATCCTGAGATCACCACCGTGGACGTGACCGGAGGGGCCCCGGAAATGAATCCGCACTTTGAATATCTCGTTTCAGAATCTCGTGCCCTCGGGAAAACGGTGCTCGACCGCTGCAATTTGACGGTCTTTTCCGTCAAAAGGAAATCCCACCTTCCCCGATTTCTGGCTGATCACCAGGTTGAGATCATTGCCTCCTTACCCTGCTATCTTGAGGAGAACGTGGATGAGCAACGTGGGAAGGGGGTCTTTACACGGAGCCTGGCTGCCTTACGACAATTGAACGCGTTGGGCTATGGAAGCGAGGACACGGGCCTGGTGTTGAATCTCGTCTACAACCCGTTGGGACCGACCCTGCCTCCCGATCAACGGGAATTGGAGGAAGCCTATAAGGATCAACTTTTCTCGCGTTTCGGTATCAGGTTCAATCAACTGTATACCATCACCAATATGCCCATTAACCGTTTCCTGAACGACCTGTACGCCCAAGACAAATATGAAGCATACATGAGCCTTCTTATCGAGAGTTTCAACCCGCACTCGGTCGAAAACGTGATGTGCCGAAGCTTGCTCAGCGTGGGATGGGACGGACGACTGTACGATTGCGATTTTAATCAGATGCTCGATTTACCCGTGGGCCGCGACCTGCCGCAAACGATAGCGGAGTTTGATTTCGAGGCTTTGGCCCGGCGCCCGATTACCATGGGCCAACATTGTTATGGGTGCACGGCCGGTGCGGGATCATCCTGCGGTGGGGCGATTGCCTGATACCTTCCACTTTTGCCGCTCTCCGGGGACCTGCTTCCCCGACCTATCCGGACATATAGCTTTTGAATTTATGGGCACATTCGTTGCTGCAAAAGTGGTAATGCTGGCCTCCGATTTTTTCAACCACCGCAGCACCCGCCGTGATATACATTTTGCAGACGGGGTCTTGAACCATCATATCTTTCGAGGGCAAGGAGGGATCGGCGGATTTGGGGCTTCGAAAATCGCGAATGGATTTCCGGATCATCAAAAACAAAATAATCAGAAGAATTAAAATGAAAATGATGCGCCACATGTTTGCCACACAGTCTAGCGGTGGTTGCCGCTATGGGATGGCCCAGTATATTGCTTTCTTTTCCCTTGGCCAATGCCCCGGACCGGCTCATCCTGGCCGCCGACCCCTCCAGGCCCGATTGCCGGATGGATGTTCATCCTGATAGGATTGCGCATGGAATCAACCCTGCGTTGCCGCCCTCGAGTGTTCCTGATGAACCCCTCGCAACCCATGCCTTCGGTCAACGCAAAAGGCTCAGTTCGTTCCGGCTGAACTTCCTGATCGGGATCACCACGTCATCTTGTTGAAAAAAAGAGAGGTTGTTGATGGTCAGCATAACCCTTATGGGAGATTTAGAAACATCTGACGGCGAACGAAGTTTGTCCTGTGAACTGGAAGATCCCCTTTCGGTGAAACAACTGATTAAACAGCAGGGGCGCAAACTTCGACAGGTGACTAGACTGTTACGAGAAAATAAGGTGATGGTGACGATCAATCGACGAGTGGCGAGCGAAGATACACCCGTACACGATGGAGACGAAATCAGCCTCGTGGCTCATGATGGAATGAGTACGAAAGGGTTGGGGGCTTCGTTTTATTAAAACAAAAACTTGGTGCCACCCGTTTCCGGGCAGAAGGCTTCCAAGCGGCGAAGCGGCTTGATAAGCGACTCTTTTTGCTTTTCCTGAAAAATCCGTTAATTCGTTATCCCTGTTCGCAAAGGGGGCGATTCGCCCCTCTCACAGTCAAAACGTTTCCGCACATGAAAATTTACTTTTTGCCTAAGATGGAATCTTTCGCGACTTTGGCTACCCGAAACTTCACCACTTTCTTGGCCGGAATCTTGATCGGTTCACCGGTTTGGGGATTTCTTCCGGTTCGAGCTTTCCGATGAGACAGCACTAACTTGCCAAGTCCGGGCACGGTAAAAGAATTTTTCGCTTCTTTGTAAGCCAAGGCAGCCAGGTTATCGAGAATTTCACTCGTAGTCTTTTTTGTCACTCCAGACTTTGTCGCCAACTGATCAACGATCTGGGATTTTGTCATAGCTTTGGCCATGAGGAACCTCCTCTTCTTCAAAAGGGAAGCGTGTCAGTAGGATAAAACACGCAAGAATAAGCTTGCTAGAAGATATCTTGAATCGATTAACGGCCCCTGACTACCAAAAAGACCACCATAGAAGATGGGAGCGAGTCTACCGAAAGCGTGAGACACTGTCAACCACAAAACCCTTGTATGATGCGAAACAGCGCCGAGTTTTTCCATAAACAACCGATCGGTTTCCTTGAAGCCTAGGCTCCGACCACGGTACAGTGTGCGTTATCTGAGTGATTCAATTGGAAGGGAGTTGCCATGGGAAAAGAATTATCCGTCATTTCACTGACAAAATCCGATGACGCGGGAAACGAGTTTCTCTATTCCCGGGTTTTTTGCCAACGCAAGGACCCTCCCCCGCTCCGCCTGTTATTGGATTTCTTAAAATCGAAAAACCAAGTGCCCCTCATACCCAAAATGGATCCTGAAGTGCTCGATGAGTATTCATGGATCCAAGTGGCGCTCGGATATCACCGTGAGAAGAAACCGATTCAACTGTTTTGCATTCGCAATGAAGGCACCTATCAGGACGTCTTTGAACAAGAACAGACGGGGTTTTCCGCGCAACTGTCCGCCTTTGGTGACGTGGAGGCCGATCTGGCAAGAGAATTCGTCGTGCGAGCCCACTTTATTCTTGCGACTCGGATCCTCAAAAACGACATCACCGAGGAGGGCTACGATTTCAACGGGTGGATCCTGGAATTCTTCCAGGACAACTGTAACGGGATTGTCCAAATCGACGGGCAGGGTTTTTTCTCGCCGAAAGGGGAACTCGTCGTGGACTTGCAGAATGACCCCGCACAGCACGACTTTTCCAAACCGGAAATCCAGCCGTCCTGATTCCCTTAGAACCTCTGATTTATGGGATGTATCCATGTAACTTGACGGGCTGTCCATGTAACCCTGCGCCGGATCGTTTGCATCCGCACTCGGCAGTTCGAGCTCGGCATGCCTCCTCTCTGTGAGCCGCTTCCCCACCAAGGCTGTCATCCTGATCCATCTGCCACGGGGTTGCGACGATTCGGGCAAAGGGTTTCTTGCGCTGCTCCATGCCGGTCCTCTTGTCGAGTGAACTGGAGACCTCCCTGAAATTTGAATCTCCGATGTTAGCAGAGGCGTTGTGAGCAAATTGTGTTGATTCCGTAAGACTTGTGAGGTTTTCGGGGC
>JAHRAK010000099.1 GCA_020027535.1 Nitrospirales bacterium
CTCTCCATTATCGGATTTGGTCGAGGAGTCGTCACCGGCCGACACCGGTGGGCTAACGGTCTGGGCTTTTAAAAAGAATCGATCCGTCACCACCTGCTGCGCGATGGTCAATACGTTATTGGTCAACCAATAGATCACCAGCCCGGCGGGAAAGTTCAAGAAGAGAAACGTCAGAAAAACCGGCAGTAACATCATCATCTTGGCTTGCGTGGGATCCATGGTGGTGGGCATCATTTTCTGTTGGAGCACCATCGACGCTCCCATCAGAATCGGAAACACGTAAAACGGATCCGGGATCGACAGATCCGTAATCCACAGCATGAAGGGTGCTTTCCGAAGATCCACGGTCATGTACAAAATATTGAACAGCGAGATGAAGACGGGCATCTGTAACAGCATCGGCAAACACCCGCCGACCGGATTCACCTTGTGCTCTTTGTATAACTTCATCAGCTCCCGGTTGAGGCGTTCCCGATCGTCTTTGAACTTGGCCTGCACGGCCTGGATTTGGGGTTGAACTTTTTGCATGCCCTGCATGGATTTGTAGCTCTTGTACTGCAGGGGCACGAACAACAGCTTGATGCCGCACGTTAAGAGAATGATCGCCACGCCATAATTCTGGGTGTACTCGTACAGAAAGCGAAGCACGTAAAACAGCGGCTTGGCCACCGCTTTCACGATGCTCCAACTCCCGTAAATAAACCAGCCGAAATCGATCGTATCCTCCAGGTCGTGGCCCAACGATCGCATGAGATCGAATTGTTTGGGGCCGGCATAGAGTTGAAACCGCAGCCGGCTGCCGTCCGCGTCGACCGGGAACTCCACGCCTGACGTCACCACGCGTTCGGCTTCCGTTTTCGCAAAGACCCCTTGGGCACCCTGGGGAATCATGACGCTGATAAAATATTTATCCTGGAGGGCGGCCCAGCGAATGTCTCCGGAACGCCGGATCTCAGGGTCGGGGGTTTCCTTTTCCAACGCGCCGTCGATCATCCACGCCGGCCCCAAGGCGCCGATGAACCCTTGCCCCCATTCCACCACTCCGAAATTGGTGCCCAACAAGACGTCGACGGTCTCGTCAAGGCCTTCGACGCGAATGGACACGTCGACCAGATAGGAGTCATGGGTAAAGGTGAATTCCTTTTCCACCAGAAGGCCGTTTTCGTCGTTCCGATGGGAAAAGGTCAGATGGCCCGTGGGATGGACGTCATCGAGCGTCTCGAAGTCCCGGCTCACGTCAAACAGGCCGTTGTTGAGCAGGGCGTTGACGGCCGGATCTTCAATCTGCATGGACACCGGGCCGGCAAAATGGCCGTCCGGGTAAACAAACTCGATGGGTTCGGGGTTGTCTTCGTCCTGGGTCAGATACTGCTTGAGTTTCCAGCTTTGAACCTGCGCTCCCCGGTTCGTGAACGCGACCCGGTACAGCGGAGTCTCCACTTCTTCCACGAGCTCCCTCTCCCTTGACGGGAGAGGGCCGGGGTGTCCCGGTTCGGCGTCATCGGAACGAATCCCGGACGACTCGTCCTGGATACCGGGAGGCAGGAACTGGTCTCCCGTGGGCGAGATCTCTTGCCCCTCCTCAACGGGTGGGGGTTCCGGCATCAGCCCCAGTTCTTTCAGAATAAAGTCGAAGCTGAAAATGATGGCGAACGAAAGAAGAAGGAAGAGGAGGATGCGTTTTTCCATACCGGCCGATCAGGGAACAGGGTCGATCCCGCCCGGATGGAAGGGATGGCACTTCAGAAGCCGGCACCCGCCCAACAACACGCCTCGAAGCAGGCCATGACGGGTGATCGCTTCACTGGTATAGCGTGAGCAGGTTGGTGCAAAGCGGCACTGAGGCCCCAAATACGGAGACACGATTTTCTGGTAGACGACGATAAGCCACAACGCTACTTTTCGCATCTATCTCACACCCCCCTGATCATCACCTCACACCCCCCTGACAAGGGGAGCAGGGGGGTTGGGGAGTTAGGGGAAAACATGAGCCCCTGGCTCATAAGGGTCGTTATCCATGCTTCGTAGAGGTGTTGATGCTTGAGCGTCAGTGCCGGACGTTTGGGAAAGATGACAATGTCATTGCCCTTCAACAGACACTGGTACGTCTGTCTCACCAATTCCCGAAAAATGCGTTTCCCTCTGTTCCGCACAACCGCTTTGCCCAGCCGCCGCCCCACCACGATTCCGACCCGGGTATTCCCGAGACGAGACCGGGAGGAAACCACGTTAAAGAATTGCGTCGTGATGCGCTGGCCTTCCCGTTTGACTCGCTCGAAGTCCTCTTTTTTTTTCAAGAATAACGGCGGGCACCGTGAGGGAACGTCACTCATCGGATACGGTAAGGCGTTGGCGGCCTTTTCGGCGACGGCGGGCAAGCACTTTTCTCCCGTTCTTGGTGCTCATTCGCTTTCGAAACCCATGGTCACGTTTTCTTTTGAGATTCGACGGTTGTCGATATGTCATGGACATGGTAGAAAACCTCTTTTCGACACAGGATTAAAGAAATGATTGTAATTTCCCGTGTCTTGCCTGTCAAATCAGGTTTTTTCGCAACGATTCCCCACGGCCGTTCATTCCGTTGACTCCCTGAAAGCCCCCTTCTATAGTCGACATGCCCTCATCCCTCTCATTGGTAAAGGACCATCACGGTGATTCGAGGCATTAAAGGCATCAAGGATATTACCCCGGACGAAATGCCCAAGTGGAGCGTGGTGGAACGAACCGCGCATGCCTTGGCCCACGCATTCGGCTTTCAGGAAATCCGGATCCCGGTTTTTGAAAAAACGGATCTTTACGTTCACAGTATCGGAGGGACGACCGATATTGTCGAAAAGGAAATGTATACCTTCCCCGACAAGGCCGGAACTTCCTTAACCCTTCGTCCCGAAGGAACTGCGGGGGTCGTTCGCGCGTTTATTGAACGGGGGCTGAAGACCTACCAGTCTTCGAGAAAACTCTATTACATCGGCCCGATGTTTCGCCACGAGCGACCGCAGGCCGGTCGTTTACGGCAATTCCACCAGTTCGGAGTGGAATTTGTCGGGAGTGCCGAACCCTCGGCCGACGTCGAGGTCATGACCCTGCTCTGGAGATTTTTTTCATCGCTCCAGTTACCCGGCCTTTCCTTGGAACTCAATTCCCTGGGCGTTCTTACGGACCGCCAAGCATATAAAACGGAGTTGGTTGCCTTTCTTAAGACAAAGGTTCACCTGCTTTGCGAAAATTGCCGGAGACGATTGGATGCCAACGCTCTTCGAGCCTTGGATTGTAAAGTCCCTCACTGTCGTGAAGCCACGAAAGATGCTCCGTACCTGACGGATTTTCTTTCCCCATCCTCCAAGGATCACTTCGACCGGGTCTTGCAGGGGTTACAAGCATTAGCCATTCCTTATTCCATTAATCCCCGGCTCGTCAGGGGACTGGACTACTATTCCATGACGACCTTCGAGGTCTCATGCTCCGCGCTCGGGGCTCAAAATGCGATTGGCGCCGGAGGACGATACGATGGTTTGTTTGAAACGTTGGGGGGTGTTCCCACTCCGGCGGTGGGGTTCGCCATCGGCCTTGACCGGGTCATCCTGGCCCTTCCCGAATCAACCGTGCCGGCACCGGACCCGTGGGTTTTTGTGGCATCGTTCGGGGAAAAAGGGAGACCGGCTGGTTTATCCCTTTTGGATTCCCTTCGCTTAGATCAAGTCAAAGCGGATACGGATTATAATGCTTCCACCTTGAAGACGCTCCTTCACTCCGCCGACCGGCTGGAGGCACCATACGTCGTCATCCTGGGAGACGACGAGGTGACGAACAACCAGGTCATCCTGAGAAATATGGCGACGAAAGAGCAGGAAATCCATCCCCTCAATACCGCGTCTTCAGCCATTTTGGCACACCTCCGGTTCCGGCAAACACGTAGAAACATCGATTGACTTTTTCCCCTCTTAGGAATACGATTTTTTCTTTGTTTTTCAATAAGTAATGCTGCTTAGACCATCATCGACTTTTGAAGCTTTTCCATCTTGATCATCAGGGTCCGTGCCTCGTACACAATGAGGCGATCTTCAACAGTTTTAAGCGACCCCGAATTCAGGGTTTTCGCTCGACTAGAGTGACGATCCCTTTGTCTTTTCGATATGGCACTCTCCATACTCGTGTTGATTAAGAGCAACCCTCTGGAAACACATCGTCCGACCGAAGGCCTTCGTATAGCACTCGGTCTGTCAACCGGATCTTCATCGGTCACGGTTGTTCTTCTTGCACAAGCGAGAATATTGCTGACTGACGACACGAGTGATGTTGTGGACCTGGAAATTCTGGAAAGATATCTTCCCGTTATCCAGGAACTGCAACTCCCTATCGTCGTTCCGGAGGGAAGCGCGACGGCTTTTCTTTTGGATCCGGAATTTGCCGTTCAAGAAGTCTCACAATCGGGAATAACGTCCTTGCTTTGCCAAGCCGACCGTGTACTGGTGTTTTGAGTCATGAGAAACGTTCTCTTTCTTCTGGCTCCTGGAGCCGAATCCTCCATGGAAGAATTGGTCGCGGCGTCCGATTTTTCAGACTGCTCGGTGCAGGGGGTGCTTCTTCAGGATAGTCCGGGATTTGAGAAAACGTTTCCTTTTCCATGTTATACGCTTGATTCTGGTAAGAAAAAGGACTCTTCGTCATATCCTCCTATTCAGTATCCTGATATGCTGAAAATGATTTTTGAGGCTGATACTATTATTTCCTGATTTCTTAAAGAAAGAAGAATAGGAGGAGTGGGAGTAAGAGTAGTAGGGGATGTGTATAAGAAGAACTGAATATATCTTATTAATTTTATTGATGAATAAAAATAATAAGTATATGGAGAACTGAAGGGATAAGGAGTCAAAGTCTTGTGAATGGTCTAGGAGAAAGTTGTTGGTTCTCTGGATGAAATCGAAGCGAAAAAGAAATATTTTCGAGAAAAGCCTGGTTATCAACAGGTGTTGATAAACTTGTGAATAATTATAATGAAAAAGAGTGAACCGAAGACACCGGGTATCTGGGAAAAGGCCCTGGGTGTTATCCAATCCCAAATGGGGGATGAAGTCATAGAAACCTGGTTTCAGCCGACACGGTTGGGTGAACTGAATGGGACGAAAGCGACGGTTATCGTCCCCAATAAATTTTTTGGGGAATGGCTGGGACGAAATTATCGTGAGGTTATTGGTGAAGCCTTGCAAGCGGTTCGACCCGGTGGAGAAGGGAAGGTTGACGTAGAGTTTATTGTCAGCGAACCTTCTTCTCCCGTGGGCGGAGAGGAGCCGGACAAACCACAGGCTGCTCGTCCGCAAACTCGAGTTCACCGGCAAATACCGAATCCGAAATATACGTTCGACAATTTTGTGGTCGGGGCAAGTAACCAGTTTACGCATGCGGCAAGCCTGGCCGTCGCCGAATCACCGGCGCGTTCCTACAACCCGTTCTTCATATACGGGGGCGTGGGCTTGGGCAAGACGCACCTCCTGAATTCCATCGGAAATTTCGTCATGCAAAAAGGGGATCTGCGGATCGCGTACGTGACGACGGAGCAATTCACCAATGAGGTGATCAACTCCATACGATACGATAAAATGATGGAACTCCGAAGGCGCTATCGAAACGTCGATATGCTCTTGATCGATGATATTCAATTCCTCGCGGGAAAAGAGCGGACGCAGGAAGAATTTTTCCATACCTTTAACGCACTGTATGAGGCAAGAAAACAGATTGTCCTGTCCAGCGACCGGTTTCCCAAAGAAATGCCCTTGATGGAAGAACGATTACGGTCACGGTTCGAGTGGGGCTTGATCGCCGACCTTCAACCGCCGGACGTCGAAACCCGTATCGCGATCCTGAGAAAAAAATCGGAGGAAGAAGGCATCGTCATAGGAGACGACGTGATTCACCTTCTCGCCGAAGGGTTAAAAAGCAACATCCGCGAATTGGAAGGTGCGTTGATCCGCCTGGGAGCGTACTGCACGCTGACCGGCCAAGCCATTACCACGGATATGGTGAAAACCGTTCTTCGTGATCTGTTGGGGAGTAAGAAAAAGGTGATCACCTCGGAAGACGTGCAAGACATGGTTGCCCGGCGGTTTCAGGTCAAAGTCTCCGAGTTGAAATCGAAGCGACGAACCAAAACCGTGGTCCATCCCCGGCAAATTGCCATGTACCTGTCCCGAGAAATGACGGGCGCCTCTTTCCCGGAAATCGGACGCGAGTTCGGAGGAAAAGACCACACCACCATCATCCACGCCTGTCGCCAGATAGAAAAAGCCATGGAGAAAGACAGTTCGTTACGTACGAGGGTGGAAAGCCTCAAAGACGAAATCAGTAAGGCGTAACAGAAGGGAGCCTCTCTTATGCGAGTGACGGTGGAACGAGACGAACTCTTGACAGCCCTCCATCGCGTCCAGGGGATCGTGGAAAAACGAAATACCATGCCGAGCTTGGCGAACGTCTTATTGGAAGCCAAACCCGAAGGACTGGATATTTCAGCGACGGATTTGGAACTCGGGATGCGCGGGCTCTACAAAGCCACGGTCGAAGAACCCGGATCGGTGACGTTCCCCGCCAGAAAACTCTATGAAATTCTCAAAGAAATCAAAGATCCGGAAATCGCCATGACGGTGACGGACGATTGCCTGGTCACTATCAAAGCCGGCCTCGGTGAATTCAAGGTCGTGGGGCTCCCCAGCAAGGATTTTCCACCGTTGCCCGCCATCGAGCGAGAAGGACTCATTCCCCTGCCCGGCGCGGGGTTGCTGCAACTCATTCGAAAGACCCTGTTTGCCGTAGGAGACAACGATACGCGCTACGTGCTCAATGGTTTGTTGATCGTCGTCACGAATACGGACGAGACGCCGATTATCCGGTTAGTGGGGACTGACGGGCATCGGTTGGCGATGGCGGATCAGAAACTGGAAATCGAGAAAAAGGCGCCCCTTGAGCAAGAGGAAAAGGTCATCGTCCCAAAAAAAGCGGCAACTGAAATTCGGCGACTATTGGAAGAAGGCGGGGATGAGCCGATGATCGGCTTTACCAAAAACATGTTGATCTTCAGAAAAAGCGGGCTGGTCCTGACCTCTCGGCTGATGGAAGGCAATTACCCCAATTATCAGCAGGTCATTCCCAAGACGAGCAACAAAAAGATCACGGTGAATCGGGATGATCTCGAAGGTGCCCTGCGACGGGTCTCGGTCCTGGCCCAGAACAAGTCCTATGCCGTCAAACTGACTTTTTCAAAGAAGACCATCACGCTCTTTTCCAGTCATCCGGACACGGGGGAAGCGAAAGAAGAAATTCCCGCCAGCTTCAACGGCGAGGAATTTTCCGCCGGATTCAATGCGCGCTATCTTCTTGACGTGTTAGGCATCATGGAAAGCGAGACGGTGGTTCTCAATATGGAGGCATCCCTCAGCCCGTGTTTGATTCGAGAGCTCGACAGCCCCATGTTTCAGGCCGTCGTGATGCCCGTCAAAGTTTAGAGCACCCTGTTTAGAGCACCCTGGAAAAGAATGCTTCACGAGGAAATGAACACCCAACCTTTGCCAAACGATCCACCATCTGCCACACGTTTTGATCCTTCCAGTCTCCCCGAAGAACAAGTCGAACAGAGCGGGTATGGCGCGGAGCAGATCCGTGTACTCGAAGGCCTGGAGGCCGTTCGAAAACGACCGGCCATGTACATCGGCAGTACGGGCGCGGACGGCCTTCACCATCTCGTGTATGAGGTCGTGGATAACAGTGTCGATGAACACATGGCGGGCTATGGGGAGACGATCGAGGTCTCTTTGGAAATCGATGGGAGTGTGGCGGTTACGGACAATGGCCGGGGCATTCCCACGGGGCTCCATCCCACCCAGAACAAGTCGGCGGCCGAGGTCGCCTTGACCGTCCTCCATGCAGGCGGGAAGTTTGAACAGGGCGCCTATACCGTATCCGGTGGTCTTCATGGCGTGGGCATCTCCGTGGTCAACGCGTTGTCGGAATGGCTGGAATTGGAAATCTGGCAAGATGGGCACGTCTTCGAACAGGTCTACCACCGCGGAACCCCGGCCGCCCCGCTTCAAGTGACGGGTGTGACCAAAAAGCGGGGGACGAAAATCACGTTTAAACCGGACACGACCGTTTTCGAGACGGTCGATTGCAGTTTCGACGTACTCGCCCAGCGCCTTCGGGAATTGGCCTTCCTCAATAAAGGGCTTTCGATCTCGCTCACCGATAAACGAAGCCAAAAAGAACAGGTCTTTTGTTACAAAGGCGGAATCGTGTCGTTCGTCGAACATTTGAATGAAGCCAAAACCCCGCTCCACAAACCGATTTTTATTTCCGTCGAAAAACCGGATGCCATTCTGGAAGTCGCGCTCCAGTACAACGACAGCTACGCCGAAAACCTCTTCTCCTTTGCCAACAACATCAATACGCGGGAAGGCGGCACGCATCTGATCGGGTTCAAGGCGGCCCTGACCAGGACGATCAATTCCTATGCCAGTTCGAACGACCTCTTGAAAAAGGACATGGACTCGCTCACGGGCGATGACGTGCGAGAGGGCCTCACGTCGGTGGTCAGCGTCAAAGTACGGGCCCCGCAATTCGAGGGACAAACCAAAGCCAAGTTGGGCAACAGCGAAGTCAAAGGGATCGTCGAAGTCGCCGTGAACGAAGGACTCGGGACGTACTTCGGAGAAAATCCGGCCGTGGCCAAACGAATCATCGGCAAAGCAGCGGATGCGGCACGGGCACGCGAAGCCGCTCGGAAGGCCAAGGATCTCATCCGCCGGAAAAGTGCCCTGGACGGTGGATCGCTGCCCGGGAAACTCGCCGATTGCTCGGAAAAAGATCCGGCCTTGAGTGAGTTGTTTATTGTCGAAGGGGATTCAGCCGGCGGGTCGGCGAAGCAAGGGCGCGATCGAAAATTTCAAGCCATCCTGCCGCTGAAAGGCAAGATCCTCAACGTCGAAAAAGCGCGGTTCGACAAGATGCTGTCGAGCGAAGAGATTCGCACGCTCATTATGGCCCTGGGGACGGGGATCGGACGCAAGCGGGATGACGCGGAAAAAGGCAAAGATGACAAAGAAGCCTTTGATCTGACCCGCGCCCGATACCACAAAATCATTTTGATGACGGATGCGGACGTCGATGGAAGCCACATTCGCACGCTCCTCCTCACCTTTCTGTTTCGCCAAATGCAAGAACTGATTGATCACGGCTACGTGTACATCGCGCAGCCCCCGCTCTTTAAGGTGAAAAAAGGCAAATCCGAACACTATCTCAAGGATGAACAGGCCTTGAATGACTACCTCGCCGAGCTGGCGGGACAAGCCGTAGAAGTCTACGTGGACAGTCAGCACGCGTTTATCAGCGGGCAGACGCTCAATCCCGTCTTGAAGAAAATGATCGAGTTCGAAGGTCTGCTGGGAAGACTGAGCCGGAAAAAACAAGGCTCCGGTCTGTTGCGCGCGTTCGTGGATGAGCCGGCTTTGGGGCGCGAACTCTTAAGAAACCAGGATGCCGTCCGGGAGCTGATCGAGCGGGTGAAGGAACGGTTGACCATGGCCTATCCGGAAGCTCCGGTCCACATCGACCTGGTGGAAGATGAAGAACATCAATCCAACAAGATCGTCTGTCGGATGCCGACGAACGGCGTGGTGTCGACCCTCGACGTGAACCATGAACTGGTGGGGTCCGCCGATTTTCGGGAACTGCAGAAATTGGCTCCCAACGCCATCGGGTTGGGCCGTCCCAGGTATCGCATGAAAGTGAATGATGCGGAAACCACCTTTGCCTCCACGGATGAACTCGTCCAAGCGATCCTGGAGGTGGGGAAAAAGGGACTCAATCTTCAGCGCTATAAAGGTCTGGGGGAAATGAATCCCCTGCAACTTTGGGAAACCACCATGAACCCGGAGACTCGATCCCTGCTTCAAGTGAAACTCGAAGACATGACGGGAGTGGACGAAATTTTCACCATTCTCATGGGCGGTGAAGTAGGGCCGCGACGGAATTTTATTCAGCAACACGCGTTGGAAGTCCGTCGCTTGGACGTCTAGGCAACCGGAAAACCGATCCTCCCACCCCTCTATGCCCACGGAAGAACGCTTCACTCAAGTCGCCATCGAAGACGAGATGTGCTTGTCGTACTTGGATTACGCCATGAGCGTGATCGTAGGCCGCGCCTTGCCGGACGTCCGTGACGGGCTGAAGCCCGTGCATCGGCGTATCTTGTACGGCATGAACCAAATGGGCTTGGCTCACAACAGAGCCTACCGCAAATCAGCCAAGATCGTGGGCGAAATCATGGGGAATTATCATCCTCATGGCGATTCCGCCATTTACGATACGCTGGTGCGCATGGCGCAGGACTTCAACATGCGCTATGCCTTGGTGGACGGCCAGGGGAATTACGGGTCGGTGGACGGCGATCCGCCGGCAGCCATGCGCTATACCGAAGCGCGGCTGACGAAGCTGGCCGGCGAAATGCTGGCGGATATCGATAAGGAAACGGTCGATTTCGGCCCCACGTATGATGAATCGGACGTGGAACCGCTGGTGTTGCCGGCCAAGGTCCCCAACCTGTTGATCAATGGCGCCGGCGGGATCGCCGTTGGCTACGCCACCAACATTCCCACGCACAATCTCGGCGAAGTCGTCACCGCGTTACTCCACCTCATCGAGAACCCTGCCGCGTCTATTGCGGAATTGATGGAGATGATCCCGGGTCCGGATTTTCCCACGGCCGGATTCATCTATGGCACCCAAGGCATCAAAGACGCTTATGAACACGGGCGGGGGCTGTTGACCCTCCGCGCCAAAACGCACGTGGAAACGGATGAGAAACGGGACCGGGCGAGTATCATCGTCACGGAAATTCCATACCAGGTGAACAAAGCCAAGGTGCTCGAGAAAATTGCCGAGTTGGTGCAGGAGAAACGGCTGGAAGGCATCTCCGATATTCGGGACGAATCGGACCGGGACGGCATCCGCGTCGTGATCGAACTCAAAAAAGGTGAGCTCCCGCCCGTCATCCTGAACCAGTTATACAAGCACACCCAACTCCAAAATACGTTCGGGGTCATCATGCTCGCGCTGGTGAATAATCGGCCGGAGATTTTGAACCTCAAACAAATCCTCGTTGCCTTTCTCGAGCATCGACGCGAAGTGATCATTCGGCGAACCGCCTACGAATTACGGAAAGCCGAAGAACGCGCGCATATTGTCGAAGGCCTCACTATCGCGTTGGCGCATTTGGATGCAGTGATTGCGTTGATCCGGGGAGCGGCGTCGCCCGACGAAGCCAAGACCGGCCTCACGGAACACTTTCCGCTGTCGGAGATTCAGGCCCAGGCCATCCTGGACATGCGGCTCCAACGGTTGACGCAACTCGAACAACAGAAACTCTCTCAGGAATATGAAGAACTCAAAGCCAGGATCGCGTCGCTCCAGGCCATCCTGGGGTCGGAGGAGTTGGTCAAACAGGTCATCAAGGACGAGTTGAATGAACTCAAAGCCACCTATCAGGATGAGCGCCGCACCCAAATCGTTCCGCAGGAAGCGGAGATCAACATTGAAGATTTGATCGCGGATGAGGAAATGGCGGTCAGCATTTCCCATGAAGGCTATATCAAGCGTCATCCCGTGTCCGAATACCGGGCGCAACGTCGCGGGGGAAAAGGCAAGATCGGCATGGGGGTGAAGGAAGAAGATTTCGTCGAAAAGATTTTTACGGCCTCGACGCATGATTTCATCCTGTTTTTTACCGATGCGGGAAAAGTGTATTGGCTCAAACTTCATGAACTGCCCGAAGCCAGCCGGACCAGCAAAGGCAAGGCCATGGTCAACCTGTTGGCCTTGGGCCCGGAAGAACGAGTGACCACCACGCTCCCGGTTCGGGAATTCCCCGACGACTTATACGTCGTGATGGCGACTCGCAGGGGCCATATCAAGAAGACAACCTTATCCGCCTACGGGAACCCCCGGCAGGGCGGGATCATCGCCCTGACGCTGGACGAAGGCGACAAACTCATTGGCGTTGAAATCACGGACGGCCAAAGCGACATCTTGCTGGGCACCTGGGATGGGCTGGTCATCCGGTTTCGGGAAGAAGACGTCCGGCCCATGGGCCGGACCGCTCGAGGGGTCCGGGGCATTCGCCTGGACGAAACCAATCGCGTGATCGGGATGGTCATTATCCAGCCCCACGTCGAAGCCTCGATCCTGACCGTGACCGAACGGGGGTTCGGGAAACGAACGGTGGCCACCGAATACCGGACGCAAGGCCGGGCGGGGCGCGGGTTGATCAGTATCAAAGTCAACGAGAGAAACGGCTCGGCCGTTTCCTTTCACCAAGTGAAGGAATCCGATGAAATCATGATCATAACGTCCGAAGGAAAGATCCTCAGGACCAAAGTCGAGGCTCTCCGGGATATCGGGCGCACTACGCAAGGGGTGCGTCTCATCGACATGGAAGACACCGACCGGGTCGTGGACGTGGCGAAACTCGCCGAGAGTGCCGACGACGAAGAGAGCAACAGCGACAACGGCACCGGCAATACGGCGGAGACGAATGGGCATTCATAACGGACCATGCCATGCCGGCTTGTAACTGTTCACTCATGCTGTCCCCCTCTGTCATCCCCGACCCGATCGGGGATCCAGTGTTTTTGCCTTTCTTCTCCTCCTTTGTAAGGAGGGGTAAGGGGAGGTAGAGGCATTTGTAAGCCTTCCATCCCTTCTGTCATCTCCGCGGAAGCGGGGAACCAGTCTATGCCCAAAAAGCCATTCGTGACGTGGGCTATACCGATGCCACCTGGGGGTTCGACTACCGCACCTGCTCGGTGTTGACGGCGATCGATGCCCAATCGGGCGATATCGC
>JAHRAK010000119.1 GCA_020027535.1 Nitrospirales bacterium
CCTTGCTTTGCTCACCCGCACCCCGTACCATGCCAGCCACGTTCCTCAGTCTTCACGGTCTCGTGTCCCGTCATGGCGCGTATGGCTCAACCCGATCTCCCTCAACCCGATGCCCAGTGGTGGATCACGCTGGCGCAACGCCTCACCATCAAAGACAAAGTCGAGCAGTTCTTTCACGACGCGACCACACCCCACAACGTACTGGACCGCGTGGCGGAAGTTGATGGAGACATGCAGTATATCCTGTTCGTCCTGGTGCGCCATTGGATTCCCATCGTCCTGCCACCACCGGGCCGGGAACGCATTGCCAAACATGATCCGGATTACTGGTTGGAATCGGCGCAGATCCTCGAGGCCGCGGTCACGCGTCTGCGTGAATTAAAACCCCTGATCGACCTCCTGACGACGGTCAACCCCTTGGGGCCCAAGCCGGCGCCTTCGGCTTCCCCGATCGTCGAGGTCGAGTTGGCCAACATGTTGCAGGACATCGCCAAGGTCGCGGGCAGTTACGGCGGGGCGGACTATACGTCGATCATCAAAAACTTCGACCCCATTCCCCTGCGACAAACGCAACCCTTTAAACACAACAAAAGACACAGTGCCGAGTTGTGGGTCGTGTTTTTGCTCCGCGAGCATTTTCGTACCCTGAACCTGGGCAAAGACCGCTATTGGCCGCTTCTCGCGGACGTGATTACCGCTGCCGGTATTCGTCAACCCAATGACCATCCGTTTACGGCGGGCGAACTCAAATCCTGGTGGACCAAGAACTGGCCCCGAACCTACACCCTGTTGAAGGAAAAAAGCGACGACGGGCTGCCCACCGTGCATACGGCTTACCAAAGCGACTATGAATGGTTTCAATCATGGTTCATGTGGGAACTGTCGCAACCGGCCGGCCCCGGTCGCTGATCCCCGGCTCGTTCACGGGACCGCCCGTTACAGGAGCATCCGGCGGCCTTCCATCTCTTCTCCGCCCGGTTCCCCTTCAGGCAATGGAAGCTCTTCTTCGAGCGGGGGTTCACCGAGTACGGCAAAAAAGACTCCGGCTTTCAACAAGAGCGACGCCGCCACCAACCAGAACACGTAGGGTTGGACGCCGCCTCCATCCGTGAGCTGCCGCATGCGGGCCACGTGGTCCAGGCCGACCCTGGCTTTCACTTTCAGCACCAAGTCTTTCAAATGCCAGTAATACACGTAATTGGCGCTCGCGCTCGCGATGATCGACCACACGATCGGCACCGAGATGTCGTTGGTTAAAAAAACGGACACGATGGGGCCGATAAAATATACGAACGCAAACAGGTACATTTTGCGATACAGAAACCAGAGAAAGGGCTCGACAAAAAACGGGGCCCAATTCCACGTGAGCGAAAAGCGGGGTCCTTGCGCGGAGTGAAATCGTTGAAACATGCGCCGGTAATAATCCCAAGCGGGTTTCCACGACCAGCCTCCCGTCAACGTGAATTGGACACATTTCCCGGGACCGATTAACGTGCGCCAATACTGCTCCTCCTGATCCGTCTCGGGGGGATCCTCAGGCGCCGCTTCCGGGAGAAACTCCTTCCCGCAGCGCAGGCAAAACTGGGCATCATCGGGGTTCTGTTGTTGACAGGACTCGCAAGCTTTCATTGTTGAGGTTATACCATGCGCATGTTCCGGAAGGCCACCGGGCTGTTCTGCCTTGTCAACTCGAGAGGCTGGAAACCTCCTTTTATTGCACCACTGAGAAGCCCTGTGCTAGATTCGCCTTTTCCCACGCGAGGTTTCGCCGTCATGCTGACTGAAGATCTGCAACAACGTTCCGCCCGGACGATCATGAACACGTATGCGCGGTTGCCCATCAGCCTGGTGCGGGGCAAGGGGTGTAAGGTCTATGACGCCGAGGACCGGGAATACCTGGACTTTGTCGCCGGCATCGCGGTCAATGCGCTGGGTCACGGCCATCCCGATCTGGTCACGGCCATCGAGCGACAGGCGCGCCACCTCTTGCATACGTCGAACCTGTATTATTCCGAACCGCAAGTGCTGTTCGCCGAACGATTGGTGGCGCATTCCTTTGCCGACAAAGTGTTCTTCTGTAACAGCGGGGCGGAGGCTAACGAAGCCGCCATCAAGCTCGCCCGCAAATATTCCTTTGACAAATACGGCCCGGACCGTCACGAAATCATCACCATGAACAATTCGTTTCATGGCCGGACCCTGGCAACCCTGACCGCTACGGGACAGGCCAAAGTGCAGCAGGGATTCGCACCTCTCCCGCAGGGGTTCAAATACGCCGACTTCAACGACGTCGCCTCGATCGAACGCCAGATGGATCAACGTACCGCCGCGGTGATGCTTGAACCCATACAGGGCGAGGGGGGCGTGGTGGTGGCCGAGGGAGCGTTTCTGGAACAATTGCACGCGCTCTGTCGCGACCGCGACGTGCTGTTGATTTTCGACGAGGTTCAGACCGGCGTGGGAAGAACCGGCACCCTCTTTGCGTACGAACAGTACAACGTCCGGCCGGATATCATGACCCTGGCCAAGGGCTTGGGCGGCGGGCTCCCCATCGGGGCCTGTCTCGCCACCGACGACGTGGCGCAAGCGTTCGGGCCGGGCTCCCATGCTTCCACGTTCGGCGGGAATCCCCTGGCCTGCGCCGGCGCCCTCGCCACGCTCAACGCCTTGCTGGACGACCGTTTGCTCGAACGCAGCCGGGCAGCGGGGGCGTACCTCCACAAAGGGCTTCAAACCCTGCAGAACCGGTTTTCCGTGGTCACGGCGGTTCGCGGCCTGGGGCTCCTGCAAGGCATGGAACTCTCCATAGACGGGCAATCCATCGTCCAGGACTGTCTGGCCCGGCGCATGTTGATCAACTGCACGATGGGAAACGTGCTCCGCTTCGTGCCGCCGTTGATCGTGACCAACGAAGAGATCGATCGCTTGCTGGACGTGTTATCCGGTGTGTTGACTAAACGACTCGAGTCGCTTCCTCATTCATAAAGGCGGGCAGGGCTGATGTTTCACACAAATCGATTCGGACCATGGACGGCACGGGAGGCGTCCCCGACATGACCCTGTTGGGACGTTCCATTCCCGACCCCGGCGTTTCGCCGGCCCCACCTGCGACGGCGGCGGGCGGCACGAAAGACTTGCTGGCCGTATCCGACATTTCCGGAAGCCAACTCTTCCGCCTGTTCCGCATTACCCGTGAACTCAAGGCCACTCCGCGGCCAGATCCGGCGTCTCAATGGCTGTCGGGATTGACCCTGGGCCTGCTGTTCGAGAAACCCTCGACCCGCACACGGGTTTCCTTTGAAGCGGGCATGCATCAATTGGGGGGACAGGCCTTGTTCCTGCCATCGGATACCATCCAACTCAGCCGGGGGGAAAGTCTCGGCGATACCGCCCTGGTGCTTTCACGATACCTCGACGGGCTCGTGATCCGCACGTTCGAGCAATCCACGTTGGAAGAATGGGCCCGCCATGCCACCGTCCCGGTCATCAACGGGTTGACGGACCTGTGTCACCCCTGCCAGATCCTGGCCGACCTTTTCACCCTGATGGAAGTCAACGGGTCTTTTGCCGAGGACTCTTTCAAAGGACTCAAACTCGCGTACGTGGGCGACGGGAACAATATCGCGAATTCGTTGATCGAAGTCGGGGCGAAAGTGGGGATGCATATCGCCATCGGATGCCCGCCTGAATACCAACCCGATCCCGGCATCGTCAAACGAAGCCGCGAAGAAGCCGGCCGAACGGGCGCGACCATCGAGATTGTCCATGATCCCGCCGTCGCCGCGGAGAACGCCTATGCGCTCTATACGGACGTCTGGACGAGCATGGGACAGGAACACGAACAGACCGAACGCGTGAAAGTCCTGGCACCCTACCAGTTAAATGAAGGACTGCTCCACCGGGCCAAACCGTCGGCGGTCGTGCTGCATTGCCTGCCGGCCCACCGGGGCGAGGAAATTACCGCGGCGGTGCTGGACGGCCCGCAATCCGTGGTCCTCCAGCAAGCGGAAAACCGCCTTCACGTTCAAAAAGCGATCTTAACGGAGTGGCTCGGGCGGCCCTGGCCCTGAGGCCTCACGCCCGACGCCCTGCACCACGATGCCGACACGCTCATCACATACCAACAAGATCCAGAAAGTCGTGCTGGCCTATTCCGGCGGCCTCGATACCTCGGTCATCCTGCAATGGCTCCGAACGGAATATAACACCGACGTGATCGCCTTTTGCGCGGACCTCGGTCAAGGCGAAGACCTCCGCGCCATCAAGAACAAGGCCCGGGCCGTGGGGGCTGCGAAAGTCTACGTGGAGGATCTCCGGGAAACCTTCGTCAAGGACTACGTCTTTCCCATGCTCCGGGCCAATGCCGTGTACGAGGGCTGTTATTTATTGGGCACCTCGATCGCGCGCCCGCTGATTGCCCGGCGACAGATCGAGATCGCGCAAAAAGAAAAAGCCCAGGCGGTGAGTCATGGCTCCACCGGAAAAGGGAACGACCAGGTCCGGTTCGAGCTCACGTATACGGCCATGAATCCCGATATCGCCATCATCGCGCCGTGGCGGGAATGGTCGTTTCAATCCCGCGGCGAGTTGATCCGGTACGCCCGAAAACACGGGATTCCCGTGACCGCCACCAAGGCCAAACCCTACAGCATGGACCTGAACCTGTTTCACGTCAGTTACGAAGGCGGGATTCTCGAAGACCCATGGAAAGCCCCGCCCGAATCCATCTTTCAGATGACGGTCTCACCGGAGCGCGCGCCGAACAAGCCGCAACAGATTGAAATCGCGTTCGAGCGCGGCGACCCGGTCGCGGTGAATGGCCGGCGCCTGTCCCCGGCCAATCTCCTCGGCTTCCTCAACCGGCTCGGGGGGCAACACGGTATCGGACGGGTGGACCTGGTGGAAAACCGCTACGTGGGCATCAAATCGCGCGGGGTCTATGAAACGCCCGGCGGCACGATCCTGCACGCGGCGCACCGCGGCATCGAGTCCCTGACCATGGACCGGGAAGTGCTCCACCTGCGCGACAGCTTGATTTCACGGTATGCGGAACTCGTGTATTATGGCTATTGGTTCGCCCCCGAACGCGTGCTGTTGCAAAAGGTCATGGATGAAGCCCAGCGCAAGGTGAACGGCACGGTCCGGCTCAAATTATACAAGGGGAACTGCATGGTCACGGGCCGGCGATCCGATTGGTCGCTCTACCGGGAAGATCTCGCGACCTTCGAAGAAGATCAAGGGTATCGCCAACAGGATGCCGAAGGGTTTATCCGGCTCAATGCCTTGCGCCTGGCGATCATCAAATCCCAAGGGACTTCGCGTTCCCGGAACCCTTCCCGTCGAAAGGCACCACGATCGAAATGAAATCCGGCAAGCGTGTACAGCGTCGCTCTCGCCAGGCCGACGGCGGACAACCACAGGGGGTTGTCCCTACGAATTCCAAACGCCGGTCCCTGGCCAAGAAGAGCGCTCCTTCAAAAGCCTGGACCGGGCGAATCGCCGAACCGACGCATCAATTGGTCGAACGCTTTACATCCTCCCTGCCCTTCGATCGACACTTGTTCGAATACGACGTTCTGGGCAGTCTCGCCCATTGCCAGGCCCTGGAAAAAGCCAAAATCCTGACCCGTACGGAACGTCGCGCCCTGGTTCGCGGGCTCGAACAGGTGCGAGACGAGCTTCGTGAAAACCGTTTCCCGTTTGCGGATTCGGATGAAGACATTCATATGGCGGTGGAACGCCGGTTGACGGAACTCGTGGGCCCGGTGGGGGGAAAACTCCATACCGGCCGGAGCCGGAACGATCAGGTCACGCTCGATCTCAGGTTGTACCTGCGAGATCACCTCCGGACGTTGCAGGCGCGCCTCCAGGATTTGCAACGGGCGTTCCTCGGACAGGCCCGTGAGCACCTCGACGTGATTATTCCCGGGTATACTCACCTGCAGCGTGCCCAGCCCGTCTCGCTGGCCCATCATTTTCTGGCGTACGTGGAAATGCTGGAGCGCGACAACGCGCGCGCGCAGGACGCGTTCAAACGCGTGAACGTGATGCCACTTGGTTCAGGCGCCCTGGCCGGCAACAATTATCCGATTGACCGGGCCTTCACCGCGAAACTGCTGGGGTTTCCCGCACTGACCCGAAACAGTCTGGACGGAGTCTCGGACCGGGATTACGTGGCGGAAACGCTCGGGGTGCTGGCCATCATCATGATGCACCTGTCCCGGTTGAGCGAGGAGCTCGTCTTGTGGGCGTCCCATGAATTTTCCTTTGTGGACCTTCCGGACGACTTTTGTACCGGCAGCAGCATGCTGCCCCAGAAAAAAAACCCCGACGTGCCCGAACTGATCCGCGGCAAAACCGGGCGGGTCTACGGCCATCTTCTGTCGATCATGACGACCCTCAAGGGTCTTCCCCTGAGTTACAATCGAGATATGCAAGAGGATAAAGAGCCTCTTTTTGACGCCATGGGAACTGTGATAGAGTGTCTCACGGTCTATGCCGAGCTGATCCGGCGTCTTCGCGTTCGCCGGGACGTGCTCTCGGGAACCCTGGGATCCGGCTTTCTCCTGGCTACCGAGTTGGCCGACTACCTGGTGAAGAAGGGTGTCCCCTTTCGGGAAGCCCATGGCATCGTCGGCCAATTGGTTCGGCATTGCCTGGAGCACCGGAAGGAATGGCATAATCTTTCGTTGGCCGATCTCAAGACCGCGTCCCCGCATTTTTCCAAGGACGCGCTGTTGTTCCTGACCCTCGAAGGGGCCGTTGACCGGAAAGCTCAAACCGGAGGCACGTCCCGAAAACAAGTGACCCGTCAGATGAACGCATGGGAAGCGCGTCTCGCCAGGAAAGCCTGAAGAATGTTGCACGATTCTCCGACCCGGCGCCTTGATCTTCGACTGACCCTCATGTTGACGGTGCTGTTTTCGTTTACAGCGGGCTGCGGAGTGGTGGGCTCTCCTATCGCCCCGGAAGACATCGGGATTGAAGCCAAGATCCGGGCTCAACGACAAGCCGAAGAACAGGGCTCGACTCCGGAGGGCCGGCCGGTTTCCCCTGAGGAGCCGTGTAGAGGCGGACCTGCGTGTCCGCCCTGGCTGCCCCCTCTTCAACCCGTCGGAACCCAATAGCGGGCCTTGAGCGGAGCGACGTGATTCGGATAAGTTGAAAGAGTATTGAACCCGACGAACAAGGGAGATTGTTTCATGGACGCAACCGCAGGCCAAGTTCGGACGTTACTTCTCCTTGATCCTTACCCCAGGAACAATCCGTATCGTATGACCGCGAGCGAGCGGCGCTCCATCTGGTTTCCCAAACTCAGTCTGCCCGTGATCGCCGCGTACACTCCGCCCACCTGGGACGTGCAACTCGTCGATGAGGCGGTCCAGACCATCGACTTCGACCAACCCTGCGACATGGTCGGCATCTCCGTGATGACCTGCTACGCCCCACGGGCCTATGAACTCGCCACGGAATTTCGCAAACGCGGCAAAACCGTCGTGCTCGGCGGCGTCCACCCCACCTATTGTCCCGAGGAAGCCCTGCGATATTGCGACACCATCGTATGCGGGGAGGCCGAAGACCTGTGGCCGCAAGCCATGGCGGACTTCGAGGCCGGGCACATGAAACGCATCTATCGGATGGAGCAATTTCCCGCGCTGGATCACTATCGTGCCCCGAAGATCCAACTCCTCAGCCCGGATTCCTACATGACCCGGCATTGTTCGTTCACGACGCGCGGCTGCCACTTCGATTGCGAGTTTTGCAGCGTGTCGCCCTTTAACGGGAAAACCACCAGACGGCGTCCCGTGCCGGAAGTCATCGAAGAAATCACGCGCGTCAAAGAATGGATACGGGCCGAGGTGGTCGAACGTATGACGAAGGGATCGTTGTGGGAAGCCCTGACCATCGCGTCAAAAATTTGGGTGGGCCTCGAAGAAGGGTCGATCGTGGCATTCGTGGACGACCTGCACAACAGTCACCGGGCGTATTCCCGGGAGTTATGGCAGGCCTTGAAAGCCCTCAACATCAAATGGGGATGCCAATCCACCCTGTTTTTAGGGGATGATCCGGAGATGGTCAAATTAGCGGCCGACAGTGGCTGCATCTCGGTCTTCGTAGGCATGGAGTCGATCTCCGACCATTCCCTGGTCGAAACCAACAAGGGCTTCAACCAGGTCAGAAAATTCGAAGACCAGATCAAAATGTTTCACGACCACGGCATCATGGTAAACCCGGGCATGGTGTTCGGGTTCGATAACGACGACGAGTCCGTGTTCGAATCGACGCTGAATTTTCTCGTCCGCAACCGCGTGGAGTTGGCGTATTTCAACGTCCTGACGCCCCTGCCCGGAACCGCCTTGTATGAACGGTATACCCGCGAAGGCCGGATCTTCGATCGGGACTGGGCGAAATACGACGGGAAACACGTGGTGTTCCACCCCAAACGGATGACGGCGGAACAACTGCAGGAAGGATTCTTCTGGGCCAACCATCAGTTCTATTCGTTAGGATCCATTTGGCATCGACTCCGGCATACCAGCCAACGCCTGGTCCCCCGCATCGAAATGAATTACGAATTTCGAAAGCTGGTCAAGCGATCCTGTCCCCAGGGGAAACTCTCTCCCATTGCGGCCGTGCTCAAGAATCTGCAGGCCAAACTCCCGACCATGGACACCGGCCTGCTCATTCCCAACGCCCTGCACAAGATCAAGCAAACGGTCCCCGGGAACCCGCACGATTTGTTCCTCAATATCAAGGGCCGGCGCCACGATGCGTCCGTATCGTTATTTATCGACCTGGAGGGCACGCTGGATCATTTGAATGCCCAGGAACTCCTGAACCGCATCAAGGACGCCGCGCAAAAAGCCAGGATGGACATTATCGTCAACTTCGAGCATCTCCGGCAGGCCACCCCCAAGGCGATTCAGATGCTCCTGGATCAGGACGCACTTAACACGGTGACCCCCTATGCGAAGCTGCGCTATCGTAAATTGAAAGATGCCTTTCATTCGGCATTGGAAGGGTTAACGCTGTTCGACCCCGAATTGTTTGAAGAACTGCCGCAAGATGCATGATTTTCACTATCACAATGATTCGCTCTTCTGTGAAGACATTCCTCTCGAACGCCTGGCCAAGGAACAAGGCACGCCCTGTTACCTCTACAGTCACGCGACGCTGACCCGGCATTTCCAGGCCTTTGACCAAGCCTTCGCTGGGGTTCCCCATCTCATCGCGTTCGCCATGAAGGCCAATTCGAACCTGGCCATTCTCCGGCTCATGGCGTCGCTCGGCAGCGGGGCCGACATCGTGTCGGGCGGCGAATTGTTTCGCGCATTGCAGGCCGGCATCCCCCCTAACAAGATCGTATTCGCCGGGGTGGGAAAGAGTCCCGAGGAAATCGCCTATGCCCTGGACTCCGACATCCTGTTGTTCAACGTCGAATCGGCCGCGGAACTCCAGGCCATCAACGACGTGGCGAGGGGACAAGGCGCGCGCGCGCGCGTGGCGTTACGGGTCAATCCGGACATCGACCCCATGACCCATCCCTATATCACGACGGGATTGAAAAAGAGCAAATTCGGGATCGGCGCGGACCGGGCGTTGGAGGAATTCTCAAAGGCGGCGGCGCTTCCCAACGTCGAGGTCATCGGGGTGCATGCGCACATCGGCTCTCAACTGACGCAGGTCAGTCCCTTTGTCGACTCCCTGAAAAAGGTGGTGGGGCTGATCGGGACGTTAAAAGAGCAGGACATTCCGATCCGGTATTTGAACATCGGTGGAGGGCTCGGCATTACGTATTCGGATGAAACGCCGCCGCATCCCACGGAGTACGCCGATGCCATCACGCCGCTCCTGCAGGCGGCACAATGTGAAATCATTATGGAGCCCGGCCGCGTGATCACGGGGAACGCCGGCGTGTTGTTGACGCGCGTCCTCTATATCAAAGAGACCGGTGCCAAAACCTTCGCCATCGTGGACGCGGCGATGAACGATCTGCTGCGGCCCAGCCTGTACCAGGCCCATCACGACATCCTGCCGGTTCGCCAGGTGCCGAATGCCTCGCACGGGGTGTTCGACGTGGTGGGGCCCGTTTGCGAATCCGGGGATTTTCTCGCGCAAAACCGGACCCTGCCCGCGGTGAAAGCCGGCGATCTCCTGGCGGTGATGTCCGCGGGAGCTTATGGTTTCACCATGGCGTCCAATTATAATTCGAGACCCCGGGTTCCGGAGATCCTGGTGAAGGGCGGAGAAAGTTTCGTGATCCGTGAACGCGAGACGTTCGATGATCTCGTTCGCGGGGAACGGATCCCCGCGTTTCTTGAGGCAGAGGCGTAAGCACGGATTTAGCCGACGTCAATCCGTTCGTCACACTTATTGTTCACTAAAGGTCGCACGATGTTTTCAGGATCCCTTGTCGCTATCGTCACCCCGTTCAAAAACGGCGCATTCGACGAAACGGCCTATCGTGAGTTGATCGAGTTTCAGATCGCCAACGGCACGCATGGCATCGTTCCCTGCGGGACCACGGGGGAATCCGCCACGCTCTCGCACGAAGAACACGAGCACGTCGTGGCGTTTACCGTGGAACTCGTGAACCGGCGGGTCCCGGTGATTGCCGGCACCGGCTCGAATGCCACGGACGAAGCGATTGCCTTTACCGCCCACGCCAAACGGGCCGGCGCGGACGGCGCGCTTCTGATTACACCCTATTACAACAAGCCGACCCAGGAAGGCCTATATCAACACTATGCGGCCGTGGCCAAGGCCGTGGATCTGCCCTTGATCCTGTACAACATTCCGGGCCGCACGAGCGTGAACATGACCCCGGCCACCATTGCGCGTCTCGCCAAACTCGACACCGTGGCGGGGATCAAGGAAGGCAGCGGGTCGTTGGGACAGGTCTCCGACATCATTCACCAATGCGGCGACGATTTGACCGTACTCTCCGGGGATGATTCCCTGACCCTGCCGATGATGGCGCTGGGGGCCAAGGGCGTGATTACGGTGACCGCCAACGTGGCGCCGAAAGACATGGCCGCCCTGGTGAATGCCGCCCTGGCCGGGAACTTTGCCGGCGCGCGCGCCTCTCACTTTAAACTCGCGTCGTTGTTCAATGCCCTGTTCTATGAGACCAACCCCATTCCGGTGAAAGAAGCCCTGGCCATGATGAACAAAATCGAACCGGAATTCCGGCTCCCGCTCACGCCTCTGTCGTCGGACAACCGTGAACGGCTGCGGCAAGTCATGAAAGATTCCGGGTTGATCTGATACCATGATGGCTGCCCGGGCCTTATCACACGATTAGGTTATGAGTTCCCCGATACACGTCACGATCACCGGTGCTGCCGGCCGAATGGGAAAACGCCTGGTTTCCCTCGTCAATGAATCCTCCCGCCTGCAACTGGCCGGGGCCACAGAAGCCAAAGGACACCCGGCCCTTGGCAAAGACGCCGGAGACGTGGCCGGCTGCGGACCCCTCGGTGTCCCATTGACGGACGACCTCACGCAAGCCCTGCCCCTGAGCGACGTGGTCATCGATTTCAGCTCACCGGCCGCCACGTTGCACCATCTGTCTCAAGCCGTCCAACACAAACGTGCCATGGTCATCGGCACCACGGGGTTGTCTCCCGATGAAATGAACCAACTCCGCCAACACGCGGAGTCGATCTCCTGCGTTCAGGCACCCAACATGAGCGTGGGGATTACGGTGTTGCTGCAGATTATCGGAAAGGTCGCCCGGGCGCTCGGCGACGACTATGACCTCGAAATCATCGATGCGCACCATAATAAAAAGAAGGACGCGCCCAGCGGCACCGCGCTGAAACTCGCCGAAGTCCTGGCTGCGGCCAAGGACTGGGACCTGCAGGAAGCCGGCGTCTACGCGCGACACGGCCTCGTCGGGGAACGCGCGAAAAATGAAATCGGCATCCAAAGCGTCAGAGCCGGCGACATCGTGGGCGATCATACCGTGCTCTATGCCGGGCCCGGCGAACGCATCGAGATCACGCACCGCGCCCACAATCGCGACCCATTTGCCCACGGCGCCTTACGAGCCGCAGAATGGGTCGTCCATCAGCCCCCGGGCCTGTACGGCATGGCCGACGTGCTCGGATTATCCCGGTAACACATACATTTATATTTTTTCTTGAATAAGGAGGTTTATGTCATGGATATGTTTGGAAAGATTCCACTCATTGAAATTCCGGTCCACGTAACCCCGGACCAAAAAAAGTGGTTGGAACGAATGGTGGAAGAAGGCCGGATCGCGGTCCCACCCGGCGGGACGTTGGAAAAAGGTTCCGTGATTTCAATGTTCCTACGGCTGTTGATTCACAACGCCATGGAAGAGCAGCAACGGCAAGCCGCGATCGAAGCCGAAGAGGAAGACGATGACGACGATGATGACGAATGAACAAGAAAAGCCTCTCCCTCTGGGAGAGGGTGGCCGAAGGCCGGGTGAGGGGAAAAAGTCCATCGACCCGCGTCTTCTCACCCTCGTACGCAAACTCCGCAAAGAACAGACCAACGCCGAAGAACTCCTCTGGCTATTGCTGCGTAACAAGCAACTCTGCGGACTGAAATTCAGACGCCAGTATCCGATGGCACCTTATGTATTGGACTTCTATTGCGACGAAGAACGGTTGGGCATAGAGCTGGATGGTAGGCAACACAACAAACCCGACAAACAACGAACCGACAAAGAGCGGACAGCATTTCTTGAAGGAAAGGATATAAAGATCATCCGCTTTTGGAACAATGAAGTTCTCCAGGAAACCGAAGCTGTACTGGAGCAGTTGTACAATTCTCTCAATTCTCTGAGCCCACCTTCCCTCACCCCAACCCTCTCCCAGAGGGAGAGGAAGTTACCTTAACACCGCTTAAACGCCTCCTGAACGGCTTTGATGGTGCTTTCGATATCTGCCGCGGTGTGCGCGGTGGAGACGAAGGCGGCTTCGAATTGGGACGGGGCGAAGTAGGAGCCGCGTTTCAACGAGTGGTGGAAGAACTTGGCGTATCGGACCGTATCGGATTTCTTGGCCGACTGGTAATCCATCACCGGACCTTCCGTAAAAAATCCGCCCAACAGTGAACCCACTCGCGTTTGGTAAAACGGGACGCTGGCCCGCTTTGCTGCTTGCGCCAGGCCTTGCGCCAACTGGTTTCCTCGCCGCTCCAATTTTTCGTACACGCCTGAAGCTTTGAGTCTTTTCAACGTTTCGATTCCGGCGGTCACGGCCAATGGGTTCCCGGACAGGGTCCCGGCCTGGTACACGGGGCCTGCCGGAGCCACCATCTCCATGATCCCGTTCGACCCGCCGTAGGCACCCACCGGCAGCCCGCCGCCGATGATTTTTCCCAGGCACGTGAGATCGGGGTCGATGCCATACATGGTTTGCGCGCCTCCATAGGCTACGCGAAATCCGGAAATCACTTCGTCGAAGATCAGGAGGATGCCGTGTTTTTTGGTGAGGATGCGCAGATGCCGGAGAAAGTCTTGTTGAGGCAACACGACGCCCATGTTGCCCGCGATCGGCTCGACGATGATGCAGGCCAGGTTCCGCCAATGTTTTTGTACCAGGCGCGTCACCGACTCGATGTCATTATAAGGCGCGGTGAGCGTCTGCCTCGCCGCGGCCTTGGGCACGCCCGGGCTATCGGGAAGACCCAGCGTCGCGGCCCCGGACCCCGCCTTCACCAGCAGATGATCGGCGTGGCCGTGGTAGCACCCTTCGAATTTGAGGATGGCCTCCCGTTTGGTGAAACCCCGCGCTACCCGAATGGCACTCATCACGGCTTCCGTGCCGGAACTCACGAGTCGAACCTTTTCCACGGATGGGAACGCCTCGCAAATCATTTGAGCCAACTCCAGTTCCTGTTGGGTTGGCGCGCCATAGCTGGTTCCCGCCCCGGCAGCCCGCTGAATAGCCCGCACCACCGATGGATGGGCATGTCCCAAGATCATGGGCCCCCACGAGGCCACATAATCCAGATACGTGTTGTTGTCCACGTCGGTCACCGTGGCCCCCTGCGCGCGTTTGATGAACAACGGATGCCCGCCGACCGACCGGAACGCGCGGACCGGGCTGTTCACCCCGCCGGGAATATATTTTTGCGAGCGGGCAAATAATGTTTTCGACGTGGCGCTCTTCACTTTGGTCACCTTTCCCGGACTCTCTTCATCACACCTTTAATTGGGATCACTGAAGCGCTGCCCTTCCTCACCGGACCAGCGCACAATGCCGATTTCTTCCGATTCCCACAATGCTTGCTGTTCTTCTACAGCCAGGTCGGATTCTTTTTGTTTGTCTTCCGGACTCAGCTTGGCTTCCTGCTCACCAGAGACCCATCCGGGTGGTTTCTCCCCTTTGGGGATATCTTTACGAAGCACGTTGACTGGCATCTGATTCCTCCTTGTTATCCACCATGGTCATGGCACCATGTGTTCGACCCTTCCGCATGCGGCAAGCCATAGGCCTAGCTGCGGAGGCCACGGTTTGTCAAGGGGTGCCGCACGCGATAGGCATAGAGTGCCATGCTCGCGGCGACGACGGCATTGAGGGATTCGACCGAGTCGGTCATGGGGACGGCAAGCCGTTTGCCGGAGGGGCGGGGCGGCAGGCCGGGCCCTTCTTCTCCAACCAATAGTCGAACATCTTCCGGCCATTGAAACGTAGGCAAACTCTCACCCTGTGCATCAAGGGTCACCCACGTGGCCGGTTCAGGCAGATCCCCGATCGAAGGACCCTGCATCAGGGACACCTTGAACATCGTTCCGCTGGCCGCCCGGATTGCTTTGGGGTGATAGGGATGAGCCGATTCTTTGAGCAGGATGACCCGTTCGACGCCCATGGCCGTCGCCATCCGAATCAGGGCCCCCACGTTCGCCGGATCTCCGAAAGGACACAGGATTTCAATGCCCCGCGGTTGAACCTCGAGGTCTGCAGAGGGAAAGGGAGGAACCTGGCAGATCAAGATCGGCGCCCCCGTGCCAAAGAGATCGATCTTCTCGAAGAGCGGTGTGGACAGGGCATAGGTTGTGACGTGGGCCGGAACCGGGAAAGGCACGGGTGTCCCGGCGCAGTGGATGAGTTCGAGACAATACGCGGGATGCTGCACCAGGGTTTCCCGAACGACTTTTTTCCCCGGGACGAGGCATTGTTGAAACCGTTCGATCCCGCGAGCATCCTGTAACGCCACCCATCGCTTCACGTGGGCATTCTGCGAACTGCTGATGGATCGAGTCGTTGAAGGCGACGTCATTGAGGGAGGATCATGTGTGCCTGCCGATGCCCGGGCAAGCGATGTCGGGTCTCTTCTCTCTTGAGACAACACCGTAAAGAAACAGCAGGAAACTTCTCAACTGCTTATGGACTGGTTCTGAGTATGCCTGTGGCAAACCGTGCCATTGATGGACGGGTCTCTCGTCAAGTATCATGGGCCTGATTGAGAGCGATGAGCGGACCCATCTATGGGAGAGAACACATGAAACCTATCGTAGCGATCTGTAGCCTTTGCCTCCTGCTTGCGGCCTCGCCGGCCAGCGGCGCGGGCTGTGACAACTGGAACACCAAGGAATTTTTCGAGACCGCCACGCCGAAGGCCGTGACCGGTTGCCTGCAAGCCGGGGCGGACCCCAAGGCGCAGGATGAGGCAGTCGGCGGCACCCCCCTGCATTGGGCGGCCCGGTTCAACGAAAATCCCGCTGTCATCACCGCGCTGCTAAACGCGGGCGCCGACCCCAAGGCGCGGGATGAATTCTTCGGCGCGCTTCCCCTGCATCAGGCGGCCGGGCACAATAACAATCCTTCTGTCATCACCGCACTGCTGAACGCCGGGGCCAAGCCAAACGCGCGGGACAAATCCGGCGCGACCCCCCTGCATTGGGCGGCCGGGTTCAACCAACATCCCGCCGTCATCACCGCGCTCCTGGATGCCGGCGCCGACACGGCAGCACAGGATGAGCAAGGTCATGTCCCCTCGGACTACGCCGAGAAAAACGAGGCGCTCCAGGGCTCCGACGTCTATTGGCGGCTGAAGGCCGGGCGGTTTTGAGCCTGCCTTTAAAATGAAGAGAAGGTTTTCCCTTTCCCGCGGAGTCGCAAGTCGTGGGTTTGGATCACGACTTCCCAATCCTCATGGTCCCTGTCGGTCACATGGCCGAGCCGGTAGGCCTTTTTCCCAAACCTGGTGACTAGGTCAAGCGTCCTGTCGGCTTGGTCTTCCGGGACCACCAAACAGAAGCCGATCCCCATGTTGAACACCTCGAACATTTCCGGGTCGGCGATTCCGCCAAGTTTTTGAAGGATGGAGAAGATCGGATGCGGCGAGGGGAAGGTATCGATCACGAACGTGACCCGGGAGGGGACGCGGCTCAGGTTCAGGAACCCGTCGCCGGTAATGTGCGCCAAGGCCTTGACGTCAATATCCTGTTTTGCTTCGAGGAGCGGCAGGACTTCCTGCGTGTAGATATGTGTCGGCTGGAGTAATGCTTCGCCCAGAGACCGGCCGAGTTCGGGGAACGATTTTTCATACAAGGCCCCATCCTGTCCGATCGCCTTTCGGGCCAGGGTGAGACCGTTGCTGTGCACCCCGTTGCTTTCAATGCCGATGATCGCGTCGCCCGGGCAAACACGTTCCCCCACGATGATCTTGTCCAAATCCACGATCCCGATGGCCGACCCCGCCAAATCGAACCCTTCGCCGTCTTTGCCCTCCTCGCTCTTGATGACATCCTTGACTTGCGCGATTTCCCCGCCGGGTATGGAAATACCGGCGCGCAGGGCTCCTTCGGTCAATCCTTTAGCCAGTTCTCCCAGGCAGCCCGGATCGAGCGCCTGTACCGCGATGTAGTCCACCATGGCCAGCGGGGTCGCCCCGACGCAGAGCAGATCGTTGACATTCATCGCGATGCA
>JAHRAK010000005.1 GCA_020027535.1 Nitrospirales bacterium
CGTGGGCCACAAAAATATTTTCATGCCCTTCAGGAGTCGGACAAGCGTAGGCCCGGGGAAAGCACTTGTCCGTGGCGGAAAAGGCCGTGGCTTGCCTTTGGAAATGGAGAAATGATAGAGTCTTGACAGTAAAGTGGGTTTTCGCCCACTTTTTTTTGCGTTGCCGTTTCCCGAGAGATCATTCCAGGGGCGTGAAATTGCGGATATGAACGGGCTGGAGAGCCAAGTCCATCGCATCGCCGAGTCGATTGCCAAGGCCCTCCGCCTTGAAATTGTCGAAGTCGAGTGTCACGGGAAGGGGGCCAAAACAATCGTTCGGGTGATCGTGGAGAAAGAGGGCGGCGTCGGGATTCAGGATTGTGAACAGTTTCACCATTCGCTCGGACGAGCGCTTGACGTGACTGACCCCGTCCCCCACGCGTATCGTCTTGAGGTATCTTCCCCGGGGCTCGATCGTCCCTTGAAACAGCGAAAGGACTATGACCAGGCGGTTGGGCGGAACATTCGAGTCAAAGTCCGTGACCCCATTCAGGGGAAAGGAACGTTTGTCGGTCAGTTGGCTGAAGTTGATGACCGGGGTATTACCCTGCAGGTGCCGGTTCGAAAATCACGAACGCATCGACGGGTGGCTCTTGAGTGGGATACCATCGCCCAAGCCAAACGCGAAATTGAATGGTAACGGAGGGATCGAAGGAGGGTGACGTGGTCGGGTACAAGCCGATTGCGGGTCTGCAAGAAGAGGGACGGCTATGAAGCGTGAACTGATGGCAGTCATTGAGCAAGTGGGACGTGAAAAAGGCATTGATAAATATCGGGTGCTGGCGGCCGTGGAGTCTGCGCTGTTGACCGCGGCGAAGAAACGGTATGGAAACAACGAAAATATTCAGGTCCAGATCGACCCTGAAACGGGCGACATTTCCATCGTGTCCTTGAAGACCATTGCCGAGCAGATTACCGATGCCAATGCCGAGATTTCCTTGGATGAGGCGCGGGCGATTGATGGAGAGGCCGAATTGGGCGATGAAATCGGCTCGCTCATCGACGTCGAGGAATTCGGGAGGATCGCGGCGCAGGCCGCGAAACAGGTGATTTGTCAAAAGGTCCGGGAAGCCACGTGGGAGGCGGTCGAGCGGGAATATTCGAAGCGAGAGGGCGACTTGGTGCACGGGATCATCCTCGGGCAAGAGCGCCGGAACTACCTGGTGGAAATTGGAAAGACCGAAGCCGTCTTGCCCATCCATGAGCAAATTCCCCGTGAGGTTCACCGGCGAGGCGATCGGGTTCGGGCCTTGTTGTTGGAAGTGCGCCGGACCCCGAAAGACGTTCAGGTGATCCTGTCTCGAGCGCATCCGCAGTTCGTGGTCAAACTCTTTCAATTAGAGGTGCCGGAGGTCACGGAAAAAATTCTGGAGATTAAAGGGATGGTGCGCGAACCGGGGGATCGGACCAAGATCGCGGTATTCTCCAAGGATAAAGCCGTTGATCCGGTTGGCGCCTGCGTGGGGATTAAGGGATCCCGTGTGCAGGCCATCATACGGGAACTCAAGGGGGAAAAGATCGACATCATCCCGTGGACCACGGACCCGCGCGTGTTTATCGGCGAAGCATTGAATCCGGCTTCCATTGAGAAAGTGGGCATCGACGAGGAGAAAAAGGCGGCTCTGGTGGTGGTGGCAGACTCGCAATTGTCGTTGGCCATTGGGAAAAACGGGCAAAACGTGCGACTCGTCGCCAAATTGACCGGGTGGAAAATTGATATCATCAGCGTGAGCGAATATGAAAAAGAAAAACTCGATCGGGAACGGGAAATAAAAGCCGCCTTGGCGGAGGAAACCGCCGCGCAACGTGAACAGGAGGCCGGAACGGAGAAGCCGCCGGAACCTGCGAGTGAAGGGGAGACGAGTGAAGGGGAGACAGGTGAAGAGCTCGAGGTCACATCCGAAGAGACGGTTGAGTCACCGGAGGCTTCCTCGTAAATCTTGTGAATGACGATGAGAGTGTATGAATTAGCCAAGAAGCTGGGCAAGAAAAGTCGAGTCCTTATTGCCGAATTGGACGGCCTTGGCATTGCGGTTTCCTCCCATAGCAATGCCTTGAGCGAGGAGGACGTGCAGAAAGCCTTGAAGGCCCTATCGGGAAAGGCGGACCTGCAGACAACGAAGCGAAAGAAGGCAACCGGTTCGTTCAAACCCGGCAAAACCGCGAAAAAACCTTCCGCCTCGCCCGCAAAGGGACGCGGCCAGGCTCTCGCGAAGGAAAAGGCTGCGGAAGAGGAGGTTCGGAAACCTGAGAAAAAACACATTTTAATCAAACGACGAAAAGAAGACGTTGCCTCTCCTTCTGAAATCGAGACCTTGACGAAAGAAGAGCTTCCGGAAGACGGCATCAGCCCCGTCGTTCCCAAGAGCGAACCCCCGGAACCGGGGGGCGTGGTCGACGAGCCACCCGAAGTCGCGGCCATGACTCAGGCCTTGGCTTCCGAACCGACGAGTCCTGACGCCGTACCGTCAATCGAAGAAAAGGCCTTGTCCGTTGCGGCCGGGGAGCCGGTCGCGACTCAGGCTGAAAAAGAAAAAACGGTTGATGGGCCTGAAAAAGGCAAGGAAGAGGAGAAATCGAAAAAAAATCGGAAAGCCGGAAAACCTCGTGATGCAGACCTCTTTGCCGAAATCTATGAAGATGCGGCTCGATGGCAGGATCTTCGTCCCCTTCCCGCCTTGAGACGGGACGAACGGTCTCGACATGTCCCTTCTTCCACGTCTACCGAAGTCACGAAGCCCAGAAGAAAGACCGTCAAGTTGTCATCGGGCATTACGGTGAAGGACTTTGCGGAACACTTGGGGCTCCGGGCGACGGGCGTGATTCGTAAGTTAATGGAAATGGGAGTCGGCCTCACGCTGAATCAACCCATGAATCTGGATGCCGGTATGCTGATTGCCGAAGGGCTCGGGATTCAGGTTGAGATCCAGACGGAGAAAGAGGGGGACGCGCTGTTAGAAGAAATGCTCGAGCCGACGACCGAGTCGCAATTCGTGCCGCGGGCTCCGGTGGTCACCATTATGGGGCACGTGGATCATGGAAAAACCTCTTTGCTCGATGCGATTCGTCAGACCAAGGTGACGCAACAGGAAGCGGGGGGCATCACGCAACATATCGGAGCCTACTCCGTTCAGGTTGGGGAGAAAAGTGTGACGTTTCTGGATACCCCCGGTCACGAAGCGTTCACGGCCATGAGGGCACGCGGGGCACAAGTCACCGACATCGTGGTCTTGGTGGTCGCTGCGGATGACGGCGTCATGCCGCAGACCCTCGAAGCTGCCAATCATGCGCAGGCTGCCCAGGTCCCCATTGTGGTGGCCGTCAACAAGATCGATAAACCCGGAGCCAATCCGGATCGAGTCAAGCAGAGCCTGTCGGAACAGGGCCTCGCTCCTGAAGCCTGGGGCGGCCAGACCATTTACGTGGAAGTATCGGCGAAAGAAAAGCAGGGGTTGGAGACGTTATTGGAGATGTTGCTGCTTCAATCCGAGGTCATGGAGTTGCGCACGGACGTGACCCAACCCACGAAGGGTGTCGTGTTGGAGGCCAAGTTGGATCGTGGTCGTGGTCCCGTGGCCACCGTCCTGGTCCAAAGCGGGACGTTGAACATCGGAGCCGCGTACGTGGTAGGCGCGACCAGTGGTCGCGTACGAGCGCTGGTGTCGCACGATGGGAAGAAAATCCGTGAGGCGGGACCCTCCACCCCCGTCGAGGTGGTCGGCTTGTTGGGGTTACCGGCTGCAGGGGATCAATTAGTGGTCGTCAAAGATGAGCGGGTGGCCCGGGAGATCGCCGAGTCCCGACAACAAAAATTGCGTACGGCGGAGCTCGGTGCCGGCCCGAGCCGGCTCACGTTGGACGCGCTGTTTGCTCAAGGCCAGGAGTTGGACAAGAAAGAATTGGCGGTGCTGATCAAAGCGGATGCCCAAGGGTCGGTCGGGGCTTTGTGCGAATCCATCACAAAAATTTCCTCTGATACCGTCAATGTGCAGATTATTCATCGGGGCGTGGGAGGCATCACCGAATCGGACGTGTTGCTGGCGTCTGCGTCGAAGGCGCTGGTGATCGGATTTCACATTCGTCCTGACCCCAAGTCGACGGCGCTCGCCGAACGTGAGGGGGTTGAGCTCCGACTCCATACCGTTATTTATAATGCGATTGCAGACGTCAAAGCGGCCGCCGAGGGGTTGCTGGAGCCTATCCTCACGGAGCGCGTGTTGGGACGCGCGGAGGTTCGACAGGTCTTTACGATCCCCAAAATCGGCGCGATTGGAGGCTGTTACGTCACGAACGGGCATATTGCCCGTGCGAGTGAGGGCATTCGCTTGCTGCGGGACAGCGTCATCGTCTATGAAGGGAAACTGGATTCGTTGCGGCGCTTTAAAGATGACGTCCGGGAAGTGCAGCAGGGATATGAATGTGGGATCGCCATTGAAAACTTCAATGACATTAAAGCCGGCGACGTGATTGAAGCGTATGTCTTTGATAAAGAGGCGGCCAAATTGTAACTCCCTATCGACGGTGTGGCCGCACTGAGTCGTGGGTGTGGCGTGCCGTGCTGAAAACCGATGGTGGTTGGGGTCTGTCGGATAGAATTGCATTTTCCCGAAGGGCATTCGCTGAAATCGAAGCGTCAAATTCTGTCCAGCCTCAAAATGCGTCTTAGCAGGACGTTCGGGGTGTCGGTGGCCGAGCTTGAGTATCATGATCTCTGGCAACGATCCGTGTTGGGCATTGCCTGTATTGCAAATGAATCGAGTCACGTGAATCGGGTTCTCGATCAATCGATCAATATGATTCGGGCCACGCCTACGTTGGAACTGCTCAATTTTCGAATAGAACTGTTGTAGGGCGGGAAGAAGCGCGAGTGTCGTGTCGAAGCTGGCGTATAAACGATCGGTCAGGGTGGCTGATCAAATCAGAATGGAGGTCGCGGATATTCTTGCCAGAAAATGCAAGGACCCCCGGCTCCGGTTCGTGACGGTCACCTCCGTGGAGATGAATGACGATCTGCGGAAAGCCCACGTCTATGTGTCTTTGTTGGGGAACCAGGTCGAGGAAGAAGACGTCGGAAAGATTCTCAAAAATGCGTCCGGGTTCGTTCGGTTGGAATTGGGGCGGCGCTTGGAGTTGCGCTATATCCCGGAGGTGGCATTCTTGTTCGACTCGAGCGGCTCACGAGCGGAAAAGATCGGTCGGATTCTTGATGACGTGCTCCCCATCGATGAGTCGGGGCGCGAGGGGGATGGTTGGGGCGAATCCGGGGACGAGGGAAAGGCATGATGGCCGGAATTCTTGATGAGATTCCTCCTGTCCATCGCGTGACCCCGGCGACGCCGCACGGCGTGCTGAACGTCTTGAAACCCGCCGGGTGGACGTCTCACGACGTCGTGGCCAAGGTTCGCGGTCTTCTTCAGGTCCGTAAAGTGGGGCATGCCGGCACCCTGGATCCCGAGGCAACCGGCGTGCTTCCCGTCTTGCTGGGCCAAGGAACAAGACTCTCGGCTTTTCTGGTTCATTGGGACAAAGAGTATGAGGCCGTCTTGCGTCTCGGGCAAGAGACCACAACCCAGGATGCCACGGGCGAAATCATGCGGGACTGTTCCATCCAGGGGCTTCGTCCCGAGACCATTCACGCGGCGGTTGCGCAATTTCAAGGTGAACAGCAGCAAGTGCCTCCCATGTATTCAGCGGTCAAAATGGGAGGACAACCGCTGTACAAAGCGGCTCGTGCCGGCAAAATCCTTGACCGCCAGGCGCGCCCCATTACCATTTACCGGATTGAGGTCAGGGCGATGGCCTTGCCCGACGTCACGCTGTGGGTTCACTGTTCCAAAGGCACGTATATTCGCACCTTATGTGCGGATATCGGCCAGGTCTTGGGCGTGGGAGGGCATCTGAGCCAATTGACCCGAGTTCGAGTCGGGCCACTTCCCCTCGACCGGGCGTGGCCGCTTGGTGAAATCGGACGTGGCGATGACCTCGTCAAAAACCCGGGGGCTTTTCTGGATCTCGATGAGGCCTTGGCCCATCTTCCGGCGGTGACGGTTGATCCCGCCATGGTGGGGAAGGTCTTGAACGGTTCGCCCGTTTCGGGCGCCGCCATTTGGTCGGAGGATGATCGGGAGAGTTCCACGGAAACGTTGATTCGGGTGAAAGATGACAGAGGACGATTGTTGGCCCTTGGTAAATGGGCCTCGTCGACGTTGGATGTGCCGAGACAGCAATTGCAGATGGTCAAAGTGTTTGGAGAGACGTCTTGAGCGCAACTCGCTCACGCCTTTCCATGAAACACGCATGAGACAACAGGGATGAAATAAAGAAGAAGGAGGCTGGCATGGCAGCGGTCAAGGAAGCAAAATCGGATATCGTGCAGCGACATCAGGAGCATGAACGGGATACGGGTTCGTCAGAGGTGCAAATTGCCTTGTTGACGAATCGTATCAACTATTTAACAGACCATTTTCGTACGCATAAAAAAGATCATCATTCGCGACACGGGTTGCTGAAAATGGTGAGCCTTCGCCGGCGCTTGTTGGATTATTTGCATCGAAAAGACGTCGGGCGCTACCGCGCCCTGCTTGGAAAATTAGGGCTGCGGAAATAACAACGCTTCTCAACGAAGGTGATCACGAAGGCAAGAAGGAGAGAGATACATGGTGCAAGCAGTTGAATTGGATATAGCGGGACGCAAGATGCGGTTGGAGACGGGTCGGATGGCCAAGCTGGCCGATGGGGCCGTGTTGGCCTCCTATGGTGACACGATGGTCTTGGCCACGGCAGTGTCTTCCAAGATATTGAAGCCGGATGTGGACTTTTTACCGCTCACGGTGAATTATCTGGAAAAGGCCTATTCGGCCGGAAAAATTCCAGGCGGGTATTTCAAGCGGGAAGGAGCTCCGTCGGAAAAAGAAACCCTGACGAGCCGGCTCATCGACCGGCCTATTCGCCCCTTGATCCCGAAAGGGTTTTCTTATGAGACACAAGTGATCGCGTCGGTGCTCTCGGTGGACCAATCGATGACTTCGGAAGTGGTGGGGCTCACCGCGGCCTCAGCCGCGCTCTCGATCTCGGATATTCCCTTTGGCGGCCCGTTGGCCGGCGTCAAAATCGGACGCGTGAACGGCCAATTCGTGGTCAACCCCAGTATGCAGGAACTCCAGAACAGCGAACTCGATTTGGTTGTCGCCGGCACCGAGGACGCGATCCTGATGGTGGAATCCGGGGCGAATGGGCTGTCCGAGTCCGTGTTCCTGGATGCGTTGGCGTTGGCCCATTCGGAAATCAAGAAGATCGTGGCGAAAATCGTCGAATTGCAGGCGATGGTGGGGCGGACCAAGCGGGTGGTGCCGGTTGAGCCGGTCGGTGAGGAGTTGAAACGACAGGTGCGCGAATCGGTGGCCGGCCCGATTCGAGAAGCCGTGCTCATCGCCAACAAAAACGACCGGCAAGAGCGGTTGGACCAGATCATGGCCGACGCGGTCGACAAGCTTGGCGAAGAGGACCCGGTGCGCTGCCGGCAAGTCAAAGAGGTCTATCATGATGTGGAATATCATGAAGTCCGCGAGATGATTCTGGAAAAGAAAGTCCGAGCCGATGGTCGGGGAGCTTCCGATATTCGGCCCATCACATGCGAAACGAGTATTTTGCCGCGCACGCATGGCTCTGCCCTGTTCACGAGAGGGGAAACCCAAAGTCTGGCCGTGGTCACGCTGGGGACTTCGGACGATGAGCAACGCATCGACGCGCTGGAGGGGGAGTATTTCCGCAACTTTATGCTCCACTATAATTTCCCGCCGTTTAGCGTGGGGGAAGCCCGGCCATTGCGTTCGCCCGGGCGACGCGAAGTCGGGCATGGGAAACTTGCGGAGCGTGCGTTGAAGTCGGTTCTGCCGGACAAGGAGAGTTTTCCCTATACCATTCGCATTGTGTCGGACATTTTGGAATCCAATGGCTCCTCTTCCATGGCCACGGTGTGCGGGGGCACCTTAGCCATGATGGATGCCGGCGTGCCCATTAAAAAACCGGTGGCGGGCATTGCCATGGGGCTTATCAAAGACGGCGACCGGGTCCTGATTTTGTCGGATATTCTCGGACTCGAAGATCACCTGGGAGACATGGATTTTAAAGTGACGGGGACACGAGAGGGGATCACCGCGCTTCAAATGGATATCAAGATCGAGGGGATCACCATTGATTTGATGCGGCAAGCACTCGAACAAGCCCGGGCCGGCCGGCTCCATATTTTGGAAAAAATGGAGGAATCGCTCTCATCTCCCCGGGATTCTCTGGCGCCCCATGCCCCTCGAATTTATACGCTGCAGATCAAACCCGACAAAATTCGCGACGTCATCGGGCCGGGCGGGAAGGTGATTCGCAGCATCATTGCGGAATGCGGGGTCAAGGTCAACGTCGACGATTCGGGCCTGGTGACGATTGCGTCGGTGGACGAAGCGTCGGCCCAGCAGGCGATTGACATGGTCAACCGGTTGACGGAGGAAGCGATCGTGGGGAAAACCTACATGGGGACCGTCCGGAAAATCGTCGATTTTGGCGCCTTCGTCGAGATTTTACCCAACGTCGATGGCTTGGTTCATATTTCACAATTGGCCGAGCATCGGGTCCAATCCGTGGCTGATGAACTGGCGGAAGGGGAACAAGTCATGGTCAAAGTCCTGGAAATCGACAGGCAGGGTAAAATTCGGTTAAGCCGCAAAGAGGCGTTAATGGAATCGGAGCAGCCTCCTGCCGCTTCCTAGGGAGCCGTTGACCGTCAACATTTCCATCCCAAACTTTGAAATGGATGAATGCGTGCGCCGCGCGCGCGCGACTTTCTTTCCGTTTCCCCGGCGGAAGGTCTGTCCCCACTCCGGTGTCGGGTATCGAGACAATGGCCTGGACGCGTAAAATAGTCCTCGATAACGGCGTTCGCGTCGTGATGGAACGGATGCCGTCGCTCAAATCCGTCGCCATGAGTGTCTGGGAAAACGTCGGCACCAGGGATGAAGGGCCGCGGCAAAAGGGTTTTGCCCACTTCCTTGAACATATGATGTTCAAAGGCACTCGCCGTCGATCCGCGGCACAAATTTCTCACGAAATCGATAGCCTGGGTGGAGAGATGAATGCCTTTACCACGCATGAAACCACCACCCTGTACATCAAAGTGTTGGATCAACAGATCGGGCAGGCGATCGACTTGTTAGCCGACGTCTTCTATCACTCCCGGTTTGATCGCAAGGAAATCGAACGGGAAAAGCAGGTCGTGTTGGAAGAGATCCGAATGGTTCGAGACGACCCTGAAGACTTCGTGCAGGAACTGCATGCCAAGCAGGTGTTGCGGGGGCATCCCCTGGGGCGGTCGATCCTGGGTGACCAGGCCACCATGAAACGCATTCAACGACGCGATCTTCTCCACTATCTGGATCAACACTATCGTCCGGAGAAAACCGTGATTGCGGTGGCCGGGAATTTTGAGGTGAAGAAGGTCGAGGTCTTAATCAATGCCGCATTTGGAAAGTGGGCCCCCGTGGGGAGTCAGGGGAATGGAGTGCAACGGCAGAAGCCGCCCCACGTTCGTGGCGGGATCATGGTGCATCAGAAGCGGTTGGAGCAGGTCCATCTCTGTATGGGATTTAAGGGACTTCCCGTGGCACATCCGGCCCGATACGCGGCCTATACGTTGAACGCCCTGCTTGGGGGCGGGATGAGTTCCCGGCTTTTTCAGGAAGTTCGGGAGAAACGCGGCCTGGCGTATACGATCTGTTCCCAATTGTCGAGTTTTTCAGATGGAGGGGTGTTGACCATTTATGCGGCGAGCGGTGCCAAAGAGGCGACCTCGGTGGTGGACCTGGTGTGTCGGGAAATCAAGAAATTGCAGAAACGCGGGCCCGTTCCTCAAGAAGTTGAGCGAACCAAGAACCAATTAAAAGGGACCGTGATGCTGGGGTTGGAAGGGACCTATGGGCGAATGAACAAGTTGGCCAAGGATGAACTCGCGCAGGGGCGGTACGTGTCCCTCCAGGAACTCGTGTCTGCCATTGATCGCGTTTCCGTGCAGGATATTCAAGAAATCGGCCGGGAGATCTTGGATTTTGGCGCAATGTCCATGACGGCGTTGGGACCCGTGAACCCGGAAACCTTTCAGGAAAACATTTTTGCGCAACCCTGAAAAACCGGCAAATTTTCCTTGGAAAGCCTCTTGACAACTCGCAGCAGGATGAGTAGCATGGGCGACTCTGGTTAAAAGTGGAAGGTGGGGAAGGCCGAAAGTGGTCCCCTGCAAGGGGTGAGAAAAGGAGTTGTGCTTTTTCGTTGCAATTGAGAAGGTTTTTGGTTAAAAAGTACGAGTCGTTATTTTTATTATGTCATCCTAAGTAAAGGAGGGGGAAATGAAGAAGTCATTTTTCCGTGGGGGCGTTGTGGGAGTGCTGGCTGCAGCTCTGATGCTCGTTGGATTCATCGGTCTGGCAGATGCCCAAAAGGGCCCCTGTTCTAGCAACAAGAAATGTTCGGGTGATCCAAATCAAGTCGCCACTATCGGAGACATGAAGCTCGTCGGGACCGCACCCGCAAGTTTAAAGGGTCGCGTGTATGCCCATTGGGCCGACAATCCGGCCGGCGAGATTCTCTTTGGCATTCAATATTGGAACACCAGCAACCCTGCCGAAACCGGTGACCCTCTTGGACGTGCGTCCGATGACCGGAACGTGGCCATTCCTGATCCGCTGTTCGCCTGCTGTGCGTGGGGGTATCAAGGTGGTGAGGATCGCAACAATCCATATGCGGGATGGTACAACCCGCAAACGACCGTGCGGTTACGCGTGAAAGATTCCGCGTTGATGAAGCAATTGACCGACGCGTCACAAAATTTGGTGGCCATGGAAGTGAGCCTCGACGGCAACACGGTCACGGGCTTCAAAGTCCTCGCTGCCGAGTAACTGACGAATTTGGTGCGTACATAATAAGAGTACTTATTCAATTTTAAGAGTTTTTATCTTTAGCGCTTAATTGAGGAGGAAGGAATCATGAAAATTGGGAAATCAGGGTTAGCCGTTTTAACTGCCTTGATCGTGGTGGGTTGCATGGCCTCCAGTGCGCTTGCCATTGAAGCATTCCAAGAACGGTTTGAGTGGGGAGATCTCAGCAAAGCGACCACCCTGCACGGCCGAGTGGCGGTTGTTGATCCGTACGAAAAAGCCGCTTGGGTGAATATCGCGGTGTTTGGGGGCAATGCCGAGAGCGGGTACTATTGGCAGAAATATTTCCCCGGAAAGAATTTGAAAGTCTACGCGGCTGATGATGGCGTGTGGAAAAAACTTGTCGCGGCGGGAAAAGGCTCACACAGTCAAGCGGTGATGAGTGGAACCGAAGCTTCCAACTACGGCTTGGTCGAACTCGTGATGCAAGAGACCGAGCAGAATCATCGGGTCGTGTCGTCGGTTAAAGAGATTCCTGAAGTGGCCGGCACGCCGGATAAACCAAGAAGTATTCATAGCCTGAGAGCCATCAGCGTCGTGGATTCCATTGACAACAATCATTGGGCACAAAACAAAAAGATGCAGTATGACGTGATGATCCCGGGTGTGGGACCGATTTCCGGTTTTATTCCCTATTCCAACCAAAAGCCCCATGCCTCCAAGGGGACAAAGGAAGGAAAGTTCGGGGGGTTGTTGCAATAAAAAGGCTTTCTTCGTGAAGCAAAAGGGCAGGACCTCAGGTCCTGCCCTTTTTTTTTATTCGGCATCAAGACGTTTTTGAATATCCGCTAATCGGTTTAACGCTTCGAGCGGAGTCATGGAGAACAGTTCCAACTGTTTGATTTCTTCAATCAAGGGATGGGGTTGGGGGGATGAGGAAACCTGGTGCTCAGGGTCTTGTTGCTGAATCCGGTTTCTCATGTTCTCGGAAGATGCCTCTTGTTCAAGTTGCGCCAGCACTTCTTCGGCTCTCGTAATGAGGGAAGAGGGTAATCCGGCGAGTTTTCCCACGTGGATTCCATAACTGCGAGCGGCCTTCCCCGGTTTGATTTTTCTTAAAAAAATGACCTGATCTTTATCCTCTTTCACCGCAACGGTGAGGTTTTGAACGCCTTCCCGAAACTTTTCCAAATCCGTCATTTCATGATAGTGGGTGGCAAAGAGGGTCCTCGCTCCGAGTATCCGCCTGTCTTGAATATGTTCGGCGATCGCCCAGGCCAGGCTTAATCCATCGTAGGTACTGGTGCCCCGCCCAATTTCATCGAGAAGGATAAGACTACGAGACGTGGCGCCACGCAAAATGGCGGCCGTTTCCAACATTTCCACCATAAAGGTGCTCAACCCAAAAGCTAAGTTATCCGAGGCTCCCACCCGTGTAAACATCCGATCGATGACCCCGATTTTCGCTTCGGAGGCCGGAACAAAACAGCCGAGATGGGCCATGAGCACAATCAGCCCGGTTTGCCGCAAAAACGTGCTTTTCCCAGCCATGTTCGGGCCGGTCAGCAACAATAATCGATGGGCGTCGAAGTCCAGGCAGGAGTCGTTGGGGATAAATCCTTCGGGCAAGTCGAATTGTTCAACCACCGGATGGCGTCCATTTTTTATGAGGATGATGCCTCCGTCGTGCATGTCGGGTTTGACGTAGCGATTCCTGGAAGCCACCTCTGCAAAATTCGAGAGAACGTTGAGCTGGGCCACGTGCCTGGCCATTTTTTGAATTCGGAAAACATGGCGGGCCATCTGTCGCAGCATCGTCTGAAAACGTTCTTGCTCGGCGCGTCGCAACGTCTCATTGGTCCCGGACAGTTGGGCTTCAATCCGTTCCAGGTCTTCAGTCGTATACCGTTCGGCGTTCACCAATGTTTGTTTCCGTCGAAAATATTCCGGCACACGAGACAGGTTGGCTTTCGTGACTTCGAAATAGTATCCGAATACCTGGTTGTATTTGATTTTTAGCGAATCAATGCCGCTCTGCTCTCGTTCGCGTTGTTCCAGCTCGGTCAACCATTGCACGCCATTGCGGGTCACGTGTCGCAGCTCATCGATGATGGGATCAACGCCGTCTCGAAAGATCGGTCCTTCTTTGACGGAAGCCGGCGTATTGGGGTCGATGGAGTCCTCAATAAGCGTGGTGACATCCGAAAGGGCATCCCACCGCTGCAAGACGGAGTTGACAAGAGGATCGGCAATGCCGTCGAAGAGCAGAAAAAGCTGCGGGAGAATGTGCAGAGAGTCTTTTAAACGGAGAACGTCCCGCGGAGTGGCCGTGCCCATCACCACGCGGCTGCTTAATCGCTCGAGGTCATGCAGGTCTTTTAAGAACGAACGAACGTGCAGGCGAAGCTTCAGGTTTTCCATGAACGTGGACACCGCGTTGAGCCGGCGTTGAATGGATTCGTTGTCAGTCAGGGGACGAACGATCCATTGCCGCAAAAGCCGGCTTCCCATCGCCGTGACCGTCTGATCGAGAACCGACAGCAAGGTGGAGTGTTGTTGATCGGGATGTAACGCCTGGACCAGTTCCAGGTTACGCATGGTCATGGCGTCCAGGTGCATCTCCCGAGCGGGTTCAAGGAGTTCCGGTTTTTGGATATGGCGGTGTTCCAGCGTCGGTTGGGTATGTTTCAGATAACGCAGAATGCATCCACCGGCTAGGACACCGGGCCCTGTGGGAGAGAGTCCAAGCATGTCCACGCGGTCGACCTCGAAATGAGCCCGGAGCATGTCCTGCGAAGCGTTCAATTCGAAATAGGGAGAGGGCTGTTCCGTCACGCGAGGTAACCGCAGGGGTTCCAGGAGCCTGTCGAGCGCGATCGCTTCCGTTTTGTCAGGGATAATCACTTCTTGAGGGCCCAGGCGGATGAGTTCGTCCAGCATCGAGTCCTTCTCGGAAAATTCCGCAACGAGAAATTGTCCGGTCGAAAGATCGATCGAGGCGAGCCCAAAACGGCAACGCGAATGGGCCGGATCGGGTTGAACGGATAAGGCCGCCAGGAAGTTGGCCGCTTTGGCGTCCAGTAACTCATCGTCGAAAATCGTGCCGGGGGTGTACAGTCGTACGACCTCTCGTCGGACCAGTCCTTTGGCCGATTTGGGGTCTTCCACCTGCTCGCAGAGCGCAACGGTTTTCCCGGTTTTCAGTAACTTGGCCAGATAGTTCGTGGCCGCGTGATACGGCACCCCACAGAGGGGAACGGGGTTGGGGCTGTTCTTGTTCCTGGTCGTCAGGGCGATATTGAGCAGGGCCGCGGCCTCTTTCGCGTCCTCGTAAAACATTTCATAGAAGTCACCCACGCGAAAAAAAACAATCGTATCCGGGTAGTGTTGTTTGATGTCCCAATATTGTTTCAGCAGTGGCTTCAGTTCGGATTGACCCATGAGGACGCTACCTTGAGCCCGGCATGATCGCGTGAAGCAGGCCGCGACTCCGTGGCCCGAAAGCTTGAACCTTCACGCGACGAATGTTTTTTCCCGTATGGAGGAAATGAATCGAAAGATAATCATCGGGCAACCACGCGGCAGGCAGCCGGTCAGCCCATTCAATGAGGACAACGAAGTCTCCGTTAAAATACTCGGCCAATCCCGTGTCAGCCAATTCCGTCGACTGTTCCAGTCGATACAAATCAACGTGGGCAAGCATCAGGGGTCCGACGTATTCTTGAATAAAGGTAAAGGTGGGACTGCTGACGACGTGGGGATCGAGTCCTGCACCCAGGGCGACGCCGCGGACAAACGTCGTTTTCCCGGAGCCCAACTCACCAACGAGCGTGATGACCGCGCCCCGCTCAAGACGGCGGCCGATGGTTGAGCCGAATGTCTTGGTTTGCGAAGATGACGTCAGGGCGAGGGTCCAGGGCTCCATGTGTTCAATGGCCATATGGTCCGGGAACGGCTTCACGGTCGGTAGGCGCCGGCATCCAGCACGTGGGTGATGGCCTGGGGCAGGTAGACGAGAAGATCACCGGCCATCAAACTCGGATACCCATACGCCTGAGCCGCGAGGTCGCCTGCCAATCCGTGAAGATAGACGCCGCTTTGAGCCGCCTCCCACGGTGAGACCCCTTGCGCGAGCAAACCGGCAAGGATCCCGGTGAGAACGTCTCCCGTTCCGGCAGTGGCCATGCCGGGGTTTCCGGTCGGTGTCATGGCAGTCGCTCCATGAGGATGGGCAACAATCGTTCGTGCTCCCTTCAATACCACGATGCTCGAATGGGTGCGGGCAAAGTCTTGAGCAATCCCCAAACGATCGAGGTTCACGGTGGTCGCCGTCGATTCACCAAGCAGCCGCGCCATTTCTCCGGGGTGGGGAGTCACGATCGGGGAGAGCGGGCATGAACGGAGGAGACTCGTATGGCCCGCCAAGGCATTCAGCGCGTCGGCATCGATGACGATCGGGCGCTCGCACCGGGCGATCAGCGTTCGAATCACTTCAGCGGTTTCAGCATGCGTCGAGAGCCCCGGTCCCATGCCGATCGCATTGCGGGATTGCAAAAAGGTTTGCAACTGGGGCAGGGCTTGTCGCGACAGCGTGGACTCTGCGGTTTCGGGAAGCGGTAAGGTCATGACTTCCGGAACGCCTGAGGCGACACCGGCCTGCACACCGGCCGGCGTCGCCACGGTGACAAGCCCGGCGCCTGCTCTGAAGGCCGCTTTGGCCGCCAAGGCGGCGGCTCCGCTTTTCCCGGATGAGCCGGCAATGATCCCGGCGTGACCAAACGTCCCCTTATGTGCCGAGGCCGGGCGCTTGGGCAGCCAAGGTCGAATAGTGGGAGGAGTCAACAGCGCAATGGGAAGACGCAGATCTTCGACGTACTGAGCAGGAATGCCGATATCGGCGCAATGAAGGCGGCCGACGTGATCAATCCCCGCTCCCAGAAAGAGCCCGAGCTTGGGATTCCCCAACGTGACGGTCAGGTGGGCGTGAACCGCCGTCCCTAACGTCGCTCCGGTATCCGCATCAATGCCGGAAGGAATATCCACCGCAACGGTGGGAGCCTCCGAGGCATTCATGGCGTGAATGGCTTCATGGTACAGGCCGGTGATCGGTGAAGACGTTCCGGTTCCCAGGAGCGCGTCGACAAGAACGTGGCTGTGTCGGACCAACTGGTGCATGTGGTCCGCGGAGGGGGCACTCAAGACGCTCGACCGGCCGGCGCCTTTGATAAACCGTTGATACATCAGTTTGGCGTCACCCTTGAGATCGCGGGTCTGCGCAAGAAGACAGACCTGGACAACACTGCGTTGTTGACGCAGGAGTCTTGCGACGACGAACCCATCTCCTCCATTGTTGCCTTTTCCGCAGAAGACCGTCACTGTTTTCCCCTTCAAGGGGCCGAAGGTCTCTTTCATGGCCGACACCACGCCGGATCCTGCGCGTTCCATCAACGTTGTTCCGGGCACGCCGGCCTCGTGGATCGTGCGACGATCGAGTTCTCGCATCTGGTGGGCGGTGACGATTTTCATGACGAATCAAGCACGAACGCGCCGGGCAGCTAGTGACGAAGCGATGAAGGGATCAAAGCTCTCATTTCCCTGACGGCTCGTTCGAGGCCGACGAGAACCGCACGGGAAATAATACTGTGCCCGATGTTGAATTCCACGATTTCGGTGATTTCCGTCAGGCGGTCGATATTGTGATACGTCAGCCCATGGCCGGCATTCACCTCCAGCCCTAATTGTTGGGCAAGGCGTGCTCCCTGCAGAAGGGCTTCGACTTCTTTCCGGATCTCTCGGGGCTGGTGGCTGTTGGCATACGTTCCGGTGTGCAGTTCGACGGCATCGGCGCCGACTTTGTGCGCGGCGCGGATTTGACCCCGGTCCGGGTCGATGAACAGGCTGACCGGAATCTGAGCGTCGTGGAAGAGGCGAATCAAGGGGGTGAGTCGCTTCCGATGTTCCGTCACCGCAAGCCCGCCTTCGGTGGTGAGTTCCTGTCGCCGTTCAGGGACCAGCGTGACTTTATCGGGCCGGACACGCAACGCAATCTTTGCGGTCGCGTCGTCCGCGGCCATTTCCAGATTCAAAACGGAAGGGACAATATCCCGGAGCAGAGTCAGGTCTCGTTCCTGGATGTGTCGCCGGTCTTCACGAAGATGGACGACCAAGCCGTCCGCGCCTCCCAGATCCGCCAGTACCGCCGCGGCAATGGGATCCGGCTCATGCCCGCCTCGGGCCTGCCGGAGAGTGGCGACGTGGTCGATGTTGACGCCGAGCCGAGCCATGGCAACCTTTCTGATCCGTGTCAAGGTGCAGGGAGAGAGAACCTGCTCCCGTGCATTATGGCAAAACAGGCAAGGGGTCGCAATGAACCATGCTCGGTCAACCCGGAGAAGGCGCGTTCCTGAGCGTCTAAGAAAAAAGCTGAAAAAACAAAGCCTTTCATTGACTGGTTGTCTGGCCTCTACTACAATAACAGGTTATCACCGTGACGCGTCATCACTGGCCGTTTTTCTGTCAACCATCGTTGTTCTGCTGAACCATGCAAAATTTCTTTCGAATTCAACGTCTTCCACCCTACGTCTTCAGCCAGGTCCAGGAACTCAAAATTCAGGCGAGGCAGCGTGGTGAGGATATTATCGACTTTGGGATGGGGAACCCCGATCAGGCGACCCCTCCCCATATCGTTGAGAAATTAATCGAAGCGGCCCGGAAAGGGAAAAATCACAAGTATTCGGCGTCTCGTGGTATTACGAGATTACGCCATGCCATCAGTGCGTGGTACGGCCAACACTATAACGTGGATATTGACCCCGAGACCGAAGCCATCGTGACGTTGGGCGTCAAAGAGGGATTGTCGCATCTGGTGCTCGCGATGTTGGGGCCGGGCGACGTGGTGCTGACGCCCACGCCGACGTATCCCATTCATATGTACAGCGTGATTATTGCGGGCGCAGAAGTGCGCGGCGTCGAGCTTCGTCCCACTGACGATTTTTTTGAAAACCTCACGCGCGCCTATCGCCAAAGCCAACCCAGACCGAAAGCCCTGATCATAAGTTTTCCCCACAACCCGACCACGAGCGTGGTGGATTTGGAGTTTTTCAAGAAAGTGGTGGCGTTTGCGCGTGAACACGAGCTCTACGTCATTCATGACTTGGCCTATGCGGACATTGTGTTCGACGGCTATCGAGCGCCGAGCCTGTTACAAGTGCCGGAAGCGAAAGACATCGGCGTGGAATTTTACTCGTTATCCAAGAGCTACAACATGCCGGGGTGGCGGGTCGGATTCTGCGTCGGCAACAAGGAGATCATTGGGGCCTTGACCAAGATCAAAAGCTATTTGGATTACGGGATGTTTCAGCCTGTCCAAATTGCCAGTATTATCGCGCTCACGGGACCGCAGGATTGCGTACAGACCATTGTGAAACAATATGAAAGCCGGCGGAACGCGTTGGTCTCCGGCCTGAATCGTATCGGCTGGCGGGTCGATTATCCGCGAGCCACGATGTTCGTGTGGGCGCGAATTCCCGCAGCCTACGCGGGAATGGGTTCGCTCGAGTTTTCGAAGTTCCTTCTCCGCGAAGGGAAAGTGGCGGTGTCCCCGGGGATCGGATTCGGGGAAGGCGGCGATGAATACGTCCGATTCGCGTTGGTGGAAAATGAACATCGAACACATCAAGCCATTCGAGGCATCAAGACCGCGTTAAAACTGGACGATCAATCATGAACGGTGAAATCGGAATAGGCCTGGTCGGATTCGGTACCGTCGGGTCCGGGGCCGCGAAAATCCTGTGCAACCAGGCCGAGTTGATTGCGCGACGGGTGGGGGTGCCCCTGCGCTTGAAACGAATCGTGGATCTTGACGTGACGTCGGATCGTGGCATGGTGCTTCCCCAAGGCGTCCTCAGTACGGATCTTCCCGGACTCCTGAATGATGCGTCCATCGAGATCGTGATTGAAGCCGTCGGGGGCTATGATTTTGCGAAACGCGTCATTCTTGAAGCCATCGGCAAAGGCAAACACGTCGTCACCGCCAACAAGGCCTTGTTGGCGGTGCATGGCGAGGACGTGTTTACCGCCGCCCATCGCGCGGGTGTGGACATGGGCTTCGAGGCCAGTGTGGGTGGCGGGATTCCGATTCTTCGATCATTGACCGAAGGCCTGGCGGCCAATCATTGTACGTCCCTGGCCGGCATCATGAACGGCACCTCCAACTATATTTTGACCCAGATGAAACGCGAGGGACGGGAATTTCAGGATGCCCTGGCGCAGGCGCAGGCCGCGGGCTACGCGGAGGCGGACCCGACGTTCGATATCGAAGGAATCGATTCCGCGCACAAGTTGGCTATCATGGTGAGCCTGGCCTATGGAACGCCCGTCAACGTCAAGGAGATTTATACCGAAGGCATTCAACGCCTGACGGCCTTGGATATTTGCTACGCGTCGGAGTTGGGGATGACGGTGAAACTGCTGGGGGTGGCGAAATGGTGTGAGGGCGGCATCGAAGCCCGCGTGCATCCCACCATGATTGACAAGACGGCGCCGCTGGCCCAAGTGGATGGAGTCTATAACGCCATTCACGTCGTGGGCGATGCCGTGGGTGACGTCATGTTTTACGGGCAGGGGGCGGGGTCGCTGCCGACGGGAAGCGCGGTCGTGAGCGACGTGATCGACATTGCGCGCAACGTTCGCAAGCAGGCGTGTGGGCGCGTGCCGCCGACCTCGTTTCAAATGGACGGCAGGATGCCGATCCGGATTCGCCCGATGGAAGAATTGACCACCCGCTATTACCTGCGCTGTATGGTGCCGGATCAGCCCGGGGTGCTTTCCAGGATAGCCGGCGTACTCGGCAATCATGCCATCAGTATTGCGTCCGTGTTGCAGCAGGGCCGGCAGGAAGGCCAAACGGTTCCGGTCGTGATCATGACGCATCGCGCGTCGGAACGCTCGGTGCAAACCGCGATCAGGGAAATCAATCACCTGTCATCGCTTGTGTCCGAGCCGGTGACGGTCATTCGGGTGGAGGAGTAGGGACCGCCCCCCGTGGCGGCCCGCGAACTTTCGATGAGATAGGACGATGATGCCCTGGCGTGGAGTCATAGAAGAGTTCAGAAAGTTTCTTCCGGTCACGGAACAGACGCCGGTGGTCACCCTGTGTGAAGGCAACACGCCCCTGATTCAAGCCAGCCGGTTGGCCAAACGAATCTGTCCGCACGTCGACCTGTATCTGAAAGTCGAAGGAGCCAACCCCACCGGGTCGTTTAAGGATCGCGGGATGACCCTGGCGGTATCCAAGGCGTTGGAAAAACGCGCTCGTGCGGTCATGTGTGCCTCCACCGGCAATACGTCGGCGTCGGCCGCAGCCTATGGCGGGCGAGCGGGCCTGCCGGTGTACGTGCTGGTGCCGGCGGGGAAGGTGGCGTTGGGAAAACTGGCCCAGGCGATGGCGCATGGAGCCATCGTGATTCAAATTGAAGGCAATTTCGATCAGGCGCTGTCAATCGTCAAGGATTTGTGTGCCAACGAGGAATTCGAACTCGTCAATTCGTTAAACCCCTTTCGCCTGGAAGGACAAAAAACCGCAGCCATGGAAGTCTGTGATCAGTTGGGCCGCGCGCCCTCGTACCATTATCTGCCGGTGGGCAACGCCGGGAACATCTCGGCGTATTGGAAAGGGTATAAGGAATACTGGACCGCGGGACAGATCGCGCAATGCCCGAAAATGATGGGCTTTCAGGCCCAGGGGGCGGCGCCGATCGTTCGAGGCCACGTGATCGAACAGCCCCAAACCGTGGCGACGGCCATTCGTATCGGCAATCCTGCGAGTTGGAAGCTGGCGCTGCAAGCCGTGGAGGAATCGTCCGGAGCGATCCGGATGGTGACGGATGAAGAAATCCTTGAGGCGTACCAGGCGCTCGCCAAAGAAGAAGGTGTTTTCTGTGAGCCCGCTTCTGCCGCCTCGGTAGCCGGGTTGACCAAGTGCAGCCAGGCCGGATTGTTGCCCGAAGGGGCCACGGTCGTCTGCACGTTAACCGGCCATGGCCTGAAGGACCCTGATATTGCCGTTGAAATCTCACCCAAAACCCTGACGGTCAAAGCCACACGGGAAGACGTGCTTGCGTTGCTCCGATCCTGAGCGTTTCCTGTCTGTCCGGCGACTCGTGTCTTGTCAAGAGGATGAACTGAAAAGGGCGTAGCGAAGTCGGGTGGCATCGTATGCCGCCATGAAGAAGGCGGGATGAGGCATGTCCCTGCCTCCGAGCAGGGATCCCGCAGCGACAAAAGAAGCGGAAAAAGGCATCACTGATGGCACTGGTAGTCGAAAAGTTCGGCGGGACGTCCGTTGGGAACATTGAACGAATCCATCGGATTGCCGAACTGATAGAAAACACCTATAGAGCGGGCAACCAGGTCGTGGTGGTCGTGTCCGCCATGAGCGGGGAGACGGATCGACTGTTGCGGCTTGCCCATGAAATCACCCCGCAACCGGATGACCGGGAACTGGACATGTTGCTCTCGTCCGGAGAGCGTGTGACTATTGCCCTTCTGGCGATGAAACTGCGGAGCCGTGGAATCAATGCGCGTTCATTTACCGGGCGCCAGGGCGGGATCGTGACCAACAGTTCGCATACGCGGGCTCGCATTGCGAAGGTGATGGCCGAGCCCGTGAAGCAGGCCCTTGCTCAGGGGGTCCTGCCCATTGTGGCGGGGTTTCAAGGCGTCAACGAACGCGCGGAAGTCACCACGCTCGGAAGAGGGGGATCGGATCTGACGGCCGTGGCGTTGGCCGCGACGTTGCAGGCGGATCGATGCGTGATCTTTACCGACGTGGATGGCGTGTACACCACGGATCCCAACGTGGTGCCCGAGGCCAGGCGGATTCCGAAACTATCCTATGAAGAAATGCTGGAGCTGGCGAGTTTGGGGGCGAAAGTGCTCCAGGCGCGTTCCGTTGAATTTGCAGCGAAATACCGGGTTCCGGTACAAGTAAAATCGAGTTTTCAGGAAGGAGAAGGCACACTCGTGACGCATGAAGACGTTGATATGGAACAGGCCGTGGTGTCCGGAGTCACGGGCGACCGGAACCAGGCCAAGATCATCGTGGTGGGCGTTCCGGATCGACCGGGAATTGCGGCGAACCTCTTCGGCGTCGTGGCGGAACACTCCGTGGTGGTGGATATGATTATTCAAAACGTGAGCCACCAGGATGCGTTGACGGATATTTCCTTTACGGTTCCACGGAGCGATCTGGCGCGTGCGATGGCGCTGGTCACACAAACGGCCGCCGAAATCGACGCAGGGGCCGTCGAAGTCAAGGAGGAGATTGCCAAGGTGTCGTTGGTGGGAGTCGGCATGCGGTCCCATTCGGGCGTGGCGTCACGAATGTTCCAAACGCTCGCACGAGAAAAAATCAACATCATGATGATCAGCACGTCCGAAATTAAGATTTCCTGTATCTTGGATGAACATGACGTGGACAAAGCCGTCCGGGCTCTTCATAAGGAATTCGGACTGGACAAAGCACCTGAAAATACCGAAACTCCGTGAAGAGGCCTTGAAAAAGAAAACGTGATTCGAGTATGTACGGAAAGATGGGCTTTCGGAACCGCCTGTGGCAGGCGAGAGAAAGCCGAGTAGGATTGAGAACATGATGACGGATTCGACCCCTTTAGAAATCTACGATACCACGCTTCGCGACGGCGCCCAGGCCGAAGACGTAAGTTTTTCGGTTGACGACAAAGTCCGCATTGCGCAGAAACTCGATGAGTTGGGCATCCAGTTCATCGAGGGCGGATGGCCCGGGGCCAATCCCCGGGATATCGAGTTTTTTCAGGCCATCCGGGCGATTCCGCTGCAACACGCGAAAATTGTGGCATTCGGCTCGACCCGAAAGGCCAATCAATCAGCCGGCACCGATGCCAATCTCCAAGCGCTCCTGGCGGCGGAAACCAAAATCATCACCCTGTTCGGGAAAAGCTGGACCTTGCACGTCACGGAGGCGTTGGGCACCGCGTTGGAAACCAATCTTGAACTGATCAGGGATTCCATCGCGTACTTATGTGCGAAGGGGAAACAGGTCTTTTATGATGCCGAACACTTCTTTGACGGGTTTAAGGCCGATCCCGCCTATGCGATGCAGACGATACAGGCGGCAGTCGACGGCGGGGCCGAACGGATTATTCTCTGTGACACCAACGGCGGCACCATGCCGTGGGAAGTCCAGGCCATTTGGGCGCAGGTGAAGCAAGCGTGTCGCGTGCCCTTGGGCATTCATGCGCATAATGACGCGGAAATGGCGGTGGCGAATACCCTGGTGGCCGTTCAGCAGGGCGCCCGGCAAGTGCAAGGGACCATCAATGGGATCGGAGAGCGATGCGGGAACGTCAACCTCTGTTCCGTGCTGGCCAACCTTGAGTTAAAGATGCAGACGGAAGTGTTGGGAGACGATCGGATACGGCAACTCCGGAACGTCTCCAATTTCGTTTCTGAAATTGCGAACCTGCTGCCCAATAAGCGGCAACCCTACGTCGGGGATGCGGCGTTTGCCCATAAGGGGGGAGTCCACATCCATGCCGTTCAGAAAAATGCCCGAACGTATGAGCATATTGCTCCGGAATCAGTGGGCAATCGGCAACGGGTGTTGATTTCGGATAATACCGGTCGCAGTGGGGTGGTCGGGAAGGTGGAAGGTTTGGGCTTCAGCCTCTCCAAAGACCATCCGCATCTGCAGGAACTGTTGACCCGACTCAAGAGCCTGGAACGGGACGGGTATCAGTACGAAGGGGCTGAAGGATCATTCGAGTTACTGGTCCGGGAAGCGATGGAAACGCATCGTCCCTCGTTTGAACTGTTGGGCTTGCGGGTCATTGTCGAGAAACGGCACGCCGATGAGGCGCCGATTACGGAAGCCACCGTCAAAGTGAAGGTCGATCAGATCGTGGAGCAGACCGCGGCGGAAGGGGCCGGGCCCGTCAATGCGCTGGATAACGCCTTACGGAAAGCGCTGGAAAAATTCTACCCCGAACTCCGCGAAGTCCGGTTGTTGGACTACAAAGTGCGCGTGTTGGCGGGCAGTCACGGAACCGGGTCAAAGGTCAGGGTGCTGATTGAATCCGGCGACCATAAAAGTACCTGGGGCACGGTGGGCGTGTCGGAGAATATTATCGAGGCCAGTTGGCAAGCCTTGGCCGATAGCATCGAGTATAAGCTGCTGAAGGGCGAACCCGATGAGCCGGTGGAATCGAGGCCAGGCTAAATCCTGGTTCTTGACAATCCTGTGCTCGCTCGATACCGTGCAGGGCCAAAATCCCTCGCGAAAAAAGACGAGTGACCTCTGGGGGGACCATGCGTAAAGCCGACATTGCCAATCACATCTGTGAACAAGTAGGCGTTTCCAAAACCGAGGCCATGGAGTTGGTGGAGTACGCCTTGCAGTGCATGAAAGACGCACTGTGCAAGGGCGAGGCGGTGAAAATAGCGGGATTCGGAAATTTTATGGTGCGAAGCAAAGGAGAGCGGAAAGGACGGAATCCTCGAACCGGTGAAGAAATTGCCATCACCCCTCGAAAAGTGGTCACCTTTCGAGCAAGTCAAATATTCAAAAGAGACGTGAATTTGTAGGGCCGTACACCAATCGTGTGCATCGGCCGGCAGGGAGGCCGTCGTTGGGAAGACCCATGGCGAGTAAATTCCCGGACAAGGCGTTTTATAAAATTGGCGAAGTCAGTACGATTACGAAATTACCGGCGTCCGTGCTGCGATTTTGGGAATCCGAGTTCACGTTTCTTCGCCCCAGAAAGAGTCAGGGGCGACATCGGGTCTATGATAAACAGACGATCGAAACCGTGCTGGAAATCAAACGGATGCTCTATGAGGAAGGCTATACCATCATGGGCCTCAAACGGCACTGGCGTCGCCGGCGTGGTGGGGAGCGCCCCGCGATTCCTGGCGGGCAGGTGCAGCAAATCAAAGAAGAACTCCGGGATATCGTGGACAGGTTGAAAGACCCGAGTCGTCAGAATCTCCCTTCATGAACCCGAAAACAAGGTCAGCCGTTCTCCCGGAAATGGAATCATCGTCGGGGCGTGGCGCAGCCCGGTAGCGCACTCGCTTGGGGTGCGAGAGGTCGGCCGTTCAAATCGGCTCGCCCCGACCATGACCATTGCCCTTCTCATCAGTTGAGAAGGCGCCCCTCCCCGTGACAAAAACGTCTCTGTCGAGCGGCCTCCCGTGTCAGGGAGAGCACGCGGCACTCATTTTTTCTCTGACCTGACGACGAGTAGGGATCAGGCTTGAAGATCATCCTCCTCTTCGATGAGGTCTTCGCTCTCCGGCATGCCATAGGCCACAAATTTCGCATAGGACAGAAAAATGCTGCTACTATCCCTCATGGCCTTTGTTCCGGCGGTCATGCGTTCGAGCTTGGTGGCATCCGCCCCCTCCGTGGATTGGAGAGAAATCAGATAGCGATCAAGGACCTCATTATAGCGTTGCATGGAACGTTCAACTTCCAAGTAGGCCTGCATTAACGGATCAGTCATGAGCGCACCTCCCAAACGTAGCGGCTCACCATACACAAGGCTCCTCCCGGGGTCAATATCCGCGGCAGGGTTCCCTACTCTTCAATGACATCTGTCGGGGGACAGGCTTTGGTACGCAGGTTAACGGACAAGGGTTTCCCTCCCCTTTGTAAGGGGAGGACAGGTGGGGTAGAGGCCTCTGAGCAACGGGGGGGTGCCGTTCTGTCCAAAGACTCTACCTCCCCTCGCCCCTCCTTACAAAGGAGGGGAATCGGTCGACCATGAACTGGGAACTCCCCGTATGGGCCTGGCTCCTGGCCACACCCATGATGGTGGGGCTGTGGTCGGGCTACCGATGGGTGCATCGGAATGCGTCGTTGGCGGATATGGGGTTTTGTGTGGGATTCGGCCTGGTGGCCATCGGCTTCGGTCTGACGACCACGGGTGACGTGAGTCATCGCCTGGTGGTGGCCGCCATGGCAACGGTGTACGCGGTTCGCCTGGCGGTGTATATTGCAGCCAACCGAATCCGTGGGGTCGTCGAGGATCAACGATACCGGTCGCTTCGCAAACAATGGGGCGGTCGGGCCGAGTTCTATTTCTTTGCGTATTTCGTCGGACAAGCCGTGGCCGTCGCCGTCTTTTCGGTTCCGTTGTTGGTCCTCATGTCCAATCCCGACCCAGCGTGGCAGACGTGGGAAGTCCTGGGGGTGGTCATCTGGGCCTTGGGGGTAGGAGGAGAAGCCGTAGCCGATGCGCAGTTGAAACGATTTCGGCAAGACCCCGGCAATAGAGGCAAAACCTGTCGACGTGGGCTGTGGAGATATTCCCGGCACCCCAATTACTTTTGTGAAGGCGTGCACTGGTGCGCCTACGTGGTGATGAGTATCGGATTGCCCGGCTGGTGGCTGACGATCGTGGGGCCGGTCGTCATGATCGGAGCCTTGCTCAAAGTGAGCGGCATCCCCATGGCCGAAGCCCAGGCCTTAGCCAGCCGGGGCGAGGACTACCGGGAGTATCAACGGACCACCAATGCGTTCATCCCATGGTTCCCCAAGCCCTGAACCGCCTCATGCACCGCTCTGTCATTCCCGACGCCTGTCCCCGACTGATCGGGGATCTAATCGGAAATCCAGGGTCGTTCTCTTTGGTCGTTGGCGTCGCGCCCTCAATTCGGGACGGCACGCAGGCCGTCCCCTACGGGATCATGGGGCATTCCGGTAGGGGCAGGCCCGTGTGCCTGCCCTTCGCACTAGTCGCCCTCAGGCTCGGTACTGCCGTGTTTGTGGGTCACTTCATCTTCGCCAAAGAGTTCAGCCATTTCCTGGGCAATCATGTCGTCATCGTGAGGAACCGAGACCACGTGAATTTCCTTCTTGGCTTTGGGCGAATCCGGCGAAGCGTCGTCTTTGTCGGGAACCGGGTCCTGGGGTGGGGTGGAGGGTTCGGAATCGTTCATAAGAGTTATTCGAAGACTTCCAAAAAAGATTGTTCGGTAAATGAATGCCGGCAATGCTCGCAGACCACGAAATAGCGGGACTCCCGCACGGACATGATAATGCGAAAGTCGAGCGTGACGCCCCGATGGCTGCACTGGGGACAGGTAATTTCCTTGAGCCAATATTTCACGTCGGGCTGGGTTCGGAGATAAAACTCCATATCCGTGTAGACCGGAAAGGTATAATAGCAGTCCAGGCAGAGACCCTTCCATTCCCCGTCTTCCTTCATGGACCGGCTGTCGATGCCGAACCGGCTCTTTTTGCATATGGCGCATTTGGCATGGCTGAGCCGGTCTTGAACGAATTGGACGTCGAGTTGGGACATAACCTGCTTTCCGATGAAGGGCAGTCAATAGCTGTCTCACCAGTATAGAAGCCGCAGAGGGTTCGCGCAACCGCCGCCGGGACGGCGTACGCGTGCACGACTTCGTTGACAGAATCAGGGGCTAGAGGAGTACCAGGGAAGAAGGTTGGTTTCTTTCCTCCCCTTTGTAAGAGGAGGCTGGGTGGGGTAGAGTCAACCGTTCATGGAGCACGGGGTTCCATCGTCCTGGGTACAGCCTCTACCTCCCCTCGCCCCTCCTTACAAAGGAGGGGAATTAGAGCACAGAAAAAGACGGCGGGAATTGTCAACGATTTACTGAAGATTTGTGCCGATACGCTTGCCCGGTCCATGGAGGATCGCGATGCCGGAACTTCCCGAAGCCGAAGTGGTTCGACGACAAGTACAGGCAGCCGTGGTCGGGTCCACGATAAAGCAGATCTGGATCGGACAGGACGATATCATCCGGCAAGGCATCGAGTCCCTCTCCTGGTATGCCGGCGCGCGCGTCGTGGAGGTGCAGCGGCACGGGAAGAGCGTGGCCCTGTTCTGCGAACGGGAGGCCGGGAAACGGGTGGTGGTCGCGGAACTGGGCATGACGGGCCTGTTGCTCTTCACGCGTGCATCGGTTCCGAGTGCGAAGCACGTGCATATGATCATGCGGCTGGCAAACGGCCCGCAACCGGAGGTGTGGTATTGGAACGCCCGTCGATTCGGCAGGCTGTCGCTCCTGGATCAGGAGGCCTGGACGGCCTATCGTCAGCGCCGCTTTGGCCGTGATCCGTTCACGATGACCGGTGAGGAGTTTGTGGACTTGATCAAGTCCTGTCGCGGCCGGATTAAGGCCGTATTGTTGAATCAACACCGCATCGCCGGTATCGGGAACATCTACGCCAATGAACTGTTGTTTCGATCCGGCATCCATCCGCACGCACGCGGGTGTCGGTTATCGAGGAGAAAAATCCGCGTGTTGTTTGAAACGATGCAACGCGTGCTGGAGGAGGCGATCCGCATGGGAGGCTCGTCGGTTCGTGATTTTGTGGCGCCGGATGGGACCCGGGGACAATTCCAGGACCGGCATCTGGTGTATCAAAAGAAAGGCGCGCTTTGTCCGAACGGGTGCGGGACCAGGATTCAATGTTTCATGAGCGAACGCTCGTCGTTTGTGTGCCCGGCCTGCCAGAAGCGGTAAAGCGAGAGAGCCATGCTCCGCACGATGTTGGCGGCGCGTCACGCTCTTGTCACACATCTTTTTCTTGTGGGTCCATGAGCCCCTTTGTTAGAATACGTAGACGTATCGTGTGTCTCCCTTGGACCAGAACGCTCACGTGAAAAAAGTCACACTTCGTGAAGGGGTCGATCTTTCCAACCTGTTTGGCCCGAGAGACTTACATCTCCGGTTGATCGAAGACGGCCTGCACGTGCGCGTGTCGGCCCGCGGCAATGAAGTGACCCTGGAAGGGCAGCCCGAAGCGGTGGGGCGGGCCGAAGGGCTGCTGTGTGAATTGGCCGAACGCACGATCGGCCGGCGTCAGATACGATCGGAAGACGTCACCCGCGCGCTCAAGGCGGCGGAAACCGACCAACCCGCAACGTCTGCCTCCCTGGAGACGGCGCACATTCTCACGCCCAAAGGATGGGTGGTTCCGAAAACCCCCTCGCAGCAGATCTATCTCGAAGCCATCCGGCAACATGACCTCGTGATCGGCATTGGTCCGGCGGGAACGGGGAAGACGTATATGGCCATGGCCATGGCCCTGGCGGCGCTGACGAAAAAGGAAGTGCAACGGATCGTCCTGGCCCGCCCGGCCGTGGAGGCCGGTGAGCGATTGGGCTTTCTCCCGGGCGACATGTTCGCCAAGGTGCATCCGTACCTGCGTCCTTTGTATGATGCCTTGTATGCCATGATGGACATGGACCGGGCGAATCGCCTGATCGAACGCGGGGACATCGAAATGGCGCCCTTGGCGTTTATGCGGGGCCGGACCCTGAACGATGCGTTCGTCATTCTGGATGAAGCCCAAAATGCCACGGCGGAACAGATGAAGATGTTTCTCACGCGGTTGGGCTTTAATTCCAAAGCCGTGGTGACGGGGGATATTACGCAAGTCGATTTGCCGCCCGACCGCCCGTCGGGCTTGATTCAGATTTCGGAAATCCTGCGAAACGTGGACGGGATCAAATTCGTGTATTTTCAGGACAGTGACGTGGTCCGGCATCGATTGGTGCAAGAGATTATCAAGGCCTACAACCAACATGGAAACGGAACGGGCAAAGGTGCGGCTTCGGCGGCAACCGATGAATGAACGTGACCGGGCAGTTCCCTCCATCAAGCCGGGTGACCGGGCTGTTCCCCGGACTCCGTAGTGATTCGTGTCCGTCAGTATTCAATGTCGCGTGAAAAGTGTGTCGGTACGTCAGGGGACGTTGCGTCGCGTCACCAGGAGACTCTTGCGGCTCCTTGACGAGGCCGAAGCCGAAGTCTGTATCGGGTTGGTCGGCGATACGAGGATGCGGCGGTTGAACCGGACGTATCGGAACCAGGATCGAACCACGGACGTCCTGGCGTTTGCGTATCGGGAAGCCCAAACCGGCGTGTCTCCCCTGCTCGGGGACGTCGTGATTTCGGTGCCCGCGGCCAGGCGCCAGGCAAAAGCGCGCAGCCATTCCCTGGATGAAGAAGTCCTGCGCTTGCTGATTCACGGAGTCCTGCATTTGGTCGGCTATGACCATGAGCGGAGCAAGTGGCAGGCCCGGCGGATGCGCCGAAAGGAAACCGAGTGTTTCGAAACATTCACCCCCTTGCCGTCGCTGGTGGTGGAGTCCTGATTTTCTCCTTCTGTCATTCCCGACATTTTTAATCGGGAATCCAGGTTTTATTGTCGAGAATGACAGGAGGGGATCCCGTGAAGAAGCAATGAAGCCTTGTATTTCGTCAACGAATGAACGAACACGGACGGAAACTACGAACCCATGGGCTGGATTGATCGACTGAAAGAAGGATTGGGGAAAACGCGAACCGGCGTCCAGCGTTCATTGAGGCACTTGATGGGACGCGGCCTCGACCCCGAGGTGTTGGAGGAAGTCGAAGCGTCGCTGTTGGGAGCGGACGTCGGCGTGCGCACGGCGGATCGTTTGATCGAACGGCTTCGGGCCACGGTGGGCGGCGATCCCCGGGAATCCATTCAGGAGTTGAAACAGGCAATGGCGGACATCTTGGCGTCCGTGGAATCGAAGCCGATTGACGAACTCATCCGAACGGGTCCCAAACCCTTCGTGATCTTGGCGGTGGGCGTCAATGGCGTGGGGAAAACCACGAGTATGGCGAAACTGGCCGGTCGCCTGCGCAAGCAGGGGTTGACCCCGCTCCTCGTGGCGGCGGATACCTTCCGGGCCGCGGCCATCGAACAGTTGGAAGTGTGGGGCAAGCGAATCGGGGCCGACGTGATCAAGCACCGGCAAGGGGCGGACCCGTCGGCCGTGGTGTTTGACGGGCTGGCGGCTGCGAAAGCCAGGGGCGTGGACGTCATGTTGATCGACACGGCCGGCCGGCTGCATACGAAAGTCAATTTAATGGATGAACTGAAAAAAATGAAACGGGTGCTGGATCGTGAATATCCCGGGGCCCCGCATGAAGTGTTGCTCACGCTTGACGGAACCATCGGGCAAAATGCAGTGGCCCAGGCCAAACAATTTCACGAAGCCATCGGCGTCACGGGCTTGGCCCTCACAAAGCTGGACGGCACGGCCAAAGGCGGGGTCGTGCTGGCCATTGCCGAGGAATTGGCCATCCCGGTGCGCTTGATCGGCATCGGCGAAAAAGAAGAAGACTTGCAGGACTTTCACGCGCAAGCCTTTGCCGAGGCGCTGTTGGAGCTCTCATGAGAGCAGTCGTGACGATCATCGGCGTGTGGAGCATCAGCCTGTGCATGAGCCTGACCGTGCAGGCTGCGGACGTCACCGTTCGGCATCACGAGTTGCACGTCGAACTCCGGCCAGGGAGTCACACGATCATTGCTCGCGATACGATCCAATTGACCGGTCGTCCGGATGCCGGGCAGGTGCTTCACGTGCTCTTGAACCCGGATTTGGAAATCGAAGAAATTGTCTTGGCGAACGGCCCGGTACTCTTTTGGGAAGAGGACTTGCCTTCGGCTGAAAACAAACGGGTCGCACCCGGAGCGAGACGCACTATCGAAATCCGGCTGCCGGAGGAATTCTCCCCGTCCGATACGCTGAGCATATCCTATCGTGGTCGCATTCAGGATGCGCCCACGGCGTCGCCGGGCCTGCGGTTTGTGCGCCCGGATCGAACCCTGGGCTATATCGGAGCAGAAGGAATCTATTTGACCTCGGAAACCTCCTGGTACCCTGATATCCCCGGGTCGTTCGCCACGTTTCGCGTCACGGCGACCGTACCGGCTGGCTGGAGGGCGGTCACGCATGGCCGGGAAGTCTCATTTACGGAAGAGAAGACCACGGCGACGTCCGAGTGGAACGTACGCGCCCGGACCGAAGCCCTGACGTTGGCGGCGAATCGATTCGTGAAACGAGCGTCCCGGTGGAATGGCATCGAAATCGCGACGTATGTCTTTCCCGAGGACGCGCCCGTCGCCGATCAGTACGTGGAGGCCACGATTCGCTATCTCGAATGGTACACGAAACTGCTCGGCCCGTATCCCTTTCCCAAATTCGCGGTCGTGGAAAATTTCTTTCCCAGTGGCATCGGCCTGCCGTCCTTCACGTTGTTGGGCAGCCGGGTGATGAAGCGAGGCTATACCCAACCCTATTCCTTGGGGCATGAGGTCGTGCATTCATGGCTGGGAAACTCAGTGCACAATCATTTCGAAACGGGCAATTGGGTGGAAGGGCTGACGACCTATCTCGCCAACTACTATTACGACGAACGGGTGGAAGGAAAGGACAAGGCGCGCGCGCATCGCAAACGGATGATCATGGAATATAACTTGTACGTGCGGCCGGCTGACGACTATCCGGTGGTGAAGTTTCATCATAAGGAGAACCGCGTGGATAACGCGATCGGATACCAGAAGACCGCCATGATCTTTCACATGTTGCGGCGCGAGCTCGGCGACCGGGACTTCTTCCGGGCGATTCGTGCGTTGATAGCCGGCTATTCGGGCGGGTATGCCGATTGGCCCCAGGTACAGCAGGTCTTTGAAGAGACGTCGGGAAAGGAGTTGGCATGGTTCTTCAACCAATGGGTGCACGGGAGTGGAACGCCGCACCTCCGGATTGCTCAAGCGCACGTCGAACGCGATCCCCGAACGGGCTATTGGGTATCCATGAACGTGAAGCAAAAGGGGCCAACCTATCGCCTGGGCGTCCCCGTGGTGGTGCAGTTGGAACAGGGCGAGTATCGCGCCCGGGTCGATATTCGGGGAACCGAACAAACCATGGCCTTGTGGGTTCCGGCCAAGCCCATGCGGGTGCAACTCGATCCGGCGTATCAGACCTTTCGATGGCTCGACCGCCAAGCCATGAGTCCGATGCTCAATGGATGGGTCACGGACCGGCATCGAGCGGTGCTGTTGGCGTCGACCACGCCCGAATCCGAGCAACAGGTGTTGAAACCGGCGATTGACCGGATCCGATCGCAACATGACGACACGGCCTGGTTGGATGAGCGGACTGTCTCGATCGAGGCGCAGTCGGTGTTGGTCATGGGCCATCCCCAAACCAATCCATGGGTTGGCAGAATCCTTCAATGGTGCGGCCCGCGGGTCAGGCTGGAAGAACAGAGCATCACGATTCAGGGAACCACGTACTCGGGAGATCACGTAGCCGTGCTGGTCAATTGTGCCAATCCCGACCATCCCGGACACGTGGGTACGGTCTTCTTCGGATTCTCCCCCAAAGCCGTTCAAGGACTGTCCCGGTTATTGTTTTTCTATGGATGGGACAGTTATCTTGTGTTTGAAAATGGAAGGGTCACCGCGCGAGGCTCGTTCGATCCGCCAATAGATGACCTGACCGTCGCATTTCACGACCACTAACAGTTTCCTGTCATTGCCATGAAGAGAGTCAACAACACCAGGACGCGGTCATTCCGAGCAAAGCGAGGAATCTGCTTTTCCTCTTTCTGTCATCCCCGGCCAGATCGGGGATCCAGTGTCTTTGCTTTTTGTCTTTTTTCTCCCTCTCCCCCTGGGAGAGGGCCGGGGTGAGGGCAATATGCCGAATGCACCAATGAAAAAAATCAGGACCTTGCTGAGCATGGGCCTGGTAACGCTGTCCGGTCTTATCCTGGTCGCGGGAACGCCGGCTTGGGCTGAAGAACCAGCCGGTTCCGGCAAAGGCGAACGGCATCTACGCAACATCCGGCAACTGACCTCAGGCGGCAAGAATGCCGAAGCCTATTTTTCCTTTGACGGGTCACGCTTGATTTTTCAATCCACCAAAGATCCGGCCAGCCAGACGCTCGGCTCGTGCTATCAGATGTACGTGATGGATTTGGACGGTGAAAATATCCACCGGGTGAGTACGGGATACGGTACCACGACCTGCGGATACTTTTTCCTCGGTGGGCGTCGGGTCCTGTATTCCTCGACCCATTTGGCCGGGTTGCAATGCCCGCCCAAGCCCAAGCGAGGCCCAAAATATCGTTGGGTCCTGGATGACCATGAAATTTTTTCCGCGCGCCTGGACGGCCGTGAACTCCAGCGTCTCACGTTTTCGCCCGGATACGATGCGGAAGCCACCATAGCGCCCAATGGGAAAAAAGTCGTGTTTACGTCGGTGCGGGACAGTGATATTGACCTGTATGCGATGAATGTCGACGGAACCGGCGTTACGCGGCTCACCGACGACGTCGGCTACGACGGTGGGGCGTTCTACTCTCCGGACAGCAAGCGGATCGTGTACCGGGCGCAGCACCCCAAAACGCCGGAGGAACGTGAGGCCTACCGGGAATTGCTGAGCCGGAATCTGGTGGAACCGGGGAACCTGGAACTGTTCGTCATGAACGCCGACGGGTCGGGCAAACGACAAGTGACAAAAAACGGCGCCTCCAACTTCGCGCCCTATTTCCATCCCGACGGCCACCGGATCATCTTTGCGTCGAGCGGGCCTAAAGCCGCACAAACAAAAGAGCCTGCCCTGAGCTTGTCGAAGGGCCGTCCCTCGTTTCACCTCTATCTGGTAAACGACGACGGCACGGCGTTGGAACAAATCACCGTTGAAGGCCACTTCAACAGCTTCCCCATGTTCTCCCCAGACGGCAAACTGCTGGTCTGGGCCTCCGACCGCAACGCCAAGGGACCAGGCGAATACAACGTGTTCCTAGCCGACTGGGTCCCCTGACTTTTGCCTATCCTCGCTGTCATTGATACGATAATAGCCCTTTTCTGTCATTCCCGACGTTAGTAATCGGGAATCCAGTGTCTTTTCTTCACGAACGAAGGAAAAAGTAAACCCCTGGATCCTCGATTAAAAATGTCGAGGATGACAAATAGGAGGCACCCTGGTTGCCAACAACACATTTCCATTTTTGTGTTACCATTCATCGCAACGGCGTCTTCAACCAGCAGCCAGAGGTCTCGTGTCTCGATTCAAAGCCCTCAGTGTGGTGTCACTCTCCGGCGGCATTGTTCTCTTTTGTTTTTACCAGCTTTCCCAATTCGATTTTCAGACCGTGTTACTGATCCGGTCCCTGCACGACCCGTTCGTGGCACGCTTGGCATATATCGGTAACCGGTTGGGGGACGGACTCACGTTGGTGCTCCTGTGCGCCGGGCTGTGGGGCATCGGCCATCTTTGGAAGAAAAAGGCGTGGCAACAGGCCGGGTTCGACGGGCTCGTGGCGCATGCCCTGGCGGGACTCGCCACCCAAATCCTGAAGCACCTGATCGGACGGCCCCGCCCGCGGTGGACGCATCAGGAAGCCTTTGAATATGGCCCGTCGTGGCAAGGGGGGCTTGACGCGTTTCCTTCCGGGCATGCTTCGGCTTCGTTTGCCGTGGCAGCAGTGCTGGCTCGCTATTTCCCCGAATGGAGGGGGCTCTGGTACGGCGGCGCGATCTTTGTCGGCATGGCTCGTGTGGCTGGAGGGTCCCACTTTCCCACCGACGTGCTGGGCGGAGCGGTGTTGGGGTTCCTGATCGGCTTCGTGTGGGCGCGCGCGCTCAAGGAGTGGCGGGTGAACGTGGTGAACGCGTTACCGCAAACCCTCCCGTTGCTGATCGGCGGGTGCGCCTTATTCTGGAGCATCTTCAGTCATCCGGCCTCCAAGGGCGTCTCGGCCGGCCTGTTCTGGACCGGGCTGCTGTTGTTCGTGTCGGGGATCGGCGGCCGGTGGATCTTGGCTTGGCAGGGGAGCGGGAACATGCGTCGAATGCTATTGGCCAATAGCGTGATCGCGCTGGGCCTCGCGGCCGGCACTCAGGCGTTGTGGGTCGTCGCGGTGACTCTTTCGGCCTGCGTTGCCTGGTGGTTGAACGATCAACCGGACCGGAAAGCAGTGGAGCCTCCCGGGTTGCTGCACGAGGCATGGCTCACGAGCGCGTTGGTCATCATGCTGGTGACGTTACAAAGTCTCCAGGGCCTGGTACCGTAGGGGACGGCCCCTGTGCCGTCCCACCAGGATCGCGCGGCTACAACGACAAAGACGCTGGATCCCCGATCAAGTCGGGGATGACAGGAGTGGTAGGTCAGGTTAGCAAAGCGTAACCTGACCTCCTTGCTGTTCATCGAGGACAATGCCGGATGACGCCCTTCGACAGCTCAGGGCTAATCCGACCTGCCCTGATCTACGGTCTGCTCAAAGCAGACCCATAAAGGTTCCAAAAAGCATCAAAAACGCATCAAAATGGTACCAAAAAGCATCTAAAAAGCACCTAAATGTACCATAAATGTATCCAAAATGCGTCTTTCTGAGTAGTTCCGGTTAGCCCTGAGCTTGTCGAGGGCGTAACCCGACAACCGGGCTAAATCGACCTGCTCGCTCATTGACCCGCCGGAGTGCCCTCGATCATCGGTTCACGGGACAGGAGCAGAAAACCGTACCGCTGGAGAATCGGCGGGAAAGAATCGACAGGGTGGGGCAAGCGTTCACGAAGGTTGGTCGGCAGGATGACCATGATGCGGCCGTCCTTTTCGAGATGCGGCAAAAACTTTTTACGTTCGCCCGGATTGATAAAATGAACTTTCCGTTTGGCATAAAACGTCAACGAGGGCAGTTTGCGTCCATAGTGAATGAGCGTGTCCTGTGGCCCGAGGTTGAATCCGGCGATGGTTGCCAATTCCTGGGGCGGGTTGATGAAATATTTTCCAAAGCGCGGCAAGGCAAACAGGATCACGATAAGAAGAAACATCCCCATCATCCCCGACAGCACCCAAAAAGCCTGCGGCCGGCGGGCCTCCTCCCGGACAAGGTGACGAAACATCGCCACGCCCAGAAACACGACGACGCCCAACACGATCGGCGCCGCCCCCACGCCGATCTTTTCCGCGGCCGGAAAGTGTACGGCGATTTGGTGTCTCACGCTTTCAAAGATGACCGGCGCGGAAACCAGCACAAGGCTGAGCACGTACCCGGTCACGAGGACGAGGCGCGTCGAGACGGTCAGGCCGGCCGGCCATGCGTTCTTCAAGAACCGTGACCAGAGCACGGCCACCAGCAGGCTTGCCGGCGGAAACAGGGGCAGGACGTAGTGGGGAAGCCGGGTGGCGGAGATGGTGAAGAAGAGAAACATGCCGGAGACCCACAGGGCGCAGAACAGCAACAGTCCCTGTTCGCCTCGAGCGTCCGTCGTGCCCGTCCGAAACGACTTCCACTCTTTCAGCGTGTGCCATAAAGCGGCCGGGAGCAATCCGCTCCACGGGAAAAACCCGAGCAGGAGAATGGGAAAATAAAACAGAAGGGTCCCGCCGTGCCCCTCCATGGGGTTCGCAAATCGTCCGGTGGTATTGGCTTGGGCCGCGGCGGCATAGTCCGCGCCGTGGATGGCGAGCATGGCGAGGTACCAGGGCGCGGCGATGAGAAAACAGAGGGTCCAACCGACCAGCGGCCGGCCCTCCGCGAAATAGGTCTTCCACTGCCGGGTGAGGGTCAGATAAGGCACGATGCCCAACAGGGGAACGAGAATGCCCAACGGGCCTTTGGCCAACGTGCCCAGCGCCATGCCGGTATAAAACAGCCACAGGAAACGCCGGTCTCGACCCGGATCGCAAAAGCCCAGCCAGAAGCCGTAGGTGGCCAGCGTGGTGAAAAACACCAATTCCGGGTCGGTCAGGACCAGGCGGTGAATGCCCACGAATTCCACGTTCAGCAGGAGAATGAGCGAGCCGCAAAACGCGAGAGCCGGTCCCAGCAGGCGATGCAGAAAGAGATAGTGGAGTACGAGCAGCGCGAGGCCGAAAAGAGCCGAGGGCAGCCGGGCCGTGAAGTCATTCACGCCGAACAGGGCATAGGTGCCGGCGATGATCCAGTACGACAACGCCGGTTTGGCGTAGCGCGGCTCATAATTCAGCGTGGGGGAAATCCAGTCCCCGGTTTCGAGCATTTCGCGTGCGGCGCCGGCATTGCTGCCTTCATCGCGATCGGTCAGGCCCATGTCCCCAAGCCCGAGCAGAAGCAGCAGACACCCGCAGATGAGCAGGAACATCAGGTGAAGGGTGCGCGTGGAAAACGGGGGTGCGTCAACCGCGGAAGAATCAGTCACGAGCCGTTCGCTTTCGGTGGATCAGCATCAGATTCCTCAGGTAGACCAACGTGCCGGTTCCTTGTCCGATAATGAACACCGGGTCGTGGCGATGGATGGCATATGCCAGCACGATCAGGCTGCCGGCGAGACTCATATGCCAAAAGGCCACGGGGATCTGACTCTCCGCTTTGCGTTCGGATGCGATCCACTGAACCAGCCAACGGGAAAAGAACAGGCCCTGTCCGAAAAAGCCGATGCCCAGCCAGATGCTTTCCGCCGTCGTCAGGTTGGCAAAGTAGGCGCTGATACCGGAAAGAAGTTCGCTCATGGATCAACGCAAGGGGTGAACGAGTTGTTATCGCGGTGCCATCCCTTCCGGGAGTGACGGCAGTATAAGCCGGCGCGGATCATGGCGAGTCGTGTGGGGCGGTGTCGGCGGAATCAGTCGATTCGTGAACAATGTCATGCCGCAGACATCGTGTTTGCATCCATCGGACGGCCAGGAGATCGTACAGGCTGGCAAAGAGGCGATTGCCGATTCCGTATTTGGAATGCCCATGGGCTCGCGGGAAATGTTGAACGGGCACTTCGGTCACGGAAAACCCGTGCATCCTGGCGAGTGCGGGGAAAAACCGGTGCATGTTGCGGAAGAGGGGAATGCGTTCGATCACCGGCCGCCGGAAGATTTTCAGTGAACAGCCGGAGTCGTGAATGCCGTCGCGGAGGATGAGGTTCCGGGCCAGGTACGCAAGACGTGACGAGAGGCGCCGGATCAACGTGTCGAGCCGCTGCCGGCGGCGTCCGCACACGAGGTCGTAGTCCTTGGTCAACGGCAGCAGCAGGGAGATGTCCGCGGGATCGTATTGAAGATCGCCGTCCAACGTGGCAATCAACTCGCCCCGGGCATGGCGAAAGCCCGCGGCAAAGGCTGCGGTTTGCCCGTGATTCCGGTCGAAATGGATCACCCGGATCTCGGGGGTGTGCAGGCGGATCTCATCCAGCAACGCGGAACTGCCGTCCGTGCTGCCGTCATCCACGTACAAAATTTCAAACGGAGCCCCGTGCGACGGCTCCAGGCTTCCCAAGGCCTTCGTCAGTTGATTGGTCAACGGCTGAAGGTTGTCCCGCTCATCCTTGATGGGGATCACCATGGAGAGCCAGGGTGGTGGGAAATGAGTCATACGCGGCGTCGGGGTGGTCCGTTCGATTTCACGAGCAGGGTATCAACGCGCAGGCACGTTGCAAAGTGGAAGGAACGTTGTTCACGAAGTCGGGAACCTATTCTACGCATCGCCCCCAAACGGGTCAAACCAATGTACTTGTTCAGTACATATGAAACAGACCCCCAACCCTGTACCACTATTCCCATCCCCCCTCTTTTCCTTTTGCATTCGTAGCGCGCCCTCCCATGGCGCCACGTGAGGGCGCCTGCGGGCGCGGCTGCGCCGCGGTCCCGAATTCTCCTTCCCTTTCTGTCATCCTTGCGCACGCGAGGATCCAGCGTCTTTTCTTTTTCCTCCGTTCGCAACGACAACAACCGTGGATCCCCGATCAAGCCGGGGATGACAAGAAATGCAAGGGCCGCGCCCGGGCGCTCCTGGTTTTGGGTCCTTTTGCCGAAACAAAAGAGCCTGTCCTGAGCAGAGCGAAGGAACCTCGCCGTGCGGGGGCGAAACCCCGCAGGATCCCCTCCCCTCAGGCTTTCGGCGTCACCGTGAAGCGCAGGGTGCCCATGCGCGTGACGTCATTGGCTTCGAACCCCACGAAGATGTCGACCCGGTAGAGTCCAGGAATCCAGCCTTCCTGCGACGGTGCGAAGAACTTGAGATACCCGCTTTCGTCCTCCAGCGCCAGGTAGACGATTTCCTCATCGGTGAAGGTCTTCCCGGAAAACCCCGGCACCTTCTCGGGAAATAAGCGCCCGATGACCTGATACGCGCTATAGTGCTTGAACACCCGAAATACCACGTGGACCGCCAGCGCATCGGAAGGGAATTCCTCGGTCGGACGGATGGGGTAATAGCGGTGACCACGCCGAAAATCCAGATCTTCTTCAAAGCTTTCCGCCAGGGTGATATGAAGAAACAGCCCGCCTGGCGTCTCGTCCTGGAGACCGGACGAATCAAGTGCCGGGTTCTTGTAATAGTCCAATGGGTCGGGAGCCATGTCCTCCGGGACTGCGGGAATGGTATCGAACTGGGAAAAGCCGTGCTGGATTTCATCGGGACTGAAGGGAGCGGGGGGCGCGTCCTGAGCCCGGACCGGATCCGCAAGGCACAGGAAGAAAAGAATGAGGGAACAGATTCGCATGGAGGCTGTCACTATAGCAGCCGGAGGCGTTCCCTTGCGAGGCGAAAAACCCCTTTGCTAGAATCGCCTTCCTTTCGGAAGTCCGTATCGTCCTGATCCTGAAATGAGGCGGGTTTATGGTTGATCAAATGGCCGGGCAAGTCGCCGAGAACGAAGAAGCGTTACCCCAATTATTAGGGGATTTCGCGCCGATCGACGTCTGGCAACAGCATATGAATACCGTGTTCTACGGCCTGCGGGGCGAACGCCTGCGGGAACTCTATCAGACCTTTGCCGCGGCGGATTACCGTCTGGGGTACGCCTTGGCCGCGGATTACGTGGAACGGGCCACTCGACGCCAAAAAGCCGGTCCCGGGACCGGAGCCGCCCCGCTCACCATTATGGAGTGGGGTTGCGGCAACGGCAATTTGGCCGCCTGCTTTCTCGATCGCGTCAAGGCCCTGGATCAAGACGCGACGCTCTATCCGCGCCTGCAATACGTGCTCATCGATGCCTCGGAAACCGTGCTGGCAAGCGCCAGGGCGAATGCGGAGTTGGCCGCGCACGGAGACCGCGTGCAATTCGTACAGGCCACAGTGCAGGAACTGCAATCGTATCGCGACGGGTCGATCGATCGAATTTTTTGCAACGAACTATGGAGCGAATTGCCCACCAAACTCCTGCTGCGCAAGGCCGGGGACGTCATGGAAGAACACATCCGGCCCAATTTGAAGGAAACCCGGCTCGCGGACTTTCCCGATTGGCAGGGATTGGTGCAGGCGTTCGATCAAACCGATATTGCCGGGCTCGAATCCCTGCCGGCCTTCCTGGAAGACATCCTGTGGGAACGGGAGTATCACAAAGTCGAGGCCAAGGATGTGCCGTTCCGTCGCCTGGTGACGGACTTTTTAAAACTCTTCGATGAAGAACTCCTGATGCCCGTGAACGTCGCCGCCGCCGCCTCCCTCAAGGAAGCGCATCGGTTGCTGGCCCCGGACGCGCTCGGATTCAGCAGCTTCGATGCCGGCACCGTGGAAGAAGCCGTCCTCAATGATCCGGAAAAACCCTGCTACAACCTGGTGGGCGGGCAATTCAGTTTTCTGGTCAACTATGCGTTGTTGGAAGACGTGGCCAAACAGGTCGGCGGGGGACGGGTGACGGTCGAGCCGCAAAAAGAATTTGTCGGACGAAGCCTCGGGGTCAACGTCATGAGCCTCATGGACGTGCTGGCTTCCCATCCGAACGTGCCGCAGGACGGACCATGGGAAATCGATCGGTTAATCCTGAAAACCATCGAAGCGGTGAATACCGGCTATGCGAGTCCCTATGAACGAACCGTCCAGTTGCCCATTGATCCCGCGACTCCGGAGGAGACGCGCCGGGAATTGGAGCAATTGCTGGAACAACAGGCCAGGCACGGCGTCGCGGATACCGTGGCCTACCTCACGGAAGAGGAGGTCATGCGTGCGGCGGGTCGGCTGGAGGAACTGGGCTACGACCGGGGCACCCTCCAGGCCGCGTTCATGGCCCCGCCGCAACCCGTGGATTATTTCCATTTCCGGCTGGACCCGTATTAAACCCTCGCCCCTGGCGGGAGAGGGTAGGGTGAGGAGGGCTAAATACCGGAATGGTCATTCCAGGCGAAGGAAGGAATCTGTCCGGTGTGGATTTCTTCATTGACTGTCTTCATTGACTGCGGGTATACTGCACGTACTTCCTGGCATACAGGTCGGGTGTGCGCCGAATTTACGTATCTTCAAGAGGTTGTAAAATGATTGGTTCATTTGGGTGGATGGAATTATTACTCATCCTGTTCATCGTTCTCATTATCTTCGGGGCGGGAAAAATCCCGCAATTGGGAGAAGGATTGGGAAAAGCCATCAAAGGGTTCAAAAAATCCATTAATGAATCCGACGCCATGGACGTGACGCCGCAGGAAGAAGGCATGGACGCAACGGCGGCGCCGCAGCCGGGCCAGATCACGGAGCCGGTCATGGCGCAAACCGCCGCCGTCCCTCCGGCAGGGGAACCGGTACAACAGGCCGCACCGGCGCCGCAGCCCGAAGCGCAGGTTCAGGAAACCAGGCAGGCATAGCGCAAGCTATACCCTCTCCCCAGGTAGGAGAGGGGGAGGGGGATTGAAATTCCACCTCTCCAAAGAACGGTTATCAATGGAGAAGAAAAATGTTCGGCCTGGGGGGAATGGAAGTTCTGGTGATTCTGGTCATTGCCTTTCTGTTGTTCGGGCCCAAGGAATTACCGGAAATCGGCAAGCAGGTAGGAAAAGCCGTCAAGGGATTTAAAGAGACCGCCGATGATTTACGGCAGTCGGTCGAACCGGAAATCAATATGATTCAGCAGGAAGTGAAAATGGTGGAGCAGGACCTGCAATCGTCCATGAAAGAAGCGGAAGACTCCATCAAAGGCGCAGGCGACGCGGCGTCCGCCGGAATCAACGAAGGCAACAAGCCCGCGTGAGGGAAAAAAGAAAGATAAAAAATATATTGAATCTCTTGCAATAAAATCTATTTTGGAATACATTGCTGCATATTTTTTTATATGACCCCAGAATTTGAGCAATACGAAACAGGCAATCCGACGACATCACTCAATTGAGCAAAGGAGGGAAATCACGAAGAAAAGGGAAATGCCGTATTCTAAGAAATTTTTGAAATAATATGTAGGCCCGTATCTCATGGGCCACAAAGGAAGTAAATAACAGAAAGAAGTCATAATGATGGGCTGGCAGGAATCACGTGCTGCCCGCAGGGGGAATCAACTTACAGGAGGAGTCACAATGAAACGATTTAACAACGGTATCAAATGGACCCTGGCCGCGGTCCTGCTCGCAGGGGTCACGGCGGCTCCGGTTATGGCCGAGAAAACTACACCGGCCACCGGGAAAAACTCTGCGGTACCGGTTGTGCCGCGCGCGATTCCGGATCTGCTTCCATATCACAAATTCGATCCGCCCAAGAGCAAGCTGTTCGACATCAGTAAGCTCACCATTTCCGGCGATCTGCGGGTCCGTCCGGAATTCCGTACCAACCTCACCTTTGGTGCAGCAAAGAACAACACGTTCATCGTGCAGCAATGGGCGCGGTTGGGCTTCAACTACTCGATTTCGCCGGATGTGACGTTCTTCCTCCAAGGCCAACATTCCAAGAACTGGGGGGTCAATGCAGCAGGAGGAACAGGGGTCGACGCCAATGGAACCAAGGGGACCCTCTTCGCCCGGCAGGCCTTCATGCTGGTGCGGAACTTCCTGGTGCCGAACCTGACCATCAAGGCTGGGCGGCAACTGGTGGTCTGGGGCAACCATCGCATGTTCGGGCATTTCGACTGGAACAACGTGGGATGGTCCCACGACGGGTTGACCGCGAACTACAAGCTCAGCAAGA
>JAHRAK010000007.1 GCA_020027535.1 Nitrospirales bacterium
GTCGAGGGGACGCCCGGCTACGGTAGGGCGTGCTTGACGGCCATTGCCGCCCTCCATCCGGTGGACGTCGTCCCGTTCGTCGACGGCGACCAGTCGTTCGAGGTCCGGCAGTCCCTTGACCTGCTGGCGGTCATTGCAGACGGTGCCGACCTGGCCATCGGGTCCCGTGCGTTGGGGCGGAGGGAACCGGGTGCCCTGTCGATGCCGCAGATCGCCGGCAACCGTGTGGCGGGTCTGCTGATCCGGCTGCTGTGGGGGCGGGTGGTTACCGACCTGGGTCCCTTTCGGGCCATTCGCGCGGACGCCCTGCGCCGGCTGGACATGCGCGATACCGCCTACGGTTGGACAGTGGAAATGCAGGTCAAGGCGATCCAAAGGAACATGCGAATTGTCGAGACACCGGTGAATACTTTTCGACGGCGTTTCGGCATATCGAAGGTCGGGGGAACCCTGAAGGGCGTCATCGGCGCCAGCATCGGCATTCTCGGAATGATCGCACGGTTGCAATGCCGGGGCGCCGATTTTGGCAAAACATGTGACAGCAAGGAGGAAGAACGACCATGAAGCCAATCCTGATTACAGGGCGAACACACAGGTTCGTCCCTACACGCGGGAGACATTGTTTGCGGATTGCCGTCATGTTGTTTCTCGCGACGCTGGTTGCCGGCATCGCACATGCCCAGTCGGCAAAGTTGATTCCGGTATGGGACGCGAGTGACAAAAACAGCATCGCGCGCATCGATCACACCGCCTGGCAGGAGATCCTCAACGACTATCTCCGCATCCACGACTCGGGCGTGAATCGTTTTGACTACGGGGCCCTCAAAGCCAATGCAGGGGACTTCGCCAAGCTGGCCTCGTATCTGGCGTCTTTGCAGTCGCTCGATCCGCGGGACTATTCCCGGGCGGAACAGAAAGCATATTGGATCAATTTCTACAACGCCCTGACTGTCAAGATCGTGGCGGATGCCTATCCCGTGAAATCCATCAAAGACATCAGCGAGAGTCTGCTGGGTAAGTTGGGAGGTATCTTCGGCGGACCCTGGGATGACGTGCACGCCAAGGTCGCCGGCCGGGACCTGACACTGAACAATATCGAACACGGCATCCTGCGGCCCATCTGGCGGGACAACAGAATCCATTACGCGGTCAACTGCGCCAGCTACGGCTGTCCGAACCTCTGCCCGACGGTCTTCACCGCGGACAATACCGAGGAACTGCTCGACGCCGGCGCGCGCGCCTACGTCAACCACCCGCGGGGCGTCGAATTCATGGACGACGACTTCATCATCATTTCGAGCATCTATAAATGGTACGCGGCGGACTTTGGGGGCACCGAGAAGTTGGTGATCGAACACCTCGTCACGTACGCGGACAAGGCGCTCGCGGCGCGCCTGCGGAAATTTGTCGGGTCAGTGGACTACGAGTACGACTGGAACCTGAACCGGCCCTGAGGCGCGCCTGCATCCTTCGACAGGCTTCCTTCGGCTACGCTCAGGACAGGCAGGACAGGTGCGGTGGGGAATCAGAAGGTGTCGAACAAATAACCCATCGTCACGCTGAACACTTTGGACTTGGACGTATTGCGGCCGTCGATGACCTCCCCGTAAGTCACGCCAATGTTCGTTTGGTCCGACACGTTGAGGCTCACCGTCCCGCTGAGGAACTGGATGTCTTCCTCCAACCTGGGGAAAACGCGTGTGACGGGACTGAATCCGGGACCGCCGATCTGGAGGCCGGACTGAGCGTCAACGAGCTTGTAGTTGACACTCAAGCCGATGTTGTCCACCAGCACGCCGCCCGACACATTCTATGAAGAGATCTGACGGGACGTCCTCGTCGCGGACGCGGTACCCGACTTCGCCGGATACGGCGAACCAATCAGCCAAGTATTTTCCGGCCAAGGCCGACACTTCCAGGCCGCTTGCTCCGTCGCCGATGGAATTGATGTAGCCGGCTGTGTAGGATCCCTCGATGATCGCTCCGCCGCGCAGGGCGATACTCGGCATGGATGGATTCACCAGTTCGTCGGCAATGCGCCAGGTGACGCCGATATTGGAGTCCGTCACGCCCGAGTAATTATCACGCCCTCCCGTCGGCGGGATATTGGGGGAAAAATAGCTCCTGGCAAGTCCCACGCGGAAGTCTATTGCGATCTCATCAGACAAGCCGTACATGCCGTTCAGCCACACGGTGTGCTGGCCGAGATTCGGGCCTGGAGGTGTCGCCTGCCTTGGAGGTGTTCCTCTCTTTTGATCGCCAACGTAAAACTCGGTGGCGTTCTGGGCGACATAGGAAAGGTTGACGAATCCGGCACCCGGCGCGGGGAGCCAGGGCGACACCCCGTCAGCGAAGGCGGATGATCCCATGGCCGTCGTGACTGTAACCACGAGGGCAATCACTGTTGCTCTGTACATGGTGACCTTCCTTTCTTTGCGCACGTCCATGATGAACCCGACCCCCGGTCGTCATTCCCGCGAAAGCGGGAATCCAGGAGCGCCTGAGGCCGGGGGCAGGCGTGGTTAGAGTTTAAAACGGCGTTTCAGGTAATAGTGGACAAGTTCCTGTTCATCCGGCTTCCCCTCGCACCCGGTAGCACGGCTGCCCGGACAGAGCACTGCGATGTGCGCGTCATCCGCGGTCCCCGGCTTGTTCGCCGCGTCGCGGGCTTCGAGGCTATTTTTCAAACTCATGGCGCGCTCCTTGGTCAAATCGCCCGCCTGCAGCGGACAGGACGGGCACACGAGCTTCTGGAACGTGAGGGCCTTACCCATGGCGTAGGCACTCCTGGCGCTGATGCCTTGACCGCCCGAGAGGGACCCGGATGCGTATGCCGATGCCTGCAAGAGGCCACCGGCGATGATCATCAACGTGAGAAAACCGATCGTTCGTTTCATCTGGTGACTCCTCCTAAGAAAGTAAAAGAGCGTCGTGAGGTGACGGAATGACCATTCCAATATTAAAACAGGAAAAATATTATATGCTTTTGAAGCCGACAATTCTACATTTCAGTTGAAATTTTCATGGGCGAATTCCCAGCCCGTCATCGTATTGCTATCTGTCCGTGTATGGTGACACAATTCAGGGAAAGGCTGGAAGAGTGGCAAGAACGACCATCGGAGGGAAACGCATGCATCGAAGAATAGGAATGGGCTTTCTCGTCTTGGGATGCTTGGCGATGGTGACGGGGTGTGCCACGCCGTCAGGCCCTCTTGCCATCCTGCCGATGACGAGCCCGGCTGCGGCTCATCATAACCTTGCAGGGATTCAGGAGTATGATGCAGGGAAGTGGCAAGAGGCGAAAAGCCGTTTTGAATCGGCGATCCGAGCCGACCCCGAGTTGCCGGAAGCCCATTTCAACCTGGCCCTGACGCTTCACAAGCTGGGCGATCACCGGGAAGCCACGGTCCATTTCAAACGAGCGAGTGAACTGGCTCCGGCGAATAAAGAAATCGTGGAATCCCCAGCCTATCGCAACCATCTCGGTCTGTCTTCGACGCTTGAGAAGCACCTGAGTGGAGGCTACCGGTATTGAGGTCCCGTTTATCCAGGGATTCTCACAACGGCATGTCTTGATCATGAAACACAAAACCGTAGGGTCCTACGTTCTCGTAGGTGTCCAATTTGCCTGTATGGGAGCGATCCTCGTTTCTGGCCCATGGTTCGCCAGGCATGCAGGATTCCTCACATTGGAACTGTTGGGGAGTCTGCTGGTGATCTGGGCGGTCCTCACCATGAAGGTGAATAAGGTCAACGTGTTCCCGGACGTCAAGGCCGGAAGCCGGCTGGTGACCCATGGCCCGTATCGATGGATCCGGCATCCCATGTACACGGCGTTGCTGATGATCATGCTGGCGTTGGTGTGCGAGTCGTTTTCATACTGGCGGGGGTTCTGGTGGTTGCTTTTAAGTGCGGATCTGGTGGTGAAACTCTCCTATGAAGAGAGGTTGCTGGGGGAAGCTTTTGACGACTATGAGGCCTACCGGTTGCGGACGTGGCGGCTCGTTCCCTGGATTTTCTAAGAACCTCGTTTCCGAACGCGTGCTTCTGCGTGAGGGAAAAGACCCTGGATCCCCGATCAGGTCGGGGATGACAGCAAAGCGGGATTACTGCATGATACCGTAACGGCCGTTACGATGATCTATTTTCAAACCAAACCCGACGCCGTATTTGAGGCCATTCTGAAAGAAGCCTTGATCAGTGAAGCATCCGAAATCCAATTGCTGTCGGACGACGTGGCCATTGATTCCTGGGAGGGGCTCTATCCGGAAACCTCACGATGTCTCTGTCCCTATGAGGCGGTGCGGGTGTTGGTCCAACTGTTGGCCGCAGTGAATGATGCACAAGTGTATCGCTTAACCGATCTGCACTGGCTCGTGCTGTACGAAACGTTAAAGAATTTTTGCGCGACCCATAATGATCTGCTCGATGATTTCGACCAGCACACCAGACCTGTCGGCGATTACAACATTGGGGAAGTGGATGGAACTGCGCTGGTCAACGTGTATTTTTGGGATACGGACTTTCTGTTGTGCGATAGAGAAGAGACGTGGGACGACCGGCAAGCAAGCAACCCCCGTCAACGTGATGGTACGGAAGAGACCCCGTCGGAGCAGGATACAGCCATCCCCGCCCTGGAGCCCGTCGATGAACTTGGTTGGATCGTGAGGGAACCCCAGGAATACTTCCGGGCAGGTTCAACACGGTATCCGGACTATGGCGACGGGTAAGCCGGGAGTACCTTACTCGTCCCGCAGGAGATGCACGAATAAGCCGTCACGCAGCTTGGGCTCAAACCACGTGCTCTTGGGCGGCATCAGGCCTTGGGCATCGGAAACAGCCATGAGTTCGTCAACGGTCGTGGGGTACAACCAGAACGCGACGGCCCACTCTCCTTCATCCACCTTCGAGGCCAGGACTTTAGGCGGGTGGATGCCTCCGACGAAATCGATTCTCGGGTCGGAGCGTTGATCCGCAATACCCAGCAGTGGCATTAACACGCGCTCGGTCAGCACCGAAACGGCCAATGCGTTCACCGCATTCTGCTCCATCCTTGACCGTTGTTCCGGCGTCAATTTGGGCAACGCACGATGCCAGCGGCCTTCCAGATACATGTCAAACCCGGCTTCCGGAGCCTGCCCCGGTTGTGTGGTGGGTTGTACTTCATAGTCCAAGGCCAAGGCCTCAAGAAATTTCTGTGGGGTGTGCCCATTCAGGTCACGCACCACGCGATTATAGGGCAGGATTTGCAATTCGTCGTGCGGAAAGATGACGCACAAAAATCCTTCTTCGGCATGCCGGGAGGACCGTTTGCCACTTTGGACTCGTGAAGCTCGTACCCGGCTGGCTGCGGCAGAGCGATGGTGCCCGTCGGCAATATACAATGCGTCGACGTTCTTGAAATCTTCGACCATTTTCTCAACGGCCGCGTGGTCACGCAGGCTCCAAACGGTGTGTTCCACGCCATCGTCGCCGGCGAACTGAAAGTCCGGCGCCGTGGCCGTGGCGTCCGTAAGCCAGTTCTCGAATTGGACCGTACGGCGGAAAAACAGGAGGACGGGACCGGACTGCGATTCGTGCGTTTCGATCACTCGCACGCGATCCTTTTCCTTGACCGGCTTGGTGAGTTCGTGTTTCTTGATGATCCCACGGTCGTATTCGTCGATCGAGGCGAGCGCGACGAGTCCGGTCTGTTCGTGGGTCTCCCAGCGTTGCCGATAGACGCCAAACATGGGATGGGCTTCCCGTGCCAGGATGCCGTCTTTAAGAAACTTCCGAAGGTTGGCGGCTCCTCTTTCGTAGACTTCCGTCGAATAGGGATCAACGCCGTCAGCCAACTCCAACTCGGCTCGTCCAACCCGAAGAAAACAGTAAGGATTGCCCTCGGCGATGTCTCGTGCCTCGTCCAGGGAGACGACGTCATAGGGGGGCGCCGCCACTCTGTCGGCGTATTCCGGTTTGGGCCGTACGGCACGAAAAGGCATGATGGTTGCCACGGGTTTTCCTTTCTGCGTTCGTTTTTAAACGGTGCAACTTAGCATATTCTTGCTGGTTGAGGCACCTGGCAAGTTCGTTGGGGAAGCCGTTAGGGGAACTGAGCCCGATAGGGAAGACAAGAACGTTGATCGTTCAGGCCGGCGAACGGTAGCCGTGCCGAGAGGCTACTTCATAAATCCGAAATCGACCGGGAGGCGGCCATCCGGAGTAACCGTCACGCGCTGCTCTTTCATGCCGAGCACGGGATGCCATGCCACCAGATTATAGTCGCCGGGCGGGATTCGGTCGATATGGAAGCTCCCTGATTCATCCGAAATCGCGTAATAGGGATTCTTGACTACGTACAGCCAATTTTCCATAAAGTCGTGACGATCACAGGTCAAGCCCACGGCAACGGCGCGATGCAGTTTCCTGGTGGGAAAGACTTTTTCCGTCTGACCTTGGGCTCGAAGACTTTGGGTGTGCAGCGTTCTCATGATTTTCGCTTTCCGGCCCTTTAACGCATACGTATGAAGCGTGTGTTTGATGGAATCGTGATTGACGAATCGGACGGCCTCATCAGCCATAATGACCCCGGTGAACGGGCCGAAGCTGCATTTTTCGAGCTGAACGTCAAGGTTCAACTCGTTTCCGCCGGCATAGTGAAATTTCCCGCGACCCTGCCCGGTGGCCGTGTCGTGATGCGAAGGAAATGGCTTGCCCTTTTCCACGCCTTCCAGTGCGATGACCACGCCTTTCGCCATGCCTTCGTGCACTTCGAGCTTGGTCAGTACGCGCTCTGCTCCACAGATCTCAGGCCCGTTCCTGACTTCAAAACGTCTTGGGGTATGGGGGAGGGTGCCCGTGAAGGCCACCTTCCCCATGATGGTTGCCCCGTTATTGACCTCAATCACGTCGTAGGCAAACCCCACACCTGCGAATCCCGACAACAAAACAAGAGAGAGCCAGCTTATTGCATGGATGCGGGGCCACATGTGGTGTCTCCTTTGTAAAGATATGTCAGCCATTTTTTTCTCCGGCAAGCGGCTCGCACTAATAGACCGCCTGCCATCCGAACGTCACGACCGAATCGGTCTCAAGCTGCCCGTCCAGGTACTGGTAGAGCGGGAATCCGCCTTCCACTGCCAGCCGATTTTCCAGACCCATAAAATCCGGGAACAGGACGTTGACCCCAAACAGGATATCCAGGCGTTGCCCACCCAGCAAGGCAGGAAACGCCGTTTGAACGATCCTCATTCGATTCATCGGGTGGTTCGTTCGAATGGCCGGGTCCATCCCGTCATAGGCCTCCCAGTGATTCCAACTCAGCCGTACCGAACTGCTCAGCGTATTTTCGATGACTTCATAGGCACCATGGACGTTGACGGTATAGGCGTCACCCTTGGAAAAATCATTGGAATTTCTGCCTGCCCGCAGGGTACCGATGGCCTGAATGCCCCAGGAGGCTGGTCCCATTTCCCCTCCGTACATGATCCCGGGGTAAAAATCGACGGTTCCTGAACCAAGATGCATGGGATAGGGTAGTCGGATGTTTCCCATTGGTGTCCGGTCCGTCGGCTCAATGCTTCCCGTGGGCACACTCAGCGACAGGTTGAAGTGGAACCGATGGGCCCCGATGCTTGGAGCTTCGACTGCCCAGAGCCGCCAAAGCGATCCGAACCTGAGGTCTCCGAGCCCTTCGGAGCGAGTCGTAAATTTCCTTCCGTTGCGCATGACGTGATTCATGCTGTTGTTCAGGTACGGCACCATGAGCGTCAGGGTCACGGTATCGTTCCATCCATACATGAACCCGAACATGTGCATCCACATGCGCATGGATTCCGGCGCCACGAGATAGCCTGATGGAACGGGTCGCCCCCCCATTGTCACTTGGTCATTGGTCAATCTGTCGGTCCCGTAACGGTTTCCCTCCATGAACATGTGCATCAAGCGATAGGAGAACATCACTTCGCCCGCTTCATGCGTGTGATCTCCCATCATGCCGATCGGAGCATGAGAATTCGGCTTGTCATCAGTGTAAAAGTTTCCCGTGGTCAGTTTTTCTCCTTTTGTCGACAACCCCTCAGCCAAAGATTCCTCGACGCCATCAAGCATGCCGTCCAGTAGTGCCGCGTGCCCCCCTTGTGTGCCGACCCACGTCATGCAGAATACAAAAAACACAAATATGATTCCCGGTTTCACCGGGTTCCGTACTCCGTTCATTCGCGAACCTCTTCTCGCATAAATTAATGAAACTGAATTTCATAATCCTCTAAAGCGAATCCAAAAGCCTTCCGTTTGAAATGGTAGCGAACGGCATGTCCGGCGGGGGATCATCCCTCGACGGAAAAACGTCGCAACGTGTTAAAGGAAAGACTTAGAAACGGGGAGGACCGCGAGAAAAGCGTAGCGTGTGAACGGCCAGCGTGACAGGCTGAACGATGGAAACTTCTAAAGCGTGTAAAACGGTGAGCGGTGTATCAAACACGGGCTCGGCGACGTTGACCACGTGGCCTGCCGCACACATAAGAGAGCAGAGGATAGTCGAATGCGTGGCCGCATTATGGTGAACGTGGTGCAGGGAATGGGCGGCAGCCTGGCTGGAAACTACCCCGCTCATGACCACGAAACAGGCCAGAACCCCGACAATAAGCAATGTGCGTGATAGCCGACTCATGACATCAGTCACCTTTGTGTAAGCATAGGGTAAGATCGCTTCTGTGTCAAGAAAAGGGACTGCCGGGTAGTGGTGGAGCCTGACGGTGATGACGTTCATCTACGAAAACGAAACTCAAGATGCACGCCAAATTTGAGAATTGCGTTACGGGCGTTGGAAACGGCCTTGCAGGCCTACTATGATGAGGGTGAATAGGGGAGAAGGCTCAAGCCTTTTCCCCTATTTCTCTGATGGAGTGACTAGCGATCGTGTCGTCCGCCACGGCCACCGCCAAAACCACCGCCACCACCGCGTCCTCCAGGCCTCGATTCTTGAGGCCGGGCTTGATTTACGGTTAACGTACGGCCATCCAATTGGGTGCCGTTCAACGCTGTAATGGCTGCCTTGCCTTCGTCTTCCGAGGGCATTTCGACAAAACCAAAACCCCGGGATCGTCCGGTGTATTTGTCGGTGATGATTTTTGCCGAATCCACGTTGCCATGTTGGACAAACAGATCCGTTAATTCCGTTTCGGTTGTCGGATATGGCAATCCGCCCACATAAATTTTAAACGGCATAGAACAACTCCTTTGAAAGTATTGGGGATTTACACTCGAAAAACGGGAAAGGAGGGCCGAAGACGCGACTGAAGAAAGGCCGGCTTGGTCAGCTTTCGATCAGATTTCCGATTGCAACCTCGATTAATTTAATAAATGGCCACGTTCTTGAATTTCAACGCAGGCCACCTTCTTTGAACATGGCACGGTAGCACATTTTTTCCCAGAAGACAACAGAACTACAAAGGGAATTATGAACACTGGTGAGCAGTCAAACAAACCAAAAAGTTCTATCGGTAATAGGCACATCGAGGCCGGCGTTATTTCTGCTGAAATGATTACGATTGAGGATTATCTGAAAAGAATGCCTTG
>JAHRAK010000008.1 GCA_020027535.1 Nitrospirales bacterium
CAAGGCATTCTTTTCAGATAATCCTCAATCGTAATCATTTCAGCAGAAATAACGCCGGCCTCGATGTGCCTATTACCGATAGAACTTTTTGGTTTGTTTGACTGCTCACCAGTGTTCATAATTCCCCGGCACTTGTTCGGGACGTATGAGCTTGCCAGGTCGAAAACAACCCAGGATGGCCCAGTTGAGATCAATCTCTCATGGCATGGCATTCTCGAGCTTTCTTGTAGCTGCGCCATCTTATGGCGCTGTCTTCTTCAAGCCGCATAAGATGCGGCAGCTACAAATACATACGGAGAGGCCACTGGGCCGCATGAGGCCTATCTCTGGTTTGACCTGCGATGCGGTCTTATAAAGACTCTGGATTCCCGCTAAAAAATTGCGGGAATGACAGTAGGAGAGAAAGAGACCACCCAGCGGAGAATGGTTATGGCGAGGTTCCGGTCAAGCGGGCAATCGTTGCGGAGGCTGCGTTTCTGACTTCGACTTCTTTCGCGTTTTTTTCCAGGTCCCGCAACAAGGGAAGAGCTTCACTGACGCCGAAATCGCCGAAGGCCTGGACGCTGCGTACTTTGACGTACACGTCAGGATGCTTCAACAGATCCGGCAGGAGGTCGACAATCCTGTCGTCCTCCGCCTGCACGAACTCCCCGATCGTGCGTCTGGCGGCTACCGGTTCATACAAAGTATGGGCTTGTTGCATGCTGTGGATACCTTCGGGAATCCAGTCAGGGTTGTCGGATACTCTTGGAGCAGCATCGTGCGTGACTTTGGCGCGCAACTCTTTCAGGAAGACGCGATGGACATCCTGGCTCCGATGGACCTGCCCGTCTATGATTTCCCCGAGATAATGATAATAGGGATTGGTCAGGAACTTATGCAGGGAGTCTAGGTAGGGCAAGGTTCCCGAAGGCGTGAGCGTGGCTTTTTCCTGAATCGTAATTTCGAACAACGGGCCTTTCTCGTGATGTTCGATCCTGAACGTTCCCGACAGCACCGTGCCGTATCGATTGATGCCGAACTGCCTGCCCCTGGTTTCTTCATACGAGCCGGTCAAGGTCAACGCGTGCGGTTCAGTCTTCTCCCGCACGATCTCGAACCCCACTGCAATCAATTTGGCTCGAATGTCCGCCGGGGCATCCCACAACAGCCTGCCGCGCGTTTTCCAGGTCGAGACCTGCACGTCCACGTAAATCGTGTTGGCCGTTCGAATGGGAAAGACATCCAGGCCAGCCAAATACTCCACGTTCGCCAGGGCACGGTCCGATACGATGACGCAGACCATGCACATCATGACGACCGCGAGCACCCATCGTGTGTGCGTTCGTGTTTGCGTTTTCATCCTTAGGTTGCCTTATCCCGAGAACCAGTGGCCTACGAGTCATCGGGCAACAGTTGGACGATCAATTCGAGTTCGACGGGAACACCCAGAGGCAATTCGGCCACGCCCACAGCCGCACGAGCGTGCCGTCCGGCTTCTCCGAAGATCGCCACCAGCAAGTCCGACGCGCCGTTGATCACGTAGGGCTGCTCCTTGAACCCTTCGTGAGAGGCCACGTATCCCGTCATTTTGACAATGCGTTTTACCTGGTCCAAAGAACCCGCAGCCTGCCGGACATTAGCCAAGGCATTGAGCAACGATATCTTGGCCGCTTCATATCCCTCTTCCTTGGAGAGATCGCGCCCCACCTTTCCCTGGAAGACGATCTGCCCATCGCGGCTGGGCACCACGCCGCTGATAAAGAGCAGGTCGCCGACTCGGACGGAGGGCACGTACGTGGCCACGGGTTGGGGAGGCACTGGTAAGGTCAGGCCGAGCGACGTGACGCGTTGTTCAAAAGACATGGTTGGGGAAGGTTACGAGGAACGACGCCGTTGACGCAACTGATATTTCCTCACGGCCCGGTTATGTTCGGCAAGCGTTGCGGAGAACTCATGGCTCCCGTCGTTGCGAGACACGAAATACAGATACTTGCTCGGCGCAGGATAGAGGGCCGCATGGACGGCGGCGCTTCCCGGATTGGCAATCGGACCTGGGGGCAACCCTACGACACGGTAGGTATTGTACGGACTGTCGATCGACAGGTCCTTTTTGCGGAGATTACCGTCGAATGCATTCAAGGCGTAGATGACCGTCGGATCGCTTTGCAGCGGGATTTTCTTTTGCAGCCGATTATGAAACACTCCGGAAATCAAGGTGCGTTCATCGGGCCGGGCCGTTTCTTTTTCGATCACCGACGCCAACGTGACCACCTGGTGCATGGATAAGCCCAATTCCACGGCCCGCCGCCGGTGTTCCTCCGTCACGGTTTGCTTGAACCGGGACACCATCGTCGCAATCAACCGTTCCGGTGCCACGTGACGAGCAAACTGGTAGGTATCGGGAAACAGATAGCCTTCCAGGTTTTCGACACGGTTGTCGACGGACAGCGACAGGGTTTGAATGAAAATCAGATCCCCGGCGCACCGGAGAAACTTTTCACGATCGGCCAGGCGTTGCTCGTGCAACACATCGGCAATCTGACTCACTGAAAAGCCTTCGGGAATCGTGACCGTATACTGGATCACTTCGCCCTTGACGATCTTCTCCAGAATGGCCGAGGGGTCCATGCCTCCACGCAATTCATATTCCCCCGGAATGATTTTTCGGTCCGAGCCCGCCAGACGGCCCATCCACACAAACGCCCAATCGCTCTTGATCAGATGCTGCCGGTGAAGTCGTTCTGCCACTTCGGACAAGGAGGCCCCTTCGGCAATATCCAAAACCGTAACCCGGGAGGAATTGCCGACGGGTTGCAGTTGATTCAGCACTGCGAATCCGCAGCCAAACCCCAGGAGGAGAAAGCCGAAGACTATGATGAGGACTTTCTTGAGCATCAATGATTCAACGGAAGGACATAGGCTGTCTGTGTTCACTCATTCGTTGACAATTCTTCATGGATGGTTGCCTCTACCCCACCTAGCCTCCCCTTACAAAGGGGAGGGACTTTCTTGATTCCCCTCCTTTGTAAGGACGGGAACTTTTTCCGAAGAGGGAAAAGTTGGGAGGTAGAGCGGGGCTCACGACTCTCCCGACACCTGCGCTTCGATCAGGTGAAATACTTTCTCAAGGGCCTGGCTCAATTTTTCAGGATGCTTCCCACCGGCTTGAGCCATTTCGGGTCGTCCTCCGCCCGATCCGCCGATTTCGTGAGCCATTTCCTTGATCAACTTCCCGGCCTGCAAGGTATGGGTCAGATCGGGAGACACGATCACCAATAACGAAACTTTCTCATCCGCGACCGAGCCTAAGGCCATCACGCCCTTGGGGACCTTATGCCGCACTTTGTCGGAAAGCAGCCGAAGTTCCTGCATGGATAAACCCTGGGCCTCCTGAACGTAAACGGGAACACCCCGGATCTCCCGCACCCGGACATCGTCACTGCCGGCGCTCTGGTCCATCAGTTTCAATTTGAGCTGCTCGACTTCCCGCTCCTTTTCCTTCAACAGGGAAACGAGTTTCCGGGTTTTCGGGACGACTTCCGACGGGCTGCTTTTCAACAACTCCGCCAATTCCCTGACGTCGGATTCCAAT
>JAHRAK010000017.1 GCA_020027535.1 Nitrospirales bacterium
CAAGGCATTCTTTTCAGATAATCCTCAATCGTAATCATTTCAGCAGAAATAACGCCGGCCTCGATGTGCCTATTACCGATAGAACTTTTTGGTTTGTTTGACTGCTCACCAGTGTTCATAATTCCCCAATTCCTTCCCCGTGCCCGACTCCCCGGTCAGCAAGACAGGCACATCGCCTTGCGCCGCCAAGCGCACGCTCGAAAGACGTTCTGCATCGCGGCACTGCGCCCGATCATTTGCTGAAACGAATCCCTGGACCCAGCCTGTTCTTCCAATACCCGAATTTTTTCTTTGGCAAAAATAAAGGAGGTGAGATCCGTAAAAGTTCCCACAGCTCCCACAACCGTGCCGCGTTCATCCCGTAAGACGGACACGTTGCCATAGAGATAGAGTTCCCGCCCGTCCTTCGACCATACCTTACATTCTTGATTGCAGATTCCCCACGGATAAGGCGTCGGGTTCTCCAAAAACTCGGCAAGTTTGTTAAACCCCTTACAGTTCGGCCCTTCAAGAATATGGCAGGATTTCCCAATCACTTCATCGCTGGGATACCCGGTTATCCGCGCCGCGCCCGTACTCCACGCCACAATATGACCACGGGCATTCACGGTAAACACCCCATCGCCTATGGCGTCGACCATGGTGCCGAGGACCTGTGGATTTTTGCGAAAATCGAGTTGAAAGTCTTCTTCTGAAATGGACACGGCCAGAACCCGTCAAACCGTCACTGTAAGTTTACACTCTCTTTGCCGTATTGCGAGGCCAGTCTTCCCATCCGGGTCGAGACTTGACACCGGTTGCTCCTTGTTCCGAGCAAATGCGAAGGGCAAAACGAAACCAGCCTGGAGAGGGCACCAAAGATCTCGATGCGGGACTGTTCGGCTCCGGACACAACTTGGCCGCTAAAAACTGAGGAACGGCTGAATTCCCGCCCGGATTCACATTAAGAATTCGCCGTCATCAACGCGTGGAACGTCGGGTCCGTTTCCACTAACCCTTTCAATGTATCATTTTGCAGGAGAAAGACCCAGGACCGGGTCGTGGCTCCCGGAATCTGCCGATACCAGCGTCGTGCTTCCTTCAAGAGTTCGAACATCGCCTGATTATCCCGTTTGGGGCGAAAGGCCAAACTGTACGCCTTGGCGTAGGCTGCGGAGAATTTGACCATGGGATCAGAGGACAACGTAAAAGCCTCATCGGCTTCCTGGTAGCCCTGAACAATATCGGGATCATCAAAAAAACGACTCCACGCGACCTTACTGATGCGTGACCAAGCCAAGGCCATCAACACCTTGGCACGCATGTTGGGTTGATCCATCGGCAATTCCGAGAGCAATTGCTGGGGAGTCATGATGGATGTGAGCGGGTCGTTCGTCCACCGGTAGGCATTCGTCAGTTTCAAGCGGGTTTCAAAATCCCCGGGTTGTAAATCAACCAGGGTTTCCATGGCGGGAATCAAGCGATACAGATAATCGGCCGGGGTCGGTTCGAGTTTCCCGCCCATTTCCATTTCAAGAGAAATATCCATCCGGTCGGTTTGCGATTGGATGGTCCAATAGAGTGCGTTAAATTCCTGATACAGCGGACCGCTCTCCACCTGAACGCCATGCGTCCGTGCTCCGAAATCCAACAGCCCGTCGTACAGTTCGACGATAATGGCTTGCAACCCCTCCACGTGCAAGGGGTCCACCACCAGAACCCGGTTGAGCATGGAGATCCGTTCCCGGCGCGTCGGCAACGTTTTCGCCCGCGCCAGCCCGGCGGTCAATGCCGCTTGCGCTTCATTCGGACTCCAATACTCCGTGGATTTCTGCTCGAACCCACCGGCGTCGACGACGAAAGGAATCGGCGTCCCCATGGCAGACGTCAACGGAATATTGAGCGCAGCCGTGTCCACCGGAAACCCATGCTGCAACAGCCCCGACAACACGACCCATTTCACGGTCACGGCCTTGACCGGGTGCATCGGTTTTTTATACGGCGTGACCCAATCCTGTTGCCCTGAGCCATGGGCCGCCGGCGAGGTCATCGGATCAGGATACGCGATCCGTACCCGGACCAACGTCGTCGGCACGGCCACCACATGATCCGATCCAGGCACCTGAAAGGACGCATGGGGGAGCGGTGCCGTATCGAGCACGTCCAGGGTGAACCCCGGCACCTCGGACATATCACCGATCTCCGGCATCACAAAAAAGGAAGGGGCTCGCTGATAGGCGCGGGTTTCCGCGATCTCGAACCGTTTAAAGTCCAGAAAATTCACCAACTTCCCGACACCTGGCCATAACTCATCTAGTGCCCGGTCGCGGCTCTCGATCACTTCCGTGTGCGCTTGAGCCAGCCGATCCCAACACCAGGAATACACCGGGTCCGATTCAGGCAAAAACTGCCCTTTCCCCGTGGCACCGGCTTCCACCATCTTCAGCAAACAGACAACATCGTTTTGGGCCACCCCGGCGGAATCCCGGCTGGCCACCGCGTGAGCGTAGTTCCGGACCACCTGCACCGCCGCCTGACTCTGTCCAGCCGGAACAGGCTCCGCGGCACGTGAAAGATTGCCCGTCCCTAACCCAGTCAGCCCGGTCATCAGGAGCCCAAGGCCGAGACTCCACATTTTGAAAACCCGGGATTGCTTGCAGCGACCTGCGCGGGTCCGTCCACCGCATAAAAAATTAACCAACGTCATGAGCACTTCTCCTCTTCAAAATCATAGTGGAACACAACAACTTTCTGGCATATCCGTCTAACCGTCAACGACGATCGTTCCGTTCATGATATGCCCTGGCAAATCACAGAAAAACGGAAAAGAACCTTCTACCTTCGACGTGAACACCAGTTCGACCTGTCCGCCTGAAGGAATCAACACACGGTGGAACTCGTCTTTGCCGAACTGCGGCGCCCCGTTACCACTCACTTGGACGTTCGTCCGAACCAGGAGATTCGCAGGAACAAACGCATGGAGTTCAACGTCTTCGTTCTTCAGGATAAGACGAACCTGTTGCCCGGTGCGAAGGTTTACCACGTGGGGAATAAACCGACGACTCTCGATGCGAACCGTCACAGCGATCTCTTCCTGATCCAGCGTCCCGGCGGGCACGAATTCACCAAAACCGATGCCCGGGCTCCACGTTCCACACACCAAGGCCACAAGAACACCGGCTCGTTTGATTCTCTTCATCAGTCCGATCGTGTTTTCTCCTTATGACCCCTCATGAAGTACGTATCCAGTGTAACAAAGTCTCTGAAACCCGCACAAATGTACCCACTCCTGTCATCTCAGCGGTTACACCGTTGGGTTACGCTACACGAATCCAACCTACGGAGCGACCGTTCGCTTCCTTTGTTGTAGAGGAGAGGCGGATGATTTGAAATCGTGACATTCCGCGTGGTACAAATTTTACGTTATGCTTCCACAAAACAGGTGGTCCCATGATTAGGCTGATTCGCGAAGGCTCGACGAAATACCCTTGGATACTGAAGTTCGTCGTATTGGTGATCGCGGTCACCTTTACCATCGGGATGGGGTGGTTCGGGTATGAAACCTCGCAACAGCCCAACGTGGTGGCCGTGGTCGGGTCGTACCAGGTGGAACTGGATGAATTCCGTCAGGCGTATAACAGAATCGACGCCTTCTACAAGAGAAATGAACTCGGGCAGGAAGCCCCCGACCCCAAAGAACTCAAGCAGACCGTCATGAACTCCCTGGTCCAACAGAAACTGTGGCTGGTGGCTGCCGACGATCTCAACCTGAAGGTGCATCCGGACGAACTGCGAGACACCATCATGAAGCGCGAAGAGTTTCAAAAGGATGGGGCCTTTGACCCGGTGGCCTATCACCGTCTCCTGGAGCTCAACCAGATTGCTCCGGCGCAGTTTGAAGAGAGCCTGACCACAGACCTTCGCCGGCAAAAAGTTCAGGTCCTTGTGCAAGACGTGGCCGCCCTCAATCCGGTGGAGGAGGAGGAAGCCAAGGAACTCGCCGCGCGGCAAACCGCGGGCCTGGAAGACGAAAAAGAAATCGAAAAGATCAACGCCCGCATCCGGCTTCAACTCCTAATCCAGAAGAAACAGCGGGCTCTCGAAGCCTTCCAACAGGCCATGCGGGCCTCGTCCGGCGTCGAGATCCTGCAGGACTTCCTCTAAATTCTTTCCTCAATTCCATACGTGCCTGTGTGTCAGAGAGTCGCTATGAAGAGCGGCGTTTGAGGCGCTTTTCATATTGGGCGGCGTACAGATCAATGAGCCTGCGGATCATCGCCTGATACGAAGTCCGGCGTTTCCCGGCCTCTTTCTTAAAGAAATCCACACTCGATTTGCTCAAAGAGATCGTGACCTTGACATGGTCCCGGCGAAGCACCAACTCTTCCGGCGGTGGAAGAAAATCTTCAATCACGCTCAATTTGCCAAGAGGTTCATCCGTATATTCGATTTTGTTCTTCATAAATCCTTTTGCCCCTCCTCCAGTACCCTGCACCAATGATTCGAATCACATCTTTTCGGTACGTAAAGCGAACGGTTAAGATTGCATCTCCAACTCGACCAAAACAATAGTAACGCCCTTCCTCATGGCTATGGTCCAAATCCTCTGCAATCACGCGCTTCGGATCAACAAAGGCTTGCTGAGCGATTTCAAAGGAGACATGATGCTTTTCTTGGCTCTCAACGTTTTTAGTCCCATCCCATTCAAATCCTGTCTTTGCCACAAATGAATTATATCCCTGACACGGGAATAAATCCATATAACTATACATATGTTTATATGTCTGATGCGTTCTGGTGGCGTGCAGATTCGGAAGACTGGGATGGAGACTCAACCCCCTTCGCCTATTGAATCAACATGGCATCGCCGTAGCTGTAGAAGCGGTACCGTGCGGTGATGGCTTCCGCGTAGGCCGCTCGCAGGTGGTCGAGGCCGGCAAAGGCGGAGACGAGCATGAGCAACGTGGTGTGCGGCAGGTGAAAATTGGTCAGCAGGGCATCGACCATCGTGAAGCGAAACCCGGGCGTAATGAACAGCCGGGTCTCACCCGGACCCGGCCGGATTTCCCCGGCTTCGTTGACCGCCGATTCCAACGTCCGCACCGACGTCGTGCCGACCGCCACGACTCGCCGACCTTCAGCCTTTGCCGCATTGAGAAGCTTTGCCGTTTCCTCGGAAATTTCAAACCACTCGGCGGTCATATGATGGTCTTCGATACGGTCTACGGCGACGGGACGAAACGTCCCGGGGCCGACATGCAGCGTGACGGTCGCGAGTTGAATGCCCTTTTGTTTGAGGGCCACGAATAATTGTTCCGTGAAATGCAACCCCGCGGTCGGCGCGGCAACGGCCCCCTCCGAGCGCGCGAAGACCGTTTGGTAGGCCTCTTTGTCCCGCTCATTCGCCGGGCGCTTGATATAGGGCGGGAGCGGGACTTCACCTATCTTCTCCAGAAGGTCTTTGATGGACCCTTGGGTATCGATCCGCAGGACCGTTCGCTCCGGAGTCCGTTCTAGGACCTCGGCGGTTGCCTCATCCTGAAAGTGCAGGATTTGTCCCACGGCGACGTGGCCTTTCAACAGGACTTCCCAACTCGTTTCCTCCAAAGGTCGCACCAACAACACCTCCACTTTTCCGCCACTTGACTGTTTGGTGCCGTGGAGCCTGGCGGGCATCACCTTGGTGTCGTTCAATACCACCACATCATCGGACCGCAAGAGGTCCGGCAGATCTTGCACCCGGGCATGTTGAAACGTGGATTCCCCTTTGCGCGGCACGACCAACAGCCGAGCATGATCTCTCGGAGAAACCGGATGATCGGCAATCAGCGATTCATCAAAAGGAAAATTGAATTCGGATAGTCGCATAGCGGATACCTATGTGGACAAAAAGAAGGTCGGACCATCAAGAACAGGGGACTGCGGGAATCAGCTATGAAGACGGCAGGGTCATGACCACCTGATCGCGTGGCAGGATCTCTGTTCCCGGGTAGTAGTAGCGCAGGATGGATTGGTAGGGGTACCCCAGCTCAGCCATTTCTTTGGCGCCCCATTGACAGAGGCCTACTCCGTGCCCCGCCCCGTTTCCCGTCAACACGACATGTCTGTGAATCCGTTCAATAGAAAACCTGGTGCTGCGCACTTTGGCATACCCGAGGAGCCGTCGAAACTCCTGGCCCGTGACGATGAGTTCTCCTCGTGAATGCAGGATCCTTACGTCCTTGACCCGACCGGCATTGGTCATGCGATAGGGTGTGAGCGTCGCAAGCCAGCCGATGGGGTACCCTTCATCCTTGAGCCGGGATTGGATCTCGTCAAACGGGATGGTCGCTTGCCATTCATACCGGGGGGACTTCTGATCGAATGGACAGTCCACTCCTTTCAGATAGGGCAAGTCTTTGGACCACACGTTCATGGCGTCTTCCGTGCGCCCGGCCGTGGTGGATGAATAGACGGCAAAAATGGGGCGGCCTTTATAGGTGACGACCCGGCCACGCGTGTGGCGCACGGCATCGAGTACCGCACGATTGACGTTCTGACGGCCCGTATACACCTGGTCCTGGACGCTCGCGTACACGTCAAACGGTTGCCCGGCATTTTCCAGTTTCTTGTGCAACACGTAGGTCCGTGCCGCCACGGCCTGCGTCCGCAGGAGTTCTTTGTGCCAATCCGGGTTGACTTCAGAGCTCACGACTCCCGCCACGTAATCTTCGAGGTCCACCACGTTCACGACCAGGAGGTGTCCGTCCCTGACCGTGACATCGAGACTTCCATACACCATCCACTGTCGCCTGGCCGCATCAGGAGGTGGTCCTTGAATCGTCACCTGCAGTCCCTCGTGTGTCGCTTGAATCGCAAGACGGTTGCCTTGTACCAGGCGATCATCGACCTGCAACTCATGCCCCTTTGGAATAATGGTCACCCCGGACGCCACGTCGATCCGATCGCCTGAAGGCAGTTCGAGACGAAGGTCGCCGGCGGACGCGACCGTGACGTGGCCGGCTTGTTCGGAGAGGGCGACCCGAATGTGATCCGATGCGTGAACCCGGGGCAGAGGGCCCAGCCCCATCCCGATGATCAGCAGCAAAATTGCGACTGGAGAGAAGGTCAGCATGGTTACCGTTTGAGGAGGAAATAGAGGAGCAGACTCCCCACAATGCTGATGACGATACTGGTGCTCAGGGGAAAGTAAACAGTGAAATTGTCCCGTTTGATGAACAGATCGCCCGGCAGCTTTCCCAGCCAGCCGAGCCCGGTCCCTTCACCCGGCCACTTACCGAGCCACGAGACGACGATGCCGAGGGCGACAATCCCCACGCCCAACACGATGAGCGTTTTCCCGATGAACTCCGGCATGGCTCACTTCACCAGTTCCTCGGCAATCTGGACGGCATTGAGGGCGGCCCCTTTGCGCAGATTATCCGCCACCACCCATAAGTTGAGGCCTTTGGGAATGGATTCATCCTCGCGAATCCGTCCGACGAACACTGCATCCGTTCCCACCGCATGGACCTGCAGGGGATACAATTCCCTCGAGGGATCGTCATACAGTTGCACGCCAGGGGCGGTCGAGAGCATGGCCCGGGTTTCCGCCACCGACAACTTGTTTTTCGTTTCGACGTTGATGGATTCCGCGTGACCGACGAACACGGGCACGCGTACCGTGGTCGCGGAGATCCCGATCGATGGGTCACCCAGAATTTTCCGGGTTTCGTTGACCATTTTCATTTCTTCCCGGGTATAGCCCGACGATACAAAGTCGTCGATGTGCGGCAAGCAGTTAAACGCGATCTGATGTGGATACACTTTTGAGGTCACGTCACCGAAGCCCAACAACTGCCGGCACTGTTCCGCCAATTCATCCATGGCCTCTTTCCCGGTGCCGGACACGGATTGATAAGTCGAAACGACGACACGAGTGATCCCGGCGTGGTCATGTATCGGTTTGAGTACCACCACCATTTGAATGGTGGAGCAATTCGGGTTGGCCACAATCCCCTGGTGTTTTTCGAGATCGTAGGGGTTCACTTCGGGGACGACCAACGGGACCTGCGGGTCCATTCGCCACGCCGAGCTGTTGTCTATCACCACCGCCCCGGCTTCGACGGCAACCGGCGCGTACTCCTTGCTCACTCCGGCACCGGCGGAGAACAACGCGATATCGACCCCCCGGAACGAGTCCCGGGTGAGCAACTTCACCGTGACGTCATCACCCCGAAACGATACTTCTCCACCCGCCGACCTGGACGAGGCCAACGGACGCACCTCTTCCACGGGAAACGTTCGTTCTTCCAGGATCGAGAGCATTTCCGTGCCCACGGCACCGGTGGCCCCGACGACGGCGACGGTATAGGCTGATTTCTTCTTCATCTTCTGCGGAGCGGTTGTCTTACGGGTTTTCATTCACCACGACCCGGATACGATGGCTGAAGGTATCCGCGATGTAGACGTGACCCCGGGCGTCAAGGGCCACACCGAACGGGTAGTTCAAACTGCTTTGCGCGGGATCTTTCCCATCACCGGAAAACTCCGCCTTTCCGTTCCCGGCCAGGAGCGACATTTCCTGTTTCTGCAGATTCCACATCCGGATCAAGTGGTTATCGCTGTCCGTAATGAACAGCCGACCATCGGGATGCAGAGCAATGGCATACGGCCGGGACAGGTTGGGCGAGGATTCATTTTCACCCGGCGTGAATTGAAACGCGCCGGTTCCTCCCGCCACCGTCTCAACTGTTCCGGTGCGTCGATCCCATTTCCGAATCCGGCCGCTGAACGTATCGGCGATGTACAGGTTCCCTCCCTGATCCACGGCGAGGCCGCTGGGACCGGCCAACGCGGTTTCCGGACCCGATGCTCCATCGCCGTTGTACCCCGACTCCCCGGTCCCGGCGACCGTCGTGATCACGCCGGAAGTCAGCTCGATCTTTCGGATCCGGTTGTTGCTTTGATCGGCGATGTATAACAGGTCCGGTCCATCGAGGGCCAGGGCCACGGGTTCATTCAGTGCCGCTTTTACGGCAGGGCCATTATCCCCGTAAAATTTCGCCTGGCCCGTTCCCGCGATGGTGGAGATGACCCCGGTGAGGGGATCCACCCGGCGGATACGATGGTTCCAGGTATCGGCAATGTACACGGTCCCGTCCTCAGCCACGGCCACGGCCGAGGGGAAATTGAGGGCGGCCTCGATCGCCGGGCCGCCGTCCCCTGAAAACCGCTGATCCTTCGACTGCGTCCCGGTCACGTAGCGGACCATCCCACTCAAGTCGGGTTGTTGCGTGTAGGCGTCACCCGGTTTGCCAATCGGATCCGCCAACGGATCTTCATCGTCTTCCGGAGGTCCGGGCACGGGCTCGGCAGGCGTCGAAGCGGGAGCTTCACCCACGCGGGTCCCGGCTATCGTCGTGATGATCCCGGTCCGTGCCTCAACCTTTCGCACCAGGTGATTTTCCGAATCGGCGATGTAGAGATTGCCTGCGGCGTCGAGGGCAATCATTTTGGGTTCGTTCAACAGGGCCGCGATGGCCGGACCGGCATCCCCCTCCCAACCCGGCTCCCCGGTCCCGGCGATGGTGCCGATCACACCGGCTTGCATGGCTTCCAACATCTTTCTCCTACCCTTTCTTCCGCCTATCCCGCACTGATATTCTGAAGAATACGGTCACCCATCTCTTTGGTGCCGACGAAGGTGGTTCCCGGCGCGGCGATGTCTCCGGTGCGATACCCCTGACCCAGCACGGTCTGAATGGCGTTTTCGATGAGGTCCGCTTCTTCCCCCAAGTCGAATGAATACCGCAGCATCATCGCGCCTGATGCAATCATGCCGATGGGGTTGGCCGCATCCTTTCCCGCGATATCCGGCGCGCTCCCGTGAATGGGTTCATACATACCGACGGACGCGCCGACGCTGGCCGACGGCAACATTCCGATCGAGCCGGTCAACATGGCGGCTTCGTCACTCAAAATGTCACCGAACAGATTGGTCGTCAGAATCACGTCGAACTGCCGGGGATTCCGGATTAACTGCATCGCGCAATTGTCCACGTACATGTGCCGCAGTTCCACGTCCTGATAGTCTTGATGGACCTCAATGACGATCTTCCGCCACAACTCCGAGGATTCCAGCACGTTCGCCTTATCGACGGAGGTGACGAGCCCCCGTCGCTTGCGCGCGACGTCGAAGGCGACCTTGGCAATCCGCGTAATTTCTTCCGTGGTGTAGACTTCGGTATTGAATCCGCGGTGGCCGCCCGGCGTCGCCTCCACGCCCTTGGGCGTCCCGAAATAGATACCACCAGTCAGCTCACGCACCACCAACACGTCAATGCCTTCGATGACCTCGCGTTTGAGGGTCGAGGCATCGGCTAATTCCGAATACAGTTTGGCGGGCCGGAGATTCGCAAACAGTCCGAGGCGTTCCCGCAGGCCCAGCAACGCCCGCTCCGGCCGACGCTCATATGCAAGCCCCTCCCATTTGGGCCCGCCCACCGCCCCCAATAGAACCGCGTCACTGGTTTTGGCCAAATGGAGAGTTTCGTCCGGGAGTGGCCACCCCGTATCATCAATGGCCTTGCCACCGACCACCGCGGGAACAAACTCAAACGTATGGCCATCGCGTTTCCCGACCGCCTCCAACACCGCCACGGCCGCCGGAACGATCTCCGGGCCAATGCCGTCACCCGCCAATACTGCAATTTTCTTGTTCATATTCCGAGCTTCACCCTCACCCTATCACCCTCACCCTAACCCTCTCCCATAGGGAAAGGGAATTACAGGTCAACAGAGTCCGATTTTGTCTCCCAGGTTGGCGCGACGCTCCAACTGCGACGCCAGTTTATTCAGGGCATTCAAATAGGCCTGGGCCGAAGCCACGATGATGTCAGTATTCGCCCCGTTCCCGGTGACGATTTCGCCGTCCTGTTCTATTCGCACCGAGACCTCGCCTTGCGCGTCCGTTCCACCGGTAATGGCCTTGACCACGTAGGCCAACAGTTTACTCTTGGTCTGGGTGATCCCGGCAATCGTTCGATACACCGCATCGACGGGACCGTCACCGGTCCCCGTCTCTTTCATCACGTGCCCGTCCACTTCCAGTTCCACGGTCGCGGTCGGCACCTGATTCGTCCCGCTTTGCGTATTCAGGGAGTTTAACGAATACCGTTCGGGCACCTTGGTCACGGCTTCGGACACGATCGATTCCAGATCTTCCTCGAACAATTCCTTTTTCTGGTCCGCGAGCCGTTTGAATCGATCGAACGCCGCATTCACTTCTTCGTCCGTGAGCGCATAGCCCAACTTTGCCAATTCCGCCCGAAAGGCGTGGCGACCGGAGAGTTTCCCCATCACCAGACGGCTTTGCGTCAGACCGATGGAATCCGGCTGCATGATTTCATACGTGTTTTTATCCTTGAGCAACCCGTCCTGATGGATCCCAGACGTATGCGCAAACGCATTCGCCCCGACGATGGCCTTGTTAGGTTGGACGACCATCCCGGTGATCTTGCTGACCAACCGGCTGGTCTTGGAAATTTCTTCCGTGCGAATCTGCGTCCCGGCGTCATAAAAATCCTTGCGGGTCCGCAGCCCCATCACGATTTCTTCCATGGACGCATTGCCGGCCCGTTCGCCGATTCCGTTGACGGTGCATTCCACTTGCCCTGCCCCCGCGTGGATGGCCGCCATGGAATTGGCGACCGCCAACCCCAAATCATTGTGGCAATGCACGGAGATGACCGCACGATCGCAGTCACGCACCCGTGTCCGGAGCGTCCGGATAATTTCTTCAAATTCCTTGGGGGTCGTGTACCCGACCGTATCGGGAATATTCACCGTACCCGCGCCGGCGTCGACGACCGCTTCCACCACTTCACACAGGTAGGAGACGTCCGAGCGCGTCGCATCCATGGGCGAAAACTCGACGTTCTCCACGTAGCTTCGCGCATGTTGGACCATCTCCACCGCACGACGGAGGGCTTGCTCCCTGGTCATGCGGAATTGGTGTTTCAGGTGAATGTCCGACGTGGAGAGAAAAGTGTGAATGCGCGGCTTAGGCGTCCCTTTCAAGGCTTTCCACGCGGAATCAATGTCCTCGGGCTTGGCTCGTGCCAGGCTACAGACGGTCGGGCCTTCCACCTCCTGGCCTATGCGTTGCACTGCCTCGAAGTCGCCGGGGGAACTGAAGGCAAACCCGGCCTCAATAATATCGACGTTCAAGCGAGCCAGTTGTTTGGCGACCAACACTTTTTCTTCCACGTTCATGCTGGCGCCCGGAGACTGCTCGCCGTCCCGCAAGGTCGTATCAAAAATTCTGATGTGTCGTCTCATGGCCCATGCTCCTCACAAGAAGATCCACCGCCTTCCGACAAGGCCGCGCCCGGTTCGACGCTCATGCAGCCCTGCTTCCGGCCCTTTTCAATCATAACCCAATCATCACCGGTTCCGACAATAAAAAAGCCTTCACCCCGATGAGGTGAAGGCTTTCTACCTGTTTCGGGGTCATCAGGGGGTCACTGATAGTTTCAGAAGTCCTGACAGTGTCAGCACCGCGTCACTTAAGCGAAGGGTGCCCCTTCCTTTTCCTTGCCATTGATCCATGCGATCAGTCCTTTGAATCCGACGACACGGACGTCCGAAGCTGCGTGTCTCGCGTTGTTGCGACGGTGACGGCACTCCAACCTTTTTCCACCAACCCGGAAGCCACGTATCCCAAACAGAGCACAAACAACATCAGTTGAGGATAGGCCATCACGGACACCAGAATCAAGACGGCCCAGACCAAATACATAAAATGATTGTGGCCTGCAAACTTCAACTGTTTCACACCGCGGTACTTCACCGTACTCACCATGAGAAACCCCATCAGCAAACTCATGGCAATCACCACCGAGGGCAGAACGCTTTCCGGCAGATGGCCGATGTGCGTATTGAAAATATAAAACGTCGAGATGAACCCGGCTGCCGCCGGAATGGGCAACCCCGTAAAAAATCGACTGTCCCCACTGCCCGCCATGACGTTAAAACGGGCCAGGCGCAACGCGCCGCAGGCCACGTATGCGAACATGATCGCCGCCCCCAGCATCCCCGGGGACTCCAGCACCCACGCATAAATCAAAAAACCCGGGGCCAGCCCGAATGAAATGAGGTCCGACAAGGAATCGTATTCCACGCCAAACTCGCTCGTACTGTCGGTCAACCGGGCGGACGTGCCGTCCAGGACGTCGAACACCATCGCAATCAGAATCGCAATCGCCGCCGTTTCCAATCGACCATGGAATACCAACACCACCGCGGCCAATCCACTGAACAGATTACCGGTGGTGAGGATATTGGGGATCAGCTGGACTCCCCGGCGGCGTTGCCCTTCTTTATTCTTAAAAATCCGGCCTTTCACGTGAACTCCGCGAGTATGGATTCACCACCCTTGACCCGGTCTCCGACCCTGACGCGGACCAGGCTTTCGACGTCGACATACGTATCCATCCGGGATCCGAACCGGATGAGGCCAAAGCGTTCACCTGCTACGGCGGCATCGCCCGGCTGGACCCAGCACACGATCCGACGGGCAACGAGCCCCGCCACCTGGACACACAGCACTTTTTTCTGCGACAGGGTCTCGATCATCAACGCATTCTGTTCATTATGCACCGTCGCGTCCTGATCACTCGCGTCGAGGAACCGGCCAGGCTGGTAGGCCATATCCACCACGGTGCCCGCACACGGCATCCGATTGATGTGCACGTCAAAAATATTGAGAAAGATACTGATCCGGATACTTTGCTCTTTCAAATATCTTGGTTCAAATTCCTTTTGAATCGCGATCACTTCCCCGTCGCCGGAAGCCAGAATCAGGTCATCGCCCCGCGGGGTCGTTCGAGGAGGATTTCGAAAAAACCAGCCTGCAAAACATGCAAAGGCACCAAAGGCCATGGCGGTTTTTCGCCAACCCAACAACCGGGCCACTGCCGCCGGTGCCGCCGCTCCCACGACAAAGGGCACCCCTTCCGGAGCAATCGGGAGACCTTTCGCACGATCAGTCATTCCGACCCGTTTCCCCAGCTCACCCAGCTCAATTCTTTTTCTGGTCCACGAGTTTGTCCTTGTGCAACCAGGGCATCATCCCGCGCAATTGTTCCCCGACTTCTTCGATGGGATGCTCCTTGCCTCGTTTGAGCAGCGCATTGTACACGGGGCGATTCGCCTGATTTTCCAGGACCCATTCCCGGGCAAACCGGCCACTTTGGATTTCCCGGAGAATTTTCTTCATGGTCTGTTTGGTTTCGTTCGTAATGATGCGCGGACCGCGGGTGACGTCGCCGTATTTGGCGGTCGTGCTGATGGAGTATCGCATGTTGGCGATCCCGCCCTGATAGATCAAGTCGACGATCAGCTTCACCTCGTGCAAGCATTCGAAATACGCCATTTCCGGAGAATAGCCCGCTTCGACCAGGGTCTCATACCCCGCTTGAATCAAAGAGGTCAGGCCGCCACACAGGACGACCTGCTCACCGAAGAGATCGGTCTCGGTCTCCTCCCGGAAACTCGTTTCGATAACGCCGGCGCGTCCGCCGCCGATGGCGGAGGCATACGCCAACCCGACTTGCGTGGTTTCTCCGCTCGGGTCCTGATGGACGGCGAGCAAACACGGAACCCCGCTGCCCTTCGTGTATTCCGAACGAACCAAATGACCGGGTCCCTTGGGCGCCACCATAAACACGTTGACCCCGGCCGGCGGCTGGATTTGCCCGAAGTGAATGTTAAACCCGTGACCGAACGCCAGAAACGCGCCATCCTTCACATGCGGGGCAATGTCATTCCGATAAATGGCTGGCTGCACTTCGTCCGGGGCCAGCATCATGATCACGTCCGACTGTTTCACGGCGTCGGCCACCGGCATCACTTTCAGACCCGTGGCTTCGGCCTTTTTCCAGGACGGGCCTTCCCGCAAACCGACCACAACGTCGGCGCCACTCTCTGCTAAATTCAGGGCATGGGCGTGGCCCTGACTACCGAAGCCGACAATCGCCACTTTCTTTTTCAGAATGTTCTGCAAATTCGCATCTTTGTCATACATGATTTTCATAACCGACTCCTTGGGAAATAAACGCCCAACGGACTCTCCGCAAACCGGAGAACCCTGATTGGACTGACGTCTTCAGAATGTTCAAACAGTTCCGTCCAGCCTCGTGCCCCGCCGGCACATTCGGCATTCCGATTAGTTGGCTTTGGCAAGCGGACGCGACTGATTCGCCACCGCGCGAACAGGTTCTCGTGCAATGGCAATCCGGCCGGACCTGACGATTTCCTTGATGCCCAAGGGTTGGAGCAACTGGATAATGGCGTGAATCTTCTGCACGTTACCCGTGACTTCAATCGTATATGACGTTGGAGATGAATCAATCACGTTCGCTCGAAAGATATCGGCAATCCGCAGGGCTTCGGCTCGATCTTCCGACCGGGCGTGCACCTTAATCAAGGCGCTCTCCCGGCTGACGGCGTCACTTTCATTGAGGTCAACGACCTTGATGACGTCGATGATTTTATTCAATTGCTTGAGGATTTGCTCAATGATGCGCTCATCCCCGTTCGTGACAACGGTCATCATCGACACGGTCGGATCGAGCGTGGGCGCTACCGACAGACTTTCGATATTAAACCCCCGCCCGCTGAACAGGCCCGCGACCCGGGACAACGCCCCGGATTTATTTTCCAACGTCACTGCAATAATGTGTTCCACGAATACTCCACCCTTTTCCCGTTGACGCGTCTTAAAACCGCTTTGTTCCGGCTCCTTACGCCGTCAAAATGGTATCCTTGCTCTCCCCTTTTCCCGCCGCCTCCGATGTCTGTCGCTTCTGCAGCTCGGGAGGATCTTCCAGAATCATTTCATGGTTGCAGCCCCCGGCCGGAATCATGGGATAACAATTCTCGAATTGGTCCACCGGCACGTCAACGAAGACCGGTTTATCAATGGCCATCGCCTCTCGAATCCCGTCATCCACTTCACCGACGTTTTGAATGCGAAGGCCGGCCGCGCCGTAGGCTTCCGCGAGTTTGAGAAAATCCGGAGATTGGTCCAAATAGCTGCACGCGTAGCGGCCTTCATAGAACAGATCCTGCCACTGTCGCACCATGCCGTGGAACCGGTTGTTGATGATAAACACTTTGACCGGCAGTTTTTCGATCACGGCCGTCGCCAGTTCCTGGGTGTTCATCTGGACGCTCCCATCACCCGCAATGCACAACACGAGTCGATTTCGAAAGGCCGCCTGTGCTCCCAAGGCCGCGGGGAAGCCAAAGCCCATCGTCCCCAACCCGCCGGACGTCAGCCACGTATTCGGATTGGCAAGATGAAAGTATTGCGCCGCCCACATCTGATGTTGCCCCACGTCGGTGGACACGATCGGGTTGCGGTCCTTCGTCAGTTGGTAGATCCGATCGATCAGATACTGCGGTTTGATCAACTTGTCGGCATCCTGCTGGTAGCTCAGGGGGTGAGCGGTCTTCCACTCATTCAGTTGATCCCACCACGGCTTGCGCAATTCTTTCTGGTCACCGTTCACCGTCGCGCGCAACACGTTGTTCAATTCCTGGAGCACGCATTTACAATCACCCACGATGGGAACGTCCACGTGAATGTTCTTGCGAATCGACGTCGGATCAATGTCGATATGGATAATCTTGGCATTCGGACAAAACTCGGCCACCTTCCCGGTCACGCGATCATCGAACCGGGCGCCTACCGCAATGACAAGATCGGAATAATGGATAGCCATATTGGCCACGTAGGTGCCATGCATGCCGAGCATCCCCAAGGATAACGGATGTTGACCGGGAAATGCCCCCAAGGCCATCAAGGTCTGATTCACGGGGATCTGAGTCATTTCGGCCAATTCGCGAACCTCTGCGGAAGCGCCGGACAACTGAACTCCCCCGCCAATGTACAAGATGGGCCGGCGAGCCTTCATGATGGCATCGGCGGCTTGCTTGATCTTCCACTTGCTGCCTTCATAGGTCGGATTGTAGCCGCGAATCGAGACGGAGTCCGGATATTTAAATTCGGTCTTGTCCATGGAAATATCTTTGGGAATATCCACCAGCACGGGACCGGGTCTGCCGGTGGACGCGATGTAGAACGCTTCCTTAATGGTCTGCGCCAGGTCGTTCACGTCCTTCACCAAGAAATTATATTTCGTGCAGGGTCGGCTGAGCCCGATGTTGTCGGCTTCTTGAAAGGCATCGTTCCCGATAAGCGGCGTGGGGACCTGACCGGAAAAGCACACCATGGGCACGGAATCCATATAGGCATCCGCCAAGGCGGTGATCACGTTGGTCATGCCGGGACCCGACGTAATCAAGGCCACTCCGGGTTTCCCCGTGGCTTTCGCGTAGCCTTCCGCCATGTGGCCTGCCGCTTGCTCATGTCGGGTTAAGATGACTTCAATGTCTTTTTGTTGGTGCAGGACGTCGAAAATTTTCAGGACCACCCCACCGGGAAGAGCAAAAATCGTTTTCACACCTTCTCGCTTCAAGGCTTCCACAAAAATTTCGGCTCCTGTAAGCTGTGCCATGATCTCCCTCACCTGTTTGAACCATAATCGGTTCAGTTTAAAATGTTTGGTGCCGTCCCACGTTCCTTGGCGTCCAAGAAACCCAATGGTTTCCAGGGGTTGTACCCCTAAACGAGTGATGATAAACCTGCGTTATCCACAAGTCAAGGGACGGCACGGGGACCGTCCCCTACAATACCCATGATGACCGCCTGGTAGGGACAACCCCCTGTGGTTGTCCGTCTTGTGGTCGGAATAGGCAGGTCGGGTTAGCGTAGCGTGACCCGACAACGAACACAGACAAGCATACGCACCCGGATGTGGCCTCATGTCACGCGACTTTAAACAAGAGATAAAAAATTTAGAAACTCGGCACCTGCGCCGGCAGCTACGGATCGTGGAGTCGCCTTCAGATACCACCATCATCATCGAAGGCCGCCAATTCATATCCATGGCCTCGAACAATTATCTCGGGTTGGCCAATCATCCCGCAGTCAACCGGGCGGCCATCGAAGCGATTGAACAATGGGGAGTCGGAGCCGGCGCCGCGCGTCTCATTTCCGGCACCATGACGCCCCACCACCAACTGGAACAGGACCTGGCCCAATTCAAACAAGTCGAAGCTGCCCTGACCTTCGGCACGGGCTACACCACGAACTTGGGCCTTATCCCGGCACTCATCGACCGGGATGGCTTCATCCTCGCCGACCGCTACTGCCACGCCAGCCTGATCGAAGCCTGCCGGTTGGCCAAAGCCAAGCTACGCGTGTTTCACCACAACGACGTCGAGCACCTGGAAAACCTGCTCAAAAAACGGGAAAAGGCCTGGCCCACCCTGGTCGTCACCGAAGGCGTCTTCAGCATGGACGGCGATCTCGCCCCACTCCCGGAGTTACTGGCACTCTGCCGGCAACATGAGGCCACGCTGGTCATCGACGACGCCCACGGCACCGGGGTCATGGGGGAAAACGGTCGAGGAACAATCGAACACTTCGGCTTGAATCCACAAGACCTCATCCAGATGGGCACACTCAGCAAAGCGATCGGAACCAGCGGAGGCTACGTCGCGGGACCGGCTTCCTTAAAAGACTACCTGATCAATACCTCAAAGGCCTTCATCTACACGACCGCCCAGCCACCAGCCATCGCCGGCGCATCGTCCACAGCCATTCGAATCATTCAACGCGAACCCGCTCGCCGGGAACGCCTCCGGACCAACCGAAACGATCTCCATGCATCCCTGACGGGCATGGGCTTTCAACTCGCCGACTCGCAGAGCCCGATCCTGCCGATCATCGTGAAGTCGCCGGAACGAGCGTTGGAGATGTCTCAAGCCCTGTACGAAGCCGGCGTGTACGTCCCCGCCATCCGCCCCCCGACCGTCCCCAAACACAGCAGCCGCCTACGCCTCACCGTGAGTTCGGAACATACGCAAGAGCAATTGGAGAACGTGGTTAGGAGCTTGCAAGAGGCAGGACAAACCTTGCGTGTGATTTAGCGGTTAGGCGGCAGAAGTTTACTTGTAATACTCTCAACGAAAGCAGATTAGGCAAGGTGGACGACCAGCTTTCGCCGCTTCTTCTGCATTTGAATATGGCGGCTTCCAATAGTCCTCGACCGTATTTTTGTTTTGAGTGTGGGGACATCGACGACAGGGACAATGAAAAGGACGGATTTTGCCATGAGGTTTTTTGCTTGGGTTTTTTCTTGAAGCGATCACCTCTTTGACAGGCTTGTTACATAAATTACAAAGCATTCTATTTTTCCTGTTAATGTCCTATCACTGTCCAGGTTGCCACTCGCGCATCAGCCGTTGCGCTTCGGCAATCTGCGCCGGAGTCATTTTCGATGCGACCTCGTTGCGAGCTTGCACGGCCTTGTCTCGGAATTCCTGCTCGGAACTCGAAAGCCGAGAAGCCGCAAGATTGAACCATTTGTGCGCCTGAACATAGTTCTGCGGCACTCCTCGCCCCATAGCGTACATGGCCCCAAGTTTGGCCTGAGCCAAGACGTGGCCCTGTTCAGCCGCTTGATGATGCCAGCGCACGGCTTCGGCGTCGTCCTGCGGCACACCCCTGCCTTGTGCGTACATGAACCCGAGAAAGGCCTGAGCATCAGCAACGCCCTGCTCGGCAAGAGTGCGAAACGACTCGAAGGCAACGGCATAGTCGCCGCGATTATACGCAGCCGAGGCTTCCTCAAACGTCTGTGCCCCCACGACCTGAGCGCTGAGCAGCACCAGCAGCGCCGAGGCGACCATACCTTGCAACCCAATACGGTGGATTCTCAATACTCTTGAGAGGAGTGAGGACATGCGCGTCTAGCCTTCCATGCTGTAAAAAAATTCTTCTTTCGTAATCTTGTCGTTCTCGACGGTATAGAGGGCGACTTGTTCAAGTGTCATGCGCTGCTTGGTCTGTTTGCAGGTGACGTCGGTTTTGAACCAGAGCGCGAACCGGTCGCCATGGGGAAAGGGGCCGCGGAGTTCCCCGCTACGGACTTCATAATTCTCAAACCACCATTTGTTCTTCTTCTTGATCGCTTCAATGCCTCGTTGGATCTGTTCCATTTCGGGCATGGCACAGGCTTCCACGCTCACCACGTCAGGGTGATACCATTTTTCAATGGCTTCCAGATTTTTCCCTTGCTGACACAGGACCACCAATTCCTTCCCGATTTCCATTACCGACATGACATGTCTCCTTTCCTCAAACAAGGCTTCAGAGTAGCAGATTTTCAGCATCGTTGATAATCCGAATCATCCCTGGCAGCGCAGGCGCCAAACAATTGGGAATCAACTCCGTATTCAATGCCAATTACGCTCTTGAGTTAATTTACTCAGTAGGCCTTTCATAAGACAAAGTCAGGGCAAAGCAAGCCGATATACAAAGAGATCGAAGGTCTTAATGCGCTTGTCGATGGCTTTTTCCCTTAGGCATGTGTTAAAGCATAGGCCACGGAGGGTGTTGTGATCCCTGAACGATACGTCAAGCTATTCAAGAACGGACGGAACCAGGCAGTGCGGATTCCTCGCGAATTCAAACTTCCCGGTGAGGTTGTCCTCATGCGCAAGGAAGGCGACCGACTGATCATTGAACCTGCCTCGCCAAAGTCCCTGCTGGCGGTACTGGCAACGCTAAGACCACTGGATGAGGAGTTCCCGCCGATCCCCGAGTTGCCGGTCCATTTCGTCGCACTCTTATGATCTCCTCTCCGATGATCCCCTCAAAGTCCGGGACATGATTCTCTTCCTTGCAGCCTTTCTGCTTCTGACGCCGGTCTTCGCCCAGACGAGGGAGGAATCGAAGAATGCAACAGATTTCCCTCCAAAGCCGCTCACAGTAGCACAAGAAAACACGATCGTCGCGGCCAATCCCTTGGCGGCACAGGCAGGGGACCGGATCATGGCCGAAGAAGGATCGGCGGCGGATGCTGCGGTTGCCGCGCTTTTGGTCCTCAACGTGGTCGAACCGCAGTCCAGTGGCATTGGAGGCGGGGCCTTTGCGCTCGTCCATGGCCCGAAGGGGCTCACCACGTGGGACGCGCGCGAGACCGCACCTGCGGGCGCCACACCCGGCATGTTCATGGAGAACGGCGAACCCCTGCCCTTTCGCGCTGCTGTGGCATCGGGGCGTTCCATCGGCGTGCCGGGTCTTGTGCGCCTGCTGGAGGCGCTCCATGCGCGCAACGGCAAACTCCCGTGGGGCGAGCTGTTCCAGCCCGCGATCCTGTTGGCGCGCGACGGGTTCGAGGTAAGCCCGCGCCTGGCGAATGTATTGGCCCGATACGCCGCGCGCTTGAACGGAACGGACGCCGCGGCAATCTTCCTTCCCGGCGGCGAGCCGGTGGCGAAGGGCACGATCCTGAAACAGCCACGACTCGCCGAGACGTTCGACCTCATTGCCGCGCATGGCGGCAACGCTCTTTACACCGGCCCTCTGGCTGAACAAATCGTCGCGGCGGCACGCCGCAGCCCGCGCCCAGGTTCGCTCAGCCTGCACGATCTCGCCGCCTACCGGGTCATTGAACGTCCTGCTGTCTGTCATCGCTACCGCCGCTATCGCGTCTGCGGCATGGGGCCGCCGTCCTCGGGAGCCACCACGACCGGCCAGATCCTCATGCTTCTCGACCGGTTCAAGCTGGATGACTTCAAGTTGGACGGGCCACGGCTCTGGCACCTCTTCGCCAGCGCCTCGCGGCTGGCCTACGCTGATCGTGCCCGCTACCTCGCGGACGGCGATTTCGTGAAGGTGCCCGTCGAAGGTTTGCTCGATCCCACGTACATGGACGCCCGCGCGCGGTTGATCAATCCGTTCGAAGCCGCGAAGGACGAAGCCGCGGCCGGTGATCCGCCAGGGCAAGCGGAAGAACTCCACGCACCGGACATGCGGGAGGATCTGCCCGGCACGACCCACCTCTCGGTTGTCGACAAGGACGGGCTCGCGATCAGTCTGACCGCATCGATCGAGATTGCCTTCGGATCGGGCCGCATGGCTGGAGGATTCCTGCTCAACAACCAGTTGACCGATTTCTCATTCCGCGCAACGGACGCCGACGGCGTACCCATTGCCAATGCACCAGCACCGGGCAAGCGCCCCCGTTCATCCATGGCGCCGACCATCGCCTATCTGGATAGCAAGCCGATCGTATTGACCGGTTCACCGGGCGGTGGGCGCATTCCGGAATACGTCGCGCAGAGTCTTGTCGCCATGCTGACCTTTGAGGCGGACCCGGCCACCGCTGCGGCGCTGCCGCACGTCTCGCAGCGCAATCGCGGAACAGTCGCGCTTGAGCCCGGCATGCCCGCCTCCATCACAGATGGCCTCAAGGCCCTGGGACACAAGATCGAGGAGGCGGAGATGACCTCCGGGCTGCATATCATTCGCATCCTGCCGGACGGCACGCTCCTGGGCGGCGCCGATCCGAGGCGGGAAGGCGTGGCTGTCGGCCGCTGAGGTCACTGTCGGGTTACGCTGCGCTAACCCGACCTACTGTGGCTGAACGGATCGTCGCGGAGATCGCGGACGGTCTTGCAGGGCCTGAGCGCCCGGACGTGGGCCTCGGCGAGCGTGACCGTGGGCATGGGTGTGCATCCGGGTCGAGGTGCAGTCTGGTGCAAACTGTTGCACAAGCGGTCTCCTGAAAAGTAAAGTACTTAAAGAAAAGATTCCAGTGATTCAGCATCGGAGGTGCGGCGCAGTGCCGGCCTGACGTGTCGACAGACCGCAGGCGGCCTTATCATCCCCGGCGTGTGATGTATGCCCAGACCCGGATCAGGCAAAGCGCGAAAACAGGGTGAACAGCCCCATACGGCGTTGCGAAGACCGGAGCCCGCAGCCATAGGGCAACTGGACGAACCGCCGATGGACGAGCCGCTACCGCAGATCGGAATTCTGTTCGCGAAAAACCGGGAGTGGGCGAAGCACCTGAAGGAGACCGATCCGGACTACTTTAAGCACCTCGCCAAACAGCAGAAACCGGAGCTCCTCTGGATCGGCTGCGCCGACAGCCGGGTACCGGCCAACCAGATCATCGACCTGCCGCCCGGCAAAGTGTTCGTGCACCGCAACATCGCCAACGTGGTCGTCCATTCCGATCTGAGCTGCCTCTCGGTCCTGCAGTATGCGGTGGAGGTGCTGACGGTTCGGCACGTCATCCTCTGCGGCCACTACGGGTGTGGCGGGGTCCGCGAATCCCTGGCCGAACCGGAGCACGGGCTGATCGACAACTGGCTCAACCACATCCGCACTGTTCAGCGGCTTCACCGCGCCGAGCTCGATGCCTTGGAAGGCGAGGCGCGTGAACGACGACTGTGCGAACTGAACGTGATCGAGCAGATGTGCAACGTAGCCAACACAACCATAGTGCGCGACGCCTGGGCGGCCGGCACGGGCCCGGACATTCACGGCTGGGTCTACGACATTGACGACGGACTGCTGCGGACGCTGTGCCTGTGGGTCCGCAACGACGACGCCCCCTTCATCGTGCACAAGGCGGGAGGGTAAACGGTCAAGGGCGCCGCGCTACGGCACTTCTTCGATCTTCAGGAGATAGGTGATGATCTTGTCCAGGGCGCCGGCGGTGAGTTTTTGGCCGTACCACCGCGGCATGACGCGGTCGGGATACCCCTGGACAATATAGGCGCCCGGATTCAGAATGGATTCCTGCACGTATTCCCACTCAGTTTTCGCGTTCCCGTGATAGTTCGGATCGGCCAGGCGCCGGCGGGCGTTCGTGCCCAATTCCAGCTTCGGGCCTTCCCGGTCTTTTGCGACGCGAATGCCCGGAATCATGTGACAGGCGGCACACCCGGACTGGACAAAAATTTTGTCGATGGGCTCTTTTCCCGTGGCCAGAGGCACCAGGGCTTTCTCCACCACCTGCTTGGCCTCATCCTGGGTTTTTTCAATCTTATCTGCTGTTTCTTCCTGGGGCTTGTTCTCCAGCTCGACGCGGTTGAGCGTCCAAAGGAACACCACGCACATGAGCCCGACGATGATGATGGTCTCTTTATTCCACTGACCCGGTTTTTTATGTGCAGCCACGCACTTTCCCTTCCGGTTGGAGTCGAACCGACGCCCGTTTATTTCTAGCACAAGCCAGTGGGTCCCACCAACCGGGGAAGCATTGTACCGCGTATTTTTGGTAGGCTGATGACCGGGAAACCGATTTTCTATGCGACCGAATCAGAGCTTGTTACCGTTTGCTCCCCATCCTTGGTTAACGAATCCGCACGTCCAAACCCTGGTGGCCAAGTTTCGACGCCGGCCCCATCTTCTCGCCAACGTCCCGATGGAGGACCGCCTGTTCCAGGTCGATCCTCAATCGCAGATCAAAGGCGTGTGCAGTTGGCAACCGGACCGCCAGGCCCCCGCGCTCGTCCTGGTGCACGGGTTGGAGGGGTGCCATGACTCGCAATACATGCGAGGCATCGCCCACAAGGCCTGGCACGCCGGATTTCACGTCATCCGCTTGAATCAACGAAACTGCGCGGAGACCGAACACCTCACCCTCACTCTGTACAACGCGGGATTGAGCCGGGACATTCGGGCCGTGGTGGACGAGTTGGTCGGAAAGGACGGCATCCAAGCCCTCTGGGTCGTGGGGTATTCGATGGGTGGGAACCTGGTGTTGAAAATGGCAGGCGAGGCCGGGGAGACCTGTCCCGGTCTGCGAGGTGTGGCCACCGTCTGTCCCAACGTCCATCCAGCGGCGTGCGTGGCGGCGTTAGAGCAACGGCGTAATTGGATCTACCAGCAACACTTTGTGCGAAAGCTCAAGGCGCGACTCGAACGCAAAGCGACGTGCTTCCCGGGACAATGGGACCTGTCTCTTTTGCAAAACGTCCGGACCCTGTCTCAATTCGATGATGCCTACACGGCTCCCGATGGCGGATACCGCAATGCGGCCGACTATTATGAACGATCAGGGTCCCGCCACGTGCTTGAAGACATTCGCGTCCCCACCTTGCTCATCACGGCCCAAGACGACCCCTTTGTTCCTTTTGCCTCGTTCGATGTTCCACGGATCCATGCTAATCCCTGCATTCAACTCATCACCTCCGCGAAGGGCGGGCACTGTGGCTTTCTCCAACAATCACGGGCAAGCGAAGACGCGCATTGGGCGGAAAATCGAATTGTCGAGTTTATTCAACGGGGTGACAAACAAGGCCGTAGTTCAGGTAGTAGGTCGGGGTAGGTCGGATTAGCGAAGCGTAACCCGACAACGCAACTCCCCCTCACCCAAGCCCTCTCCCGCCAGGGGAGAGAGGGTTGACATCAGGGGCTAAGAAAGCGTTCGAGGGCTTCACGATACTTCGCACTCGTCTGCGTGACCACCGCATCGGGCAAATGAGGCGGAGGCGGGTTGTGATCCCAGCCGACGGAGTCCAGATAGTCCCGGACGAATTGCTTGTCGAAACTGGGTTGTGATTTCCCGGGCTCATAGTGCGGCTTGGGCCAAAACCGTGAAGAGTCCGGCGTGAGCAGTTCATCGATGACCAGAAGCTGCTTCGTGTCCCGGTGCAACCCGAATTCAAATTTCGTATCCGCGATGAGAATGTCGCGTTCCTCGGCCAAGGCCGCCGCGCGCTGATACAGCGTGATGCTGACCGTCTTGACCTGTTCCACCAACTCTTCGCCGATGAGGTCTTTCATGGTGTCATAGGAAATATTTTCGTCATGCCCTTCGGTGGCCTTGGTCGAGGGGGTGAATAACGGCTCCGGGAATTTATCGGATTCCCGCAACCCCGCGGGGAGCGGCTGCGTACAAACGGTCCCCTGCGTCCGGTACTCCTTCCACGCCGACCCGGACAGGTAGCCGCGCACGATACATTCCACGGGCAACGGGTCGGCTTTCTCCACGAGCATACTGCGGCCCGCCAGAAGATCCACGTGAGGCCGGCACGACTCGGGGAATTCCTCGGGGTTCATGGTGCGCAGGTGATGCGGCACCAGGCCGCCGTCCTGCCACAGGCGATCAAACCAGAACTTCGACAATTGCGTGAGCACGTAACCTTTGCCGGGAATCCCTTCCGGCAGAACCACGTCAAAGGCCGAAATCCGGTCGCTCGCGATCAACAACAAGCTGTCACCGAGGTCGTACATATCCCGCACCTTGCCCTGCCGCTTCCGGCCAAGACCGGCGAGGTTCGTTTCAAACACCGCTGGAGATGTCCACACGTCACTCATGGTTGGCGCTCTTTCTTTAAGGACCGTAAAAGCAACCCAATGGGAAAAACCGCACTCTAATCAGACCGATACCGTGCGTCAACGTTCTTCAGCCACCCATGGCCTCTTTGACCGTATTCACTCATTCGCTTCTCCCCCCTCACCCCAGCCCTCTCCCATATTGGGGAGAGGGGGTTGAGTAGCAGGAGGCGTGTTCCCCTTGATCCCTCGCAAGGGATGGGGTAGAACATGGGAGCAGGCACGATCGGCAATAATCACCCTCAGTGAACACCATGAGTCAAAAACTTCCAGTTTCCAACCAAAGGTTTCTTCGGCACCTGCATGAACCTTCCAAGAAATATTTGGAAGAATGGTTCGACGTGCCGGCACACATTCACCACGTCGCCCATCATATGGCAAACCCGCCGGTTGATCGCCCCCAAAGCCGGCAAGAGTTTCAACATCTTTTGCAGGGCATGGACATACCTGAAGAACATACCGTCATTCACGAAAAGTTCGGCCATGGCGCCAAAATTGCCCCCAATGGGGACCGCCTGCTCGTCACGTGGGAAGCCCACACCGAATACTACAGTTACCAGGTCTGGCACATACCGGACGACAAATGGAAACCGCTCGAATTCGGGCCGCTCAAGTTTCCCGACTATGCCATGCCGTTGTCACCGTTAGGCATTCAGGTCAATGCGTTGGATATTCTGGTGCTGCCGCACACGACGCTGGGCATCGAAGAAGTCAAAAACATGATGCCCGGTCCCCAGCTCTATGGAAGCCGGATCTTCGGGGAGGATATTTCCGTGATGACCACCTTTACCCCGGATGAGTATAAACGCGAACGCTATCTCATCCTCTCACCGTCGTTTGACGTGTTGCTCACGCACGTGGCCCGCACCATCGATACACTCGTGGCCATTGAAAACTATACACACCTGATTCTCTTCCCGTTTCACAGCTTCACCCAATCCGTGGATGAAGTCCATCAGTACGAACGACGTCATCTGTCTCAACGCGGCGTCATCACCGAGGAGATCGAGACCGCCATCCCCCAAAAACTCCAGCACTGGCTCACCGTGATGACGCAGGATTTCATGAACGTCAGTCGCATGGCCGAATCCATGCGGTACAAACTGTCCGCGTCCGTGCCCTACGAACGCATCATTCGAGCCAACCTGGCGTTGCTGCACGAACAAGCCCTTGCGGACTGCCGGCGAATCTCCGAATACGTGGACGGGAAAACCATCGGGGTCACCGATGGGTACCAGCAATTCATCAGGCGAATCAATGCACTGGTGAATGATTTTCAAGGATCCATTGCCGTGATCCGCACAAAGGTCGAACTCCAACTGCAAGACCAGAACCTCGCGCTGGAAAACCAGAACTTGAAGCTCCTGCGCAACATGGATAAGACGACCCGCCGCCAGGCGATCCTGCAGCATACGGTCGAGGGGTTATCGGTGATCGTCATTTCGTATTACCTGAGTGGTCTCGGCAGTTACGTGTTCAAGGCCCTGGAAACACTGGGCTGGATTGAAAACCACGATCTGTTCTCCGGCCTGTTCGTGCCGATATCCTTGGGGATCGCGTTCGGACTTATCCTGCTCGGCCGAAAGTTGATCTACAAACGCCGTTTCGATGATTCCGGGCCCGACCCTTCCGACCCACCCAACCATTGACGACCGGCCCGTTCAACACCGACAACTGAGCGATGCGTTCCTTTCGTTCAGACTGACAAAGTGGACGCGTTGTGCCTCCTTTCCGGCATTTGGTGCGAGCTGTCGGGTTACGCGACGCTCACCCGACCGACCCTGAACGAACACGGCACATTGACAAGAAAGTCCGGCCTGCCTATTGTATGTGTAGACGCTACACATGGAGGTTCCTCATGGCGACTAATTTAGCCATTGATGATCGGTTGTTACAGAAAGCGGTTCAAGCAGGAAAGCTCCGCACGAAAAAGGAAACCGTGACCAAAGCGTTGGAAGAGTTCATCCAACGACGGCAGCAACGCAAAATCCTGCGCGTGTGCGGGACGTTTGAATTTCGCGAGGATTGGGATTACAAAGCTGATCGGCACGGCCGTGAATCTCGTCGTTGACACGTCGGTGTGGTCCCTAATCCTGCGGCGACCGCAGGTGAAAGTCGACAATCCATTCGTCCAGGCCTTTCGCCGCCACCTGATGGCCGAAGACGGTCTATTCCTGATCGGCAATATTCTCCAAGAACTGCTGGATGGCCTTCGTTCCCGGAGCCAGTTCCAACGCCTCACACGAAGTCTGGAGCCTTTCCCACTCCTCGTCCCCAACCGCGCGACCCATATCGAGGCAGCCCGTCTAAGAACCGCGTGTCGGGAAAAAGGAGTCCAGGCCGGTCCCGTCAATTGCCTGATTGCCGCAATCTGCATTGAACAGGGCTTCCCCTTGTTGACTGCCGATCGAGATTTTCTCCGCATCGCACGCGATTCGGAGTTGGTGGTTTTGCCGCCTTTGAAAGAAGCCGGTTAATTCAGTACCGGTCTGCGTAACCGGCGCACACCTGCCCTTCCCTTCGGTGATCCAGTTCCCCTCTTCCCCACCCCATTGCTTGTGCATCCTCCGATAATTTACGGCCCGTTGATTCCGCCGTAACGCCACCGTAACGACAATCTTCTAAACCTTTTCGCGTATGAATTTGTATCAGGCGCAAATCAAGACTTCCATGCCATTTACCATTCATTCGAGAAGAGATTGCCTTATGAGCATTCAGCGAGGGATCTTTGGAATTGTGGCACTGTTTGTCATGATGGCCTTCATGCCGTCGCCGGCGACGGCAATGGACGGGGACTTACTCCTGGAAATCTTGCTGGAAAAAGGCATCATCACAAAGGATGAGGTGACTCAGATCAAAGCCGAAGAAAAGAAGCGGGAAGCCGCAAAAGCCGCGGATCAAGCCAAGAAGAAACCTGAGGTCAAAGTCGATGTCGTGAAAGAGAAGCAGCAAACCGTAAAAGCTGCTGAGCAAGCCAAGAAGAAAGCCGGGGTCCACGTCGGCTACGGGAAAAAGGGTTTTACTCTGGCCACTACGGACGGGGTATTCAAAACCAAGATCCAATGGCGGACTCAAGGCCGGTACACCTTTCCCGAACGGTCAGACCCACGCGACAAGAAGGCTTTTGAAGATAACGAAGAAAGTACATTCGAGCTTCGTCGGATACGGCTGAAGGTCGGAGGACACGGATATCGACCCTGGCTCAAATACTATCTTGAGGTGGATTGGCAGCCCGGCCGTGACTTCGATGATGACTCGGAAGCCGCTTCCGCCAGAATGATCGATTGGCGCATCATGTTGGAGAAATATCAATGGGCCAAGTTGCGGATCGGTCAATGGAAAATCAATTACAACCGGGAGCGGGTCGACTCCTCAGGGAAACAGACCATGGTGGAACGGTCCATCATGAATCGTATCTTTACCATTGATCGGCAAATCGGCGCGATGTTGTACGGCCGCGTGAATCCCGGGACGATCCTCGATGCGAACTATTACCTCGGAATTTTTTCCGGCGGCGGTCGGGGCATGGCCAAAAATGACGACGATAATATGATGTACGTGGGGCGCCTCCAATGGAACGTGTTCGGCCGGGAGCTCAAATGGCGACAAAGCGACGTCAAATTCCACAAGAAACCCACGGCAAGTGTCTCGTTCGGCGCCTATACGAACAAGGGTAAATGTACGCGATGGTCGTCTGGCGGGTGCGGAAACTTGAGTGGCTTTACCAGTCCTGCGAGCGATGCCGTTCAAGATGGCCGGTTCCAAACCAGCGGGATGCAGTTCGGGTCGGCCTTTAAGTACCGCGGTTTTGCCTGGCAACATGAAACGCATTGGAAGAGAATTAAGGATTCCGGCAATGCTGACGAGGGCATAGCCCCAATAAATGGAGGGGTGACAAATATGTTGGGAGGCTATTTGCAAGCCGGCTATTTCCCGCACGGTCTCATTTCGGCCGTTCCCAAGCCATTGGAGATCGCCTTCCGGTATTCACACGTCGATCCGAACACCGACGCTCCCGGAGACAGGCGCCAGGAATTTACCACGGGCCTCAATTGGTTCTTTGCCGGGCATCGCAACAAGCTGACGCTCGACGCCTCGCACCTGACGCTGGAGAACCCAACCCCTAACTTGCCAGCCTACGCTGAACAGCGTGTCCGTCTCCAGTGGGACGTGTCCTTCTGATCGATCTCTTTTCCTGAGAGGAGCGTTGACTCCTCCTGTAGAGAAGCTCCCTGGATGCTGACGTTCCAGGGAGCTTCCTTCCCCCTTATCCCCTCTCCTGTGTGGCGATGGACCGATTCCCGTCGACGGGTAAACCGGGAGTAAACGTCACTTCGCTTCACTCAGGAACATCTCTGTCCCATCTTGACAAAATGACGACTTCTCCCCCATAGTTTCCAAAAAGGAAACTTTTGGCAAGGGGAAAACATTGCACGTTATATCCAGAAAACCTTTTTGCAATGCTGCAGCAAGGTATCCGAATGACGCGGCGGCTATTGACCGAACGTATAAGGTTTTACGTAACGGCACCTTTAAGCGCCCGGATGACCTGAGAAAAGTGTTTCCCTCACTGGACAACTTTACACATGAGGACAAATGGTGGGTCATTGATATAGGCGGGAACAACCTGCGGCTGATTGCCTTTATCGAGTTCAAAGACAACCGCGTGTACGTCAAGCACATTGTGAACCATGCTGAATATGACAGGCTTTCCGGACAATACGAAAGGAGGGAAAAATAATCACGGGAAAATAAAGTTGAATCGTTGATCAGTCCCATATTCACACATACAATAAAAAGGATAAAATTATAAAGGAGATCTATTGATATGGGATTTACGGCCATTAAAAAAAAGGCCTCTGTGCTTTTCAGGGAGGCGTCTTTTATCAGTCAGATCAGGAACAAACGCGACTATGAACGGGCCATGACCCTCATGGACGAATTGATCGAAGATTACGATAACCAAAAAGCATTGATTGACGTGCTTTCTGTTTCAATCGCGCGGTGGGAAAATACGTCTCCTGAATTCAATGCGTTCAATGACCGCATTAAAAATCTCGATAACGGCATAGCGACGCTGAAAGTCATCATGGAGCAACATCACCTGGGGGTTGCCGACCTGCCGGAGATTGGCAGCAAGTCACTAGTGTCCAGAATATTACGCGGAGATCGCCGTCTGACGCGCAATCACATCGAAGCATTGAGTCAACGATTTGACATAAATCCCGCGTTGTTTTTTCAGGTGAATCAGGGCCGGGACAATTGAAAAAGGAGCTACTGCAATGACCGAGCGTGCCAGTATCGCTCCATGTGTTACCGTAATTCCTTAAACCGGACCCCGGCTTGCCACGGCTTTCCCGTGACGATGGTGCCGAAGGTTTCTTTTTGCGGTGGGGCCATGAATTGAGGGGGATCAAACACCAGCTGGCCGGGTTGCGGCTCAAGCTGTTTGAGGGGCTGGAGTCTGACGGGTGAGTGGTATTCTTCGACATCCTGCCAAATTTCGGTCTGGGCCGCATGATTGCTGAGGATCACGTACAGCACGTTGCCCTGAATGAACAGCCCTCCGGAAGTCGTCAGTTCGTGCAGGTTGGAAATCTCCCCGCGCTCATAAAAGGTGACGACTTCGTTCGGCTGCGCCAAGCCGAACCCCTGGGCCAGCAGGGGCGCAAAAAATGCGATTTCGTTTTGATTGAAGACAGGGTAACGCTCCGATTGGCCCCCACCCAACAACGGCAAAGAGACGGCGGAGCTTCGGCGTTCGACGTACAACCCTTTCAGCACGTTGGCTATGTCGCTGTTCTTGAGAAACGCCGGATGGGAAAACCCATCCCCCCGGCTGTTCTCGGAAACAATTTGAAGCCCGACCTCCCGATTGGGGTCCGCATAGACTTTCTGGGTCACAACGTGGGGGGGGCCGCCGCAAGCGGCGAGCAGCCACACCATACTCAATCCGAGTCCTGCCAAGACGTTCATCCTTCTTTCCACTCCTTTCTTCATGAAACGCTTTCTTTCGGGACTGATGGAAGGCGTCATCTCTACCTCCCCTTACCCCTCCTTACAAAGGAGGGGAAAAAACTGTGGCATGAAGCACAGTCCAAACTATGGCCAAAAATGCATCAATGCTAATACACGGGGCCACATCCTAGCATAACGTCACGACAAAGTTCCCCGTTTGCGCGGAGCATTCCGGCGATTTCGGTATTTGTTTACTTGACCCTAACGTCGCGGAAATCTTCCCTTTACATTGCGTGGATATTCTACCACCGGCAGGAAGGAGGCCTATGCTTCGTATCGAAAAACTCATGAAACGAAACTTGATTTCCGTTCGGAGCGATGAAATCCGTGGCCGAGTTGAAGTATTCGTTCGGCAAGAATTGGGGCCGTTTTTTCGCGACCGGGGCAAAGAAGGGAGGGCGGACACGCAGGTCCGCCCCTACTGAACCCCCCTGCCCCCCTTATCAGGGGGGAGCGGAGTTCTGCCGTCCCCCTGAGAAGGGGGATTGAGCCTGTCCTGAGCGTAGCCGCGCGAAGTCGAAGGGAGCCTGTCGAAGGGGGGGTTGTCGTTCAAAGGCGAGGGAAAGAAAAAACGGAACGTGTCAACGAATGACGGAACATTTACAATCCTTGACTCCCCCTCCTGTCATCCCCGACCTGATCGGGGCTCCAGGGTTTTTGCTTTTCCTTCGTTTGTAAAAACAACGACACTGGATTCCCGCTAACTACCTGCGGGAATGACAGAGGGAGAAACTGCTAAGATGACGGACGGGGGGAATCGTGTTACACTTTTTTCCCCGAGGCCCCGACCATGGATTGTATTTTATTCCGACATGGCATTGCCGCTGATTGGCGAGATTGGCAAAAGGAAGATCACTCGCGTCCCTTGACCGAGGAGGGCGTCGAGAAAACGCGAAAAGCCGTGCAAGGCCTTATTCGGCTCGGCGTCACCCCCACTCACCTCCTCTGCAGCCCCTACCTCCGGACCCGACAAACCGCGGATATTGTCAAAGAAACACTGCAGTTTCCCGGGAAAACCCAACCGTGCGCCGAACTGCGGCCGGACGCATCTCCGGAAGATGTTTTCGACGTACTGATCGCGTTTTCCGAGGATGACTGCGTGCTCTGCGTCGGCCATGAACCGCTTTTGGGTCATACCGCCGGAGCCATATTGTTGGGCCAACCCGCTTCAGGCTTGTCGTTCAAAAAAGCCGGCGCGTGCTGTATCCGGTTCCACGGAAAGCCCCGACACGGAAACGGCGTGTTACTATGGTGGCTGGAACCGGCTCAACTCAGGAAACTGGCCAAAAGTTAACCGTCACGTCGGCAATGTCGGGGTACGCTCCGCCTGTCCTGAGCGTAGTCGAAGGGCTAACCCGACCTACTTCATTCGGCGGCGTTTGTCGAAAACCGCGGTTCCACCTGAACGGTGAAGGTGACTTCTCGTCCGAAGACTTTCTGAAACAGGTCCACTCGTGATTGCGCGGTCCAGATTTCCAACTCCGAGTCGGCCATTGCCTTCAACTCGACATTCACTTTTTTCCCAAGCGTGACGTGAATGTCCTGGATAATGGAAAAGTGACTGCGATCCAACCCATCCGCAATGCGCAACATCGCACTGAGCGTCTCCAGGACCCTTCGCCTGGCGGGAGAAAGGACTTGATACGGCAGATGCTCTATTCCGGGTAACGCCCGGCGATGATAGCGGGCGACGTTGGCGATCATCTCGATTTCTTCGACCGTAAATCCGGCCAGGTCGCTGTTCGTAATGAGATAATAGCTGTGCTTATGGTGTTGGCGCGGGTTGATGGCGTATCCCACGTCATGGAGCAACGCGGCATATTCCAGCCATTCGCGCTCCTGATCATCCATGCCATGGAGGGGGTGCGTTTGGTCGAACAGCGACGTGGCCAACGTCGCCACGTGATGCGAATGCGTCTCGGGGTAATGACAGCGTCTGGCCAAGGCCACGACGTTCCGCAAGCGAATATTCGGAATTTCCTGTTCGATCAGTAAGCCTTCCTGGTTCTTTTGGATAAAATCGTAGACCAACCCTTCACGCATGGCTCTGTCGCTGATCGTGACTTCCTTATGCCCGATGGCCTCGAGACACTGGCGAATCACCGACGTCGCCGCCAGCAGCGTATCCACCCGACGCGGGTCCAAACCCGGGATGCCGAGCCGCGTGTCCACGTCGCTGGTCGCGAGCCGTTGCTCCACGGCACGAATTTCTTTCAGGGTAATGGTCGAGAGATTGATCTGGGGGATGGGACTGCCGGTCCGTTCCAAATAGATGATTTCCGCCAGGTTCGCGGCCATGCCGGAAGAGATCACGATTCGATCAAACTCCGGTTGACGAAATCTCTCCAAGGCTGCGCGAATTTCCTTCTCGATGACTTCGTGCATGGCACGCAGTTTGGCTTTCGCGGGCGGCGCCTTGGTCAAAAACAGATCTTTCAGGCGAATGGCCCCGAGCTTGAGACTGACGGCGTGCAACAGGCGTTCCCGATTCCCCACGATGAGTTCGACCGATCCCCCGCCCACGTCGACCAGGAGCGTTGGACGATCGGTTAAATCCATGCTTTGGCGAACACCAAAATAAATGAGGCGCGCTTCCTCCTGCCCCGTCACGACTTTGACCCGCACGCCCGTGTTTTTGGACACCTCTTCGATAAATTGGCCGCTGTTGCGCGCTTCACGAACCGCGCTGGTCGCCGCCATCAGGATGCGATCAAATCCTTTGTTCCGTGCCAGGGTCGTCAGGTGTTTCAGGACTTCAACCCCTCGCTCCCGTGACTCGGCCGACAAACGTCGATGGCGAAACGTCCCATCGCCCAGACGGGTCATGTCCTTGAACCGGTCAAGAATCTTATACGAGCCATCCGGCTCGGCTTCCGCCAACACCATGTGGATCGAATTGGTCCCAATGTCTATCACGGCGATCTTCGACATCGCGTCACCTTCCGTTACACTTCATTTCGCTCCCTCATATCCCGACTGCCCTCCCCCGCACCCCAGCCCACTCCCGCCAGGGGAGAGGGAACAAGGCTTTTCAACATGCGCTAGAAGTGCAGTAATGACACCAATCGTTCGACCAGTTTGGGCGCTCCGAACAGGGCATCGATTTTATTCTCTACACGAGACGGACGAGTGACGACCGTCCCGCCTGCCTCTTCAACCAGGACTTGAGTGGCCATGGCGTCCCATGGATTGAGTGCCGGATCGACCATGGCGCCGACTGATCCCTTGATCACCAGCGTATGGCCGAAACAATCGGTATAGCCCCGAAGATACGGACACACGCCGGCCAGTTGCCTGAACATTTCTTCGCAGCCCGCACTCGCGAATTGGGCAATATCTCCCGTGGCAATGATGCTGGTCTCGAGTTCCGCTTCCCGGGAAACCGACACGGCCGTCCCGTTACAGACACACCCCAACCCTTGAGCCGCACTGTACGTCAGGTTCAGCATGGGCAAATGGATCACCCCGATGAGTACCTTGGCGGCTTCCCTATCCTCCAACGCCACGATTGTTCCGAACAAGGAGATCCGGTTCACGAAGGAACGCGTGCCGTCGATGGGATCAATCAACCAGCGATAGCGAGTCTTGCTCCCTTTCTCTCCAAACTCTTCTCCCAGCACGTCAAAGCCCGCGGCAACCGGATCGTCCTGTAACACGTTCCGGATCGCGGTTTCCGCCTCGCGGTCCGCAATGCTCACCGGAGAGCCATCGCCTTTGTGTTCAACGCTGAGTGCAAGATCTGAAAAATAGTCGAGAAGCAGCCCGGCCGGCGTTTGTGCCGCACGGACTGCAAGGGCCAGCAGGTATTCTAGTTTAGTGGCATCCATGAAAGGCTCTCGTTCCTCATTATGAACCGGCCGACTGTCGGGTTACGCTTCGCCTGTCCTGAGCGTAGTCGAAGGGCTAACCCGACCTGCCCGACTTTCTCCTTCTGTCATCCCCGGCTTGATCGGGGATCCAGGGTCTTTGCTTTTTCCTTCGTCCGTGAAGACGCGGGACGGCTGGGGAGAGGGTTCTATTTTGCGCCTCACCCGCCAATCCGTCAAAAATGTCTCATTATCCATATACCTGGAAAAGACGATTTCGGCCTGAAGCGCAACGACTCCTCAAGGAACTTCACGTTCCCGAGTAAGTCCCTGCCCGTACTTTCTCTTTGTCTTCCATCGACCATCATGCTAATCTGTTTATTTACACCCTCGCTAAATGTTTCACGATATGGACTGCGTTCTACGCCAAACGCTGGAGCGGGAAGTCACGCTCAAGACGGGCCTCCCGTTTCGCCTGCCCTATTTTCCCGGTGAGGCGCTTCCGCTTCGCCTGTTTACCTCCACCTACTTCGATACCGTTGATTTCAGACTGGCACGGCTGGGGGTGACGCTCCGTCGCAAGACTGAACAGAAACGCGTCTTGTGGCAATTGAAACTCCCGAGACAGACCGCCCGCTTGGAAATGGAGATGGCGTCCGGTCGCTCGACCCCGCCGGCGCCGTTGGAAGATCTCCTGTTTGGCCTGTTACGACGTGAACCGTTGACGGCCATTGCGAAACTTCAGACGCGTCGTGCCGGCATCAGGGTTCAACCGCATGACAAACCCGTCGCCGACGTGGTCATCGACCGCGTCAGGGTTCTCAACGCCCGTCGAGTGGTCGGGCATCTGAGCGAGATCGAGGTGGAACTGCGCTCAGGCAAGGAAAAGGAACTTACCGCGATCGTGAAGGCCCTTCGTGAAGCAGGAGCGTACGATGGAGATTCCCGCCCGAAAATCTTTCAAGCCTTGAACCTGAATGTGTCGGATCGCTGTCTTCCCGAATCAGCGCCCTTCTCGGAACGCCTCAAGACCATCCTGCAAAAACAACTCCGGGATATCCTGCTCCACGACCCCGGAACGCGATTCGGCCAAGACCCGGAAGAACTCCACCAGATGCGCGTCAGGATCAGAAGGTTTCGAGCACTCCTGCGGGCGTCGAGAGTCTTACTGGAGCCGCAATGGTATGCGTCCCTGCAAGAGGAACTCAGATGGCTGGGGGCTATGCTTGGAACCGTTCGGGACCAGGACGTCCTGCTGTACCGGCTGTACACCGAAGCCCGCGTCCTTCCCACGGCCGAACGGAAAATTTTCGAACGCTTGCTGGCCACCTTTGAAACCCATCGGTCCCAAGCCCGCCGTGAGCTACTCGACGCCCTTCGTAGCGATCGCTATCTTGATCTTTTAGGTCGCCTCGAACGGGCCGCCCAAACTCCGGCTTTGCGCGACGCGCCAGAAAACTCCCTGATGCACCTGGCTGCGCAGGAATTCAAAGAATTGATCAAAGCCGGCAAGAATGGGGCTGCCGACCCCTCGGACCACGAACTGCATCAACTGAGAATTCAGACCAAACGGACGCGATATGCCGCCGAACTCGCTCTCGAAACCATGGGGAAATCCGCCATCCGGTTCGTCCGCCAAACCAAAAGAAACCAGGACATCCTGGGTGACCACCAGGACGCCGTCGTCATGGAGGAACGACTCCGGCAATTGCTCCACACGACCCGCGGTGTGAAAACCGCATTCGCCATCGGACAGATCGTCGAGAGACTGCGGGCTCGCCGGCGCCGGACGAAAGCAATTTTCCCACGAGAATGGGCGAAACTCAAAAAGCGTGGTCGCGAGGTCTTTGCCCTATGACGTTACTGAATTTACCGTCGGGTTACGCTACGCGAACCCGACCTGCCCCACTGTCATCCCCGACGCTTGTCCCCGGCTTGATCGGGGATCCAGGCAATCTACGGGGATCCAGGGTTTTTGCTTTTTCTTCGGTTGGCAAAGAGAACGACCCTGGATTCCCGCGTGCGCGGGAATGACAGAAGGAGCCAGTAAAAATGGTCTACGCATGAATGAACACGGACACGCCAGGCGCACATGGCGCGATGACACCGAGGGAACAACCATGGCTATCGGTTCCGCTGAGACCAACGCCCCGTCCGATTCTTTGACGCCGGACCTTGACGATCCCAAGCTGTATTTGAATCGTGAGCTCAGTTGGCTCCAATTCAACGCCCGTGTGCTCGAGGAAGCGGAAGATCACGGCAACCCGCTGTTGGAACGGGTGAAGTTTCTGTCGATCTTTTCGAGCAACCTGGATGAATTTTTCATGATTCGGATCTCGGGGTTGAGGGAACAACTGTCCGGCGGAGTGCGCGAAGGCCCTCCGGACGGCATGACCACCTCGGAACAATTGGCGGCCGTCCGGCAGGAGGTCCTCTGTCAACTGGCCCGTTTTTCCGACTGCTGGCAGAATGATGTTCTGCCGAAGCTCAACGCCCAGAACGTGTACGTGCTTCGCTACCACCAACTGCAACCGAAACAACAACACTTGCTCCGCGGGTATTTTTCCAAAGAAATCTTTCCGGCGCTTACCCCCTTGGCCTTCGACCCTTCCCATCCGTTCCCCCATATTTCCAACTTGAGTTTGAATCTAGCCGTCGTGGGGCAGGATCCCGAGCGGGGAGAATGTTTCGCCCGCGTCAAAATTCCCAATATTTTCCCGCGTCTCGTCCGTATCCCGAGCGAAGACATGGTCAACGAGGCGAACCAATTCGGCTTGCCCGACTCGGCAGCCGACAACTTCGTCTGGATCGAAGACATCGTCGCCGCCAATCTCGACCTCCTGTTCCCGGGGATCACCATTCTCGCCGCCTACCTCTTTCGGGTGACGCGCGACGCCGATTTCGAAATCGAGGAAGACGAGGCGGACGACCTGTTGGCTTCGATTGAAGAACAAGTGGACAACCGTCACTTCGGTTCGGTGGTCCGGCTGGAAATCGACCAGACAACGCCCGATCATATCAGGGACATTCTGATCAGGAATCTTTCCTTGGCTCCTTACCAGGTCTACACGCAGGATCTTCCCCTTGGTTTGTCCAGCCTCATGGAGTTGACGCGCATCGATCGTTCGGATCTGAAATATCCGCCGTTCGTTCCGGAGATCCCGGATTCCCTCAATAAGAAGGAAAGCCTGTTTTCGGTCATCAGGCGTGGTGACGCCGTGCTGTACCATCCCTATGACAGTTTTACCCCGGTCGTCGATTTCGTGCGCGAGGCGGCAAGCGATCCCAACGTGTTGGCCATCAAACAGACCCTCTATCGAGTGGGGACCAATTCCCCGATCGTCGAGGCGTTAATGGAAGCGAGAGTGAATGGGAAACAAGTCGCGGTGCTGCTTGAACTCAAAGCGCGATTCGATGAGGAAAACAACATCGAATGGGCCCGGAAACTGGAGGATGAAGGCATCCACGTGGTCTATGGGGTCTTCGGGCTGAAAACGCACGTCAAGATGTGCCTGGTCATCCGGCGCGACGAGGACAGCATCCGGCGGTACGTCCACCTGGGCACGGGCAACTATAATCCGGTGACGAGCCGGATGTATACCGACCTGAGTTTCTTGACCTGCGACGCGGCCATGGGCGCGGACGTGGCCGATCTCTTCAACTCGTTAACCGGCTATTCCCGCAAGAATTCCTATGCCAAGCTGCTCGTGGCGCCCCAATTGATGCGGGAACAAATTCTGGAGAGGATCGAGCGGGAGATTCAACGTCACAAGGAAAAGGGCGACGGGTACCTGGCATTCAAGATGAACGCCCTCGTGGACACACAATGCATTCAAGCGCTCTATCGGGCGTCACAAGCCGGCGTCACAATCGACCTTCAGGTTCGAGGGGTCTGCGGGCTTCGTCCGGGGATTCCCGGAATCAGTGAAACCATCACCGTGACCTCGGTCGTCGGACGATTCCTGGAACACGCACGGCTCTATTATTTTCGCAATGGCGGGCAGGAAGAACTGTTTCTCGGGAGCGCCGACCTCATGCCCCGTAATCTGGACCGGCGCGTGGAACTCCTGTTCCCGATCGAGTCACCGCACCTCCGGAAAGTCCTGGTCGACGACCTGCTGCAAGTGGCGCTGCATGACACCGTCAAGGCCCGCCAATTGCTATCGAACGGGGACTATACCCGTCTCCAGCTCGTGCCCGAACACGCCCCCCTCAACTCCCAGGAATGGTGTCTGGACAATTGGAAAAGCCGCGGCACGGGCGCCTTGTAACGTTCTCAGTCATCCCCGCCTTTCCTTCCTGTCATCCCCGACCAGATCGGGGATCCAGTGTCTTTGCTGTTTTCTGTGTCTCCTTCTGTCATCCTCGACATCTGTAATCGAGGATCCAGTGTCTTTCCTTTTTGCTTTCGTTTGGGAGGATACAAACTCAGGATTCCCGCTGAAAATTTGCGGGAATGACAGAATGTGAAGAACCCCGTAGGAATCCGGTTCGCGTAGCGTAACCTGACATTCTTGCCGCGTTCGACGAAGACAGAAAATGTCGGATTACGCCTTCGGCTAATCCGACCTACCCCCTCACCCCAGCCCTCTCCCTCAAGGGGCGAGGGAGTTAGAGAGGGAGTCGCTCAGGCCTCTTGCGGGGGGATGGTGTGGCGGATGATTTTTCCTTCCACCATGTATACCACCAGTTCCGCGACGTTCGTCGCGTGGTCGGCAAGCCGTTCAATGTACTTGGCAATAAAGGAGAGCCGAATGGCCCGGCTGATCGTCTTGGGATTTTCGATCATGAAGGACAGGAGTTCCCGGAACAGTTGTTCCGTCAGATTATCCACGAAATTATCATCATGAATGACTTTCCGGGCCAACGCCGAATCCATTTTGACAAACGCGTCCAACGATTCTTTGACCATGATGCGGGCGCGCTCGGCCATGTGAGGAATGTCGATATAGGGTTTCAGTTGGGGCTCTTCGTTGAGTTCGAGCGCTCGCTCGCAGATGTTTTCCGCCAAATCGCTCATCCGCTCCAATTCAGTGGAAATTTTCATGGCGGTGGTCACAAAGCGTAGATCCCTGGCAACGGGCTGATACCGGACTAACGCATCGAGCGCCATTTCGTCGATTTCCACGTCAAACGTATTCACCTTGTGATCGTTCTCGATGACCCGCTGCGCCAGGGCTTCATCGCGTTCGACCAACGCGGTCAGGGCATTTCTGATCTGTTCCTCGACCAGGGAGCCCATCATGAGAATCTTGCTTTTCATCCTGTCAAATTCTTCTTCGAAGTGACGTTCCATGTCTTCTCATTTCCCCTTAAAAACGAGTCACATCAACCAAACCTTCCGGTGACGTAATCTTCGGTCCGGCTGTCCGATGGATTGGTAAAGATGGTTTTGGTATCGGCGTATTCAATCAATTCCCCCATGAGAAAAAAGCCCGTCAGGTCGGAGATGCGCGCGGCCTGTTGCATGTTATGCGTGACAATCACCACGGTGAGTTGCTCTTTCAGGGAATGCAACAACTCTTCGATCTTGGCGGTCGAAATGGGATCAAGCGCGGAACAGGGCTCATCCATCAGCAGGACCTCGGGGTTGACGGCTAACGCGCGCGCAATACACAAGCGTTGTTGCTGTCCGCCGGACAGGCCGAGCGCGCTGTGATGCAAGCGATCCTTGACTTCCTCCCAGAGGCCCGCGCCCTGCAGGCTCTTTTCGACAATGCCGTCGAGCACGGAACGACGCCGCACGCCCTGAAGCTGCGGCCCATAGACCACGTTTTGGTAAATCGACTTGGGAAACGGATTCACTTTCTGGAAGACCATGCCGACCTTGGTCCGCAGGTCGGTCACGTCCACTGAGGGATCGTAGATGTCTTTCCCGTCAAGACAAATCCTGCCGATGACCCGAGCCCCTTCAACCAGATCGTTTAACCGGTTGAAACACCGTAACAACGTCGATTTCCCACAACCGGACGGGCCGATAAAGGCCGTGACGTGATGCGTCGGGACGGTCAGGGAGACTTTGAACAACGCCTGCTTCTCGCCGTAAAAGAAGTCGGTATCCTCGACCGTGAGCTTGTGTTCGTTGTCTTGAGAACGTTCAGAAGAAGCCATGGTTGTTTCCGCCGTCTGCATGTGTCGAACAGCAGTTTCGATGGGGTTGTGATAATACGTCAATAGGTGAACTCATGAGACCAAAACCTGTTGAACCTTACACCGCCGACGCCTTGAATTTTTTCTGCATGTAATTGCGGAGGGCCACGGCGCTGAGATTTAGAACAATGACCACCATCACCAGGATCAGAGTGGTGACGTACACCATCGGCTTCGCCGCTTCAACGTTCGGGGACTGAAAGCCCACGTCGAAAATATGGAAGCCCAAGTGCATGAATTTGCGTTCAAAGTGCAGAAACGGGAAATGGTGGTCCAAGGGAAGCGCCGGCGCCAATTTGACGACGCCGGTCAACATCAAGGGGGCCACTTCACCCGTTGCGCGGGCCACCGCCAGGATCAGCCCCGTCAAAATGCCCGGCAGGGCGCAGGGCAGGATCACGCGAAGCATGCTTTCAAACTTGGTGGCGCCCAACGCCAGGGACCCTTCACGGTATTCCCGGGGGACGGCTGAAAGGCCTTCTTCCGTGGACACGATCACCACCGGAACCGTCAACAGGGCCAAGGTGAACGACGCCCACATAATGCCACCCGTGCCGAACGTCGGAGTCGGCAAGGCTTCGGGATAGAACAGGTTGTCCAGGGTCCCGCCGACCGCGTAGACGAAAAACCCCAACCCGAAGACGCCAAACACGATCGACGGCACGCCCGCCAGGTTGTTGACGGCGATGCGGATCACCCGAACGATCAATCCCTGTCGCGCGTACTCATGTAAGTAGAACGCAGCCAGGACGCCGAACGGCACGACGGCCACGCTCATGATCAACACCATCATGACGGTGCCGAAGATCGCCGGGGAAATGCCCCCTTCGGTATTGGCTTCCCGTGGTTCTTCGCTCAGCACGGACCAGAAGTTCATGAAGTATCTGAGGATTTTTTCCAAGATGCCCATGTCGTTGGGACGAAGGGCTTTCACGATTTGACCCACCGCGAGTCGCTTCTCACGGCCGTTGGTTTCGACCAGTACCACGGAATACTCGTCGAGTTGACGACTCAACGTCCGAAGGGTTTCAA
>JAHRAK010000083.1 GCA_020027535.1 Nitrospirales bacterium
TCAACCAGCAGGGGAAACGTCGGACGACCCCGGATGCGACAGGTCTGGCGAAACGACAACATCCGCTCCACCCAGCGATTGCCCTTCTCACTAACCATGCCAGGAAGCCCCGTCCTTTGGACGGGGAGGAATGGCATCCTTTTTAGGGGGTTTGGGGGACAGACTCCCCCAATACAAATTAATCCCTACCTTTTAAGGGCGGGCGGGGTCGGAGCAGGTGATAGTCTGCGGTACCCGCCTGCCCGTAGAAGCCCCGCCCTTTGGGCGGGGAGTAGGTCACTAACCCGGATTATTCATACATCACTTTTTCAAAGGCACTCATGCCCAAAAACGGGGAAACACATGGGCCATGAGGTGCGACACACATGTTTTCCTCGTTCGATTCGCCTTGCGTGCCTCGATTTCTTGCCTCGATTCCTCAACCAGCCGCTTTCAAACGGACTCGTAGGCGCACCGGTGCCCTGCTTGAACTCTCACCCGCCATCAGGCCGCTTCGATCAAACGCGATGCCACCTCAATCAAGGTGATTGGCACAGCGGGGCGGGGCGAGATAAATTCGACACGATCTGTTCATAGACCCTTTTCAAGGGAAACGAACTCGGAAAGTGAAAGCTGATTTTCGTCTTCCATTCCTCGATCCGCGCCCCCACTTTCAACACCCGAAGCTGAATCTGATCAAATTGCGCGCGACTCCAAGCCGTCCCTCGAAGACCTGTGGTTCGCAAGCTGTGCATCAACACATAAGCCGCGCTGTGCAGGAATAGACGAAACTGATTCGCTTCAAACTTATGACACGACGTCCGATCGGAATGCAGAAACCGCTTGTGATCTTTGATATAGTTTTCCATCTGACCTCGACCACAATAAATCGTCTCGTAGATATAGGCCTTGCGAGACAGCTTGATATTCGTCACGACAAAACGAATGTTTTCACCCTTCTCAGATACTTCTACCTTGCAGATAATGCGCCGAGACTCTGACCAGGTTTCAGCCTGATAAAGAAATTCTGTATATACTTTGACTTTCAGTCGCTCTGGGGTGGAGTCATTTCCTGAACACTCAGACATAGAAGACTTTTTCTTTGATTTTGACTTTTGCTGCTGGCTCTGCTCTTGTAACTTCTTACGAAAATATCGCTCTTGTCTACAACGATACAAGAAGTGCGCCTGTTGTAAGATACCTTGCGATTTTTCCTTCAACACCTTGTTACCACTTTGACCTAAGATATAAAAGATCGCCGGTTCTTGACTCTCACACCACTCATGTACCTCAGGCGCGCTAAAGTGACCATCGCCGCGAAGCAAAATCAGAACCTCGGGCCACTTCGAACGGATGGCTCCGACCACTCGCTTGACGATCGACACGATCTCTTGACCCGTGGGGCGGCGCCCCGGACGCAGAATCGAGGTGATCAGCTTGCCGCTTTGACCTTCATAGAGATGCAGCGGCAAATAGCAATCATGATCGTAATACCCATTGAACAGCGATTGTTGCTGAGCCCCATGCACCTCATCTGCCGTATCATCAATATCTAACAGCAGACTCCTTGGGGCTCGCTCGTACGATGCCAAAAAGGTCTCAAGGAGGGCCTCAGCCATGCGGTAGAGCTCGCTGCGCCTCGGGCGATTTTCAAAACGACTCACGCTTGGCTGGCTCGCCAGCGGGTCGCCTGAAATCGGCAAGCGACCACAAGCTGCCTTGAAGGCCGGGTCGTGGCGCAAGGGGTTGCAATCGTTGGCATCGGCATAGCCGCAGGCAATCTGAAAAATCCGCTGACCCAGCATCTCCTCATAACTATGGTCGGTATAACGGGTATCGCGTGGGTCTTTGAGCACCTCAGCATAGCGGCGAATCATGCCCACTTGGGCCTCGATCTCGCGAAGGAACAGGACGCCGCCGTCGCTGCTCAGGGTGCCACCGTCGAAATCGGCTTGCAGGTTTTTACCCGAAAGTCTTGCAAAGGGCAGCACGATTTGCGTATCTTGGGTCATAGCGGTTTCCTTTCTGAGATTGCAATATCCATTTCGCGCATACCCATTTTAAAACAATGGCTTGTATGAGGAAACCGCTATTTTATGAATAATCCGGGCTATGTACCTGGACATAAATTTTTGTACCCTCTTTATACAGGAGGTGACGTGCAGATGGGAGCCTTTTCATACGGCGGGGGGCAGCAAACGGCTGCATGGACGTTTCCTATCCATTGACCCACCCATGTCCTCATAGGGCTTGAA
>JAHRAK010000092.1 GCA_020027535.1 Nitrospirales bacterium
GGGCATTCAGGGCATCGTGTGGGACTGGGACGACCTCCTAGATCTGATCGACGCCCACCGGCCGACCACCGGACCCCGAGGCCCGTATAAAAAACGCATTTCAAACTGACGCACTACCAGCGCCTGACAATGGTGTGATTCTTGAAGGAATATTACACGGATGAGCAGACTACTGAATCGTATTCACTAAGCGGTAGAGGCGCGTATCGTCACCGGGATTCACGCTCATCCCCTGACCCTTCTTCACGACCACCATACCCGCGTTAACCGCAGACTCTGGTCCGCAACGATGACGGCGGGTGCGCATACAGGAATGGGGGGAACGCATACGGATATTCCGCCCCATCAGGAGCGGCGAGGACGTCACGCTCACCTACGTGGACCCCACCCCGGACTTGGACGACTTCGAGCGCAGAAACGTCATCCGCTACCGCTGGGGTGGCGTCGGCGGTAACCCTGGTTATGACGCCCGGCATGCGACCATGGGCTTGACACATCCGAAAACGTCCGACGTGACAATGAGAGCCGAGGCTGTGCGTTGCACAGCGGAGCGACGCACGGTCGCCCGTTCTGCGCTACGTCTCTTCGCTACCCTGCGGGTGTTCGAAGACGTCGTCGACAGCATTTGGAATCTCCGGGCGGACATCAGGGGATGGCGGCTATTGCGGGATGGTTTGGATCGGCAAATCCAGCAACATGACGAGCGCAGTCGGACAGCACGGAGCCAAAAGCCGGGAGCCGACGATGTTCGAGAGTGGTGGCCGATATGCTGAACACCCCGTCAGGATATGTCGACGGCTACGCGTTCGCGCGCGCCGTCGACCGGGAAACCGCCGACAACTACATCCGGCACACCACTATCGGCGATCCCGAACTCGATCAGGTCATGGAGGAGCTTGCGGATCTGCCGCAGGACGACATGCATCGGTTCATCGCCGCCGGCATCGATAGCCAAACCGAGATTCTGCGCAACGCGCCGAGGGCGCTGCGGGACTTCTTCGAGAGCATCGACGATGCTCCCACCTGGGTCGATTACGAGGCCTTTCGCCCCGGCGTGCGCGCCTTCATGAACAACGCCGTCTCGATCTTCGCCGCCTTCGTGGCCGGCACACTGATCGAAGGCTTTGCAACCAAAATTAGCAAGTCGTTCTTTATGACCGGCCGCGTGATCGACAAAGGCGTCAGGCGGCTTCGGCAGAACAATCGCCACCAAGTGGAGATCTTCTACCCTGAGGGCTTGCGACGAGAGAACGACGGGTGGAAGCTGTCGGTCAGGATCCGGTTCGTTCACGCTCAGTTGAGGCGCCTGCTGGCCAGTTCCAGGGAGTGGGACGTGGACGACTGGGGCACCCCCATCAGCGCGGCCAACCTGGGCTACGCCATTGCGTGCTTCTCCGTGCGGACCCTGGTGCACTCGACTGCGCTAGGCGCCCGCTACAGCCCCGAAGAGCGTGAGGGCTATTGCGCGATTTGGCGATACACCGGCTATCTCATGGGTATTCCCGAGACCATCCTCTACACGACGGAAGAGGAGGGCCGGCATATGTTCAGGATAGGCTTTCTCTGCGAGCCGGACCCCACCGACGAGTCGGTGGTCATGGCGAACGCATTGATCAATTTCGCGCCCCTGATCGCGGGCATCTCGAAACCCGCCGAACGCAAAGCCCTCGTCGGGGACCTCATCTACCCCATTTCGCGCGCGCTGGTCGGGAGTGAGCTCGCCGATCAGTTGCGTTTCCCGGCGCACACGAAGTTGAGGGCGCTCCGCACACTGTACCTGTATCGGCTCGATACATGGCTCAAGCGAAATGGGGTCAAGAAAAGTGAAAGCACGATGGAGACGATCTTCAAAGCGTCGTTGTACGACCCGGCGGGTATCACCTACAATCTGCCCGACCACGTCATCGCGGATCGGTCCTCGCCGTGGTGAGCGATGCTCATGCCGTGGCATCGGCTGTTGGGGCGGTTCCGTCGATGGCGTGGCGCCCCCCCCCATTCCCCTCGGGTCGACTCTCTCACGAACTACTTCCATAGCGAGGCGTTCGAGGACGACCTGGTCGTCGAGCCGCTGGTCGAGAACGCGCGCTCGCTGGACGCGGCGGCCCGCGGCTAGGGCGAGTTGGAGCAGACCCTGACCCAGGGCCTCCAATTCCAAGCCACCTGGGGCTTCTAAGTTGAGGGGGTGCCATTCCGGCAGGTGTTCAGTCATTCCCTTCGACTGCGCTCCCTTCGACTGCGCTCCCTTCGACTACGCTCCCTTCGGCTACGCTCAGGGCAGGCAGGACAGGCTCAATCCCCCTTCTCAGGGGGACGGCAGAACTCCGCTCCCCCCTGATAAGGGGGGACGGGGGGTTCAGTAGGGGCGGACCGGAGCCTGCCCTGAGCGAAGCGAATGGGTGTCCGCCCTCCCTTCTTGTGGGCAGATCCTCATGCTGTCAACGCCTGTCCTGAGCCTGTCGAAGGGAATGAGTGAACATTTACAATTCCGACTCGACAGGCAGGGGAGCCATGCAGCCGGTTGACGGTCTCGGGAATTCCTGAATAAGATGAAATCCGGTCGGGCAGACGCGCCCGTGGAAGTAAAAGCAGTGTATAATAGTTGGGGATCGGTGACTGCTTGGATCAAAAATGTGTGCGAAGGAGAAGCGCTTACCTGGAAACTGGTTTGTTGCCTGGGGATGTTGGTTGTCCTGTCAGGGGTAGCCTGTGATTCGGGGTATTCGGATCAAAAGGAATCCTCGGGGAACGCCGTTGCCGTTCGCCGGGCCCCACCGGCCATGGGGTCCCCGGCTCCTGATTTTCAACTCATTGACTTGCAGGGGAACCGGCAGGCGCTTCCGGACTATCACGGCAAGGTGGTACTCCTGAACTTTTGGGCGACGTGGTGTGGCCCGTGCCGCGTCGAAATGCCGAGTATGGAACGCGTGTATCAGGATCTCAAGGACGAAGGCTTTGCAATTCTTGCGATCTCTTCCGACCCGCAGGGGAGTATCGTGACTCGCCCGTTTGTGGCATCCAAAGGGTTGACCTTTCCGATCTTGCATGATTCGGACTACCGGGTGAGCGGGAGTTATGGCGTACGAACGCTTCCCATGAGCTTTCTCATCGATCGAAACGGCACGTTAATTCAGCGAGTGTTCGGGGCGCGGGACTGGAACAGTCCGGAGGCTCGTGAACTGATCCACGGTCTTCTGCAGGAGTCGTAACGCGATGAGTCACGTCTCCCTGTTTGCGGCCTTCAGTGCGGGCTTCCTGTCCTTCATCTCGCCTTGCGTGTTGCCGTTGGTTCCTTCCTATGTCTCCTATATTACGGGGCTTTCCCTGGAGCAGTTGGCGGATGCGTCGGACCGGCAGCATTTTCGCAAAGCCATTATCCTGAATTCACTTCTGTTCGTGGCGGGGTTTTCTTCCGTGTTCATTGCGTTCGGCGCCTCTGCCAGTTTTGTCGGGCAAGTGCTGTATGAATATCAGGATATCATTCGAAAAATCGGAGCCGTGTTGATTATTGTCTTCGGGCTCTACATGTTGGGTTTGATCAAGTGGAGCGCGATGATGACCGAGCGCCGGCTCTTCTCGTTCGGCAGTCGGCCCGTGGGGTACGTCGGGTCGTTCCTGATCGGGACGGCCTTCGCCGCCGCGTGGACGCCCTGCGTCGGGCCTATTCTGGGCGCGATCCTGGCCTATGCCAGCACCACGGAATCCATGCAGTTTGGGATTCTGCTCCTGGCGTCCTATTCCTTGGGGTTGGGGCTGCCGTTTCTTCTCACCGCCTTCAGCGTCGATCGATTTCTCAACTATTTTCAAAAGGCCCGGCTCTACCTCCACGGAGTGTCTCTGGCCGGCGGCGTCTGCCTGGTCCTGGTCGGCGTGATGATTTACGTCGATTCCCTGGCACGCTTTACCAGCTTTCTCGAACGCAACGGGATTGGCTGGTATATCGGACAGTAGGCCGCGCGGAAGGATGTAGGGACAAACCCCCTGTGGTTGTCCGTCATCTATTAATCAGTTTATTCGCACCAAGTGCCGGGTCGACACGTCACGGAAGGAGTATTGCGGGGATTCGGCGCGAAGGCATTGGATAGAGACGTTCCTGTTTCTCCACACCACGATCCCAGTTGGCAGTCGGTCACTGCTGAAGGGGCTGGCGATACCCGCGAAGGGGCTCGATTGCTTGCGGTCGTTGCGGGGCGGAAAACGGGCCGCGGCACGTTTTGGTTGAAGGACCCACGCGGTCGGGCCGCCATCATAATGTTGGGGTTTTCGTCTTGAAGCGTCGCCAGCAACTTGAGCCCATCGTCCCGTAATTGATGTCGGGGATGTTCTTGAACCAAGGCCACCGCCCAATCGCGTGCCCATTCCAGTGCCCCTAACTTCTGGTACGATTTGGCCAACTGCAGCTTGGCCTCGACGGCTTCCTCCATGGAAGGGTAGCCGTTGATAATTTTCTCGAACCGTTTTGCCGCGGCCAGGTACTGTTCTTTTCGATAATAGAACGTTCCTACGAACAAATGGTTTTGGGCGAGGTAGCGTTCACATTCTTTAATCTTGACCCGTGCCTCCGCTTCGTACCGGCTTGCGGTGAAGGTGTTAATGAGTTCCCAAAATTCTTCGTGAGCCTTTTTGACGGAAGTCATGTCCCGGTCAATCGTTTGAATCATTTTAAAATGGCTGAGGGCCAACCGGTATTGCGCGTATGGGGCAAGGACGTGATTGCGGTGCAGGTCCAAAAAATGTTGATATTCGATGATCGCTTCCGCGTATCCCTCTTTTTCATGAAACGCTTCCGCTCGTTTCAGGATGACGTTGGGGTCATAGTTCATTTCGATGGTGTCCCCGACAAAAATCTGGGCATCGGTTCTCCCGGCACCGGCGGTAGGGGCCGGTGACTCGTTGCCCGGGAACATCGAACAGCCCAAGGTCAGGCAACTGGCCACGGACAGGATCAACATCGTGACCGGATGGCGAAACACGTACGTCAGCATATGCGTTGAAATCCTTAGAAAATTCAGTCCAGCTTTAAAGCATAGCAGAGTTCCGACCCTTAAGACAAGATTGACGACTTGAGAAACAGGGGCGCAAGTTCTCCGTGCGCCAACCTGAAAACCGGGAGTTCCCCGAACGGGTAACAATCAATGGCCCATTCCTATACCAGTCGAATCTGCGGGACCGGTTCATACGTTCCGGAACGGCGAGTGACCAATGATGAGGTGGCAACGACATTTGCCCTCCACGATCAGGACGTCTTTCGGGTCACTGGAATACGGGCCCGGCATTGGAGCCAAGCCGACGAAACCTGTTCGTACTTGGCCGAGCGTGCGGCTCGGCAAGCCTTGGAGTCTTCGGGCCTGTCGAGTGAAGCGATGGATGCCATTCTGGTATCGACCACTTCTCCGGATACCCCGTTTCCCTCCACGGCCTGTGCGCTTCAGGAACGGCTGGGCACGCGCCGCGTGGCGGCCTTTGATCTTGCGGCATCGTGCAGTGGATTTCTGTACGGCTTATCCATGGCCGATGCGTTTATCCGGTCAGGACAGTTTCGAAGCTGTTTGGTGGTTGCAGCCGAAGTCAAATCCCGCTATCTCCATGTTTCCCAACCTGCGAGTGGAATACTCTTTGGTGATGGAGCCGGGGCGGCGGTGGTGACCCGGGAAGAATCGTCGAGTCGCAATTCGGGTGCGAACCCGAAGGGGATCATGGAGATTCGATTACATTCGGAGGGAGCCTACCACGACCTGATTATGATTCCGGCAGGAGGATCGAGGCACCCCATGAGCCAGGAAACGATTCGCGGTCATCAACACAGTATTCGATTGCAGGGTGGGGCGGTTTATCGCGTGGCCGTCAAACGGTTGACGGAGGCGATCGAGACGATCCTTCGTGAGACCCGCACGAACTTGTCCGAGGTGAAGCAAGTGATTACGCATCAGGCCAATGGCCGTATGCTTCACACCATTGCGAAACGGTTGGGCGTGCGCCAGGACCAAATGGTCTCTATCGTTGACCAGGTTGGCAACACGTCGTCGGCCTCTTTGCCGATGGCCTTGGATTGGGCGTACCGGCAAGGAAAATTTCGGGAAGGGGACCTCATTCTTCTTGGAGCGTTTGGTGGAGGATTAACGTGGGGTACTGCCTTGATTCGATGGTAATGGGTCTTAACGGGCCGGGCCATGACTGAGTTGACGAATCTTCAATTTCTGTCATAATGTCAACAGACGTTTCGCGGGCATGCCGTTTGCAAGGAACAATCATCCTCCAGCATCCCGATTGTCCACAGACCTTAGGGGGTCGGAGTGAAAAAAATTTATTTGGCCAATCCACGGGGTTTTTGCGCCGGCGTTGATCGGGCCATCGAGATCGTGGAAATGTCGCTGAAGCGCTACGGCGCTCCGATTTACGTGCGACATGAAATCGTGCACAGCCGGCACGTCGTCAACTCACTTCGCAAACGGGGAGCGGTGTTCGTAGAGGAACTGGATGAAGTCCCGGACGGCGCACTGGTGATTTTCAGCGCCCATGGAGTGGCCCAACAGGTATGGGAAGAGGCGCGGCGGCGCAATCTGAAGGTCATCGACGCGACGTGCCCTCTGGTGATCAAAGTTCACAATGAAGTCAATCGCGATTACAACAATAATTACGAGCTCATTCTCATCGGTCATGCCGACCATCCCGAGGTGGTCGGAACCCTGGGACAGGTTCCGGATAAATTTCATCTGGTCTCTTCAGTCGGCGACGTGGAAATGCTCGAAGTTGAAAATAGAGAACACCTGTCTTACGTCACACAAACGACGTTGAGCGTGGATGAATGCAGTGAAATCGTCGAAGCGCTCAACCGGCGTTTTCCCGGGATCAAAGGTCCGTATCAGGAAGATATTTGTTATGCCACGCAGAATCGGCAAAATGCCGTAAAGGAGTTGGCCAAATTCGTCGATTTGATCCTGGTTATCGGGTCTCCCAACAGTTCAAACTCCAATAGACTTCGTGAATTGGCGGAACGGTTTGCGGTCCCCGCCTATCTCATTGATTCCTATCAGGACATCCAGCCTGAGTGGCTCAAGAACGTGGAAGCCATCGGGGTCACGGCCGGAGCCTCTGCACCGGAGGTTCTCGTCAGTGAAGTGGTCGCGTACCTCAAAGGAGTCGGGGCCGAGGAGGTCGAAGAGCTCACGGTCGTTGAGGAAGACATCGAATTTTTGCTTCCCAAAGAACTGATGATGCCCGGACAAAAGCGAAACGAAAGGGCCGTCGTCTAGTCCTGATTCCAGCCGGTTTCCGTATCTACAGGTAGCCCACAGTATATACACGGAAACCCACAATATATACACAGCCTTTCCATCAACACCACAGTATTTAGTATAAATCCCTTGATTTTTTTGTCTTCTGTGATACAGTCCTGGCACGAGTCCGTTTGCCCCATCACCCACCTCTCTGAGAGTTTCTCATGAAGTTGAAATCCCTCCTGGTTTCCGGATTCAAGTCCTTTCCCGAAGCTCGACTCGACTTTCCCCAAGGCATTACCGCGGTGGTGGGGCCTAACGGAGTAGGCAAAAGCAACATCGTCGATGCCATTTTGTGGGTCTTGGGTGAGCAAAGCACCAAAACGCTGCGTAGTGAACGCATGGAAGACGTCATCTTCAATGGGACGGAATCCCGTAAGCCATTGGGGATGGCGGAAGTCTCGCTGGTCGTCGGCGACGTGACGAGTCAAGAACTCGAGCCTGTAGCCGGCGTGCTGGAGGCATTGCCGGGCAACAAAGAGTTAATGGTCACTCGCCGGTTGTACCGTGACGGGGAAAGCGAATATTCCATCAATAAAATCCCTTGCCGGCTGAAAGATATTCGCGGCCTGTTTTTGGAAGCGAGGGCCGGCACCAAGGGGCATACGGTGATCGAACAGGGTAATATCGATCAAATTCTCTCCGGGTCTCCCCAAGACCGCCGGACGTTTATAGAGGAAACGGCGGGAATCGGTCGCTTCAAAAAACAAAAGACGGAAGCGCTGAACAAACTCAAAACCACGCAACAGAACCTGATTCGAGTTCGAGACATTATTGCCGAGGTCCAAAAACAACTGCGGACCTTAAAACGCCAGGCGCAACAGGCCGAGCACTATCGAACGTTGAAGGAAGAATCGCGCGCACTCGAAATCCGGCTCCTGAAACACGATTTTGAAGGCTTACATCACCAGCGGACGCACGTTGAATCCGAACTCGCCGGGTTGGAGTTGCGCGAGGCTGAACTCATGGCCGAGGAAGCACGCCTGATGGCGTCGTATGAGGAAGCCAAGTCGGTGCTTCTCCGTGATGGGGAACTCGTCGGACATATGCAGGAAGAGCTTCGACAATTGGAACATGGCATCGGGCAGGCGCTCACGACCATGGAAGTCGAGCGGAACCGTGCAGACTTGTTTGACCAGCAACGAACGCAAGCGTTGGAAGAACAGACCCGTCTCGTCGCGGTTTCCGAGCAAGCCGCGACGAACATCCGGAGCCTTCAGGAGCAGGTTCAACGCTCTGAAGGAGACATGGCTCAGGTGACCGGACAATTGACGGAACTGGAGATGGAACAGCAACAGCGAGGTGAGCGCCGGACTGCGTTACAGACCCGGACCGAGCAAAGCAGGCAACGCCTGTTCGATCTTGCCGTCGAGCGTTCGCAAACCGAATCCCAGTTGACGAATCTCGATACCAAGCAACGGGAACTGCTGAGCCGCCTCCAGGACATTCAGGATGACCAAGCTCATTGCCGGCAGGAACGATCGAACGCCGAAGAGGCCCTGACCGGGCAAAACGTTCTCTTGCAACAAGTCACTCAACACCTGGCAGTCGATCGTGAAAAGCACGAAACGCTGTCAGCCGCGAGGTTAAAACTCGAAGAACGGCTTCAAGAGGTCGATCAACAGCGGATTCAGGAACAAACCAACCGTGCGGCAGCCGAGTCGAGGCTGCGAGCACTGCAAGCCGTGCTTCAGGAAGAGTTGGGGTATCGGCAAGGCCAGGAAGAAAACGACCCCTCCCTGCGACGGGTGTGTCAGGGGGTCAAGGAAGTGTTCGCTGAACGGTTGAAGGTTCCACAAGAATATGAAGTCGCCATCGAGGCGGCATTGGGAGAGCATATTCGCGCCTGGGTCGTGGACGGGGTTGATGACGTGCTGCAAGCGCTGGCGTTTGTCACGGAACATGGTTGGGGGCGTGGGACCTTTGTGACCGTGCAGCCTCCCGTTTCCTCCGCCGGGTCGTTCCTTGAGTCGTGGCCTGCCTTGGAGAAGGCGAAAGGCGTGTTGGGCAGGGCGGTCGACCTGGTTGCCGTCCCCGAGGATCTTCAGGGGGTGTTGCATTGTCTCTTGGGGCGTGTGGTGCTGGTGGATACGCTCGAAGACGGTCTGTCGGCGATCAACCACGTCACTCAAGCCGATCTCGGGTCCTTGCTGTTGGTGACGCGGACCGGAGCAGTCATTGATCCCCGGGGCATCGTGACCGGCGGTTTCTCCGGTGAGGCAAGCGGGCTGCTTCAACGACGGCGTGAAGTGCATTCGTTGGAGCAGGAATTGTCCTCGATGAATCAACGCATTGCAGAATTTGACGGTCAACGCCGGACGGTGCAGGAACGGTTCGAGACGAACAAGCAAGAGCTTCAAACCCTTGAAGCCTCCTTGAAAGAATCCGAAATGAGGCAGCTCGTGGTTGAGCAGGAAATCTCCACCCTTGCGAGTCGCCTGCAGGACGCGGAGCAACGGTTGAATGCGAATCAAACGGAACGTGATTCGTGTCAGGTCGAACTCGCTCGGGTTCGAGAGCACGAAAGCCTGGCGCGAACGCGGCTCGGAGAGATCGCGCAACGACACGGCGAAGAAGAACAACGGCTGAAGGAATTGACCACACAACTTCAGGAAGTGGACGAAGCGATACGAGTGCTCTATGACCGGTTGACGGAGACGCGGTTAACCTTAACCACGTATCGGGAACGGCATGAACGGGCACGGGCGGATTTGGATCGCTTACAAGAGGAGGATCGCAGCCGCCGGGCACGGCTCCAAGGTCTTGCCGAGCAAATCGAGTCCCTGCGGACTCAAACCGGGAAGAGCCGGGAAGAACGCCGGCGAGCGGATTCGGTGTTTCAGGAATTGGATGCCAGGAAGACGAGTCTTCAGGGGGAGCTTCGTGAGGTTGAAGAGCGACATACGAACGGTCTTGAACGGACTCGGGAATATGAACACGGTCTCAATGAGAATCGAAAACAGTGTTCTTCGACCAGGGAAACGCGGCGAGCATCGGACGTTCACCTTGCGGAAATCCGGACGAGAATGCAAACCATCGAGGAAGCCTTGACCGGCACCTATGGGGAATCCATCGACGAACGTGGAGAAAAAACGCCGCAGGCGGACGTTTCGCAAGATCCCGGGGCCGAGAACGAAGGGCCTGAGGCCTGGAAGGAACGGTTGCAGACCATTCGGACCAAGATGGATCGCATGGGGGCGTTGAATTTGGCCGCGATCGACGAGCATCGAGAATTGGAGGAACGCTATCGGTTTCTCCACGAACAGGAAGAGGATTTGTCTGAATCGATACGCTCGCTTCAAGAAATCATCGAACGCCTCAATCGAACGACGAATCGAATGTTTCAGCAGATGTTCGAGGCGATCCAGGAAAAGTTCGGGGGAGTCTTTTCGGCCTTTTTTGCCGGAGGACAGGCGGAGTTGGTGTTGGTGCAGCCGGACCCGGAAGAACAAGAGGAAGAGATGGGGATGGAGCCCGGCGTCGATATTATCGCGCAGCCTCCAGGCAAACGTCTCAAAAATCTGACGATGTTATCCGGCGGGGAAAAAACCCTGACCGTATTGGCCTTGCTGTTTGCCAGTTTTCTGACGAAGCCGTCGCCGTTTTGTATTTTGGACGAGGTCGATGCCCCATTGGATGAACCAAACGTGGTCCGGTTCGCTCGATTCTTGCCTCAGTTAATCCCGCTTTCTCAGTTTCTCGTGATCACGCATAATAAACGCACGATGGAAGTCGCCGATTCCCTGTTTGGGGTGACCATGGAAGAGCCCGGCGTCTCAAAGTTTGTTTCCGTGCGAATCGCGGATTTCGAGAAAGTATAACGGCAAGGGGTCGGAAGATTTTGTGCGAGGTGAAAACACAAAGCCCCGTCTTCGTATGAAGACGGGGCTTTGTCAACATCCTGCTAGTTTCGTACGCCGCTCCACACCTTTTCAGGATCGATTTCTTTATCAGGGTTCAAGGTTCTTGCTTTATCGAGTAAGACATCGGTGGTTTCAGGGACTTCCGGGTCGGAGATGCAACAGTCATCAACCGGGCAGACGGCCGCGCATTGCGGTTCGTCAAAATGCCCGACGCATTCGGTACAGCGTTCATGGGTAATCACGTACACCGTATCCCCCTCGCCTTGTCCTTCACCCACCGCATACCCTTTTTCTTCTGCGGCACTTCGAGTTTCGAAGATGGCCTCATTCGGGCATTCCGGCAAACATGCTCCGCAATTAATACATTCTTCCGTTATCAATAACGACATAAATTCCTCCTTCTATCGAACCAGCAAGAGTCTGGGATCACCCAAAGCGATATAGACTATATATTCTAGGCACCCGTGAATATCGAGTCAACGGGACAGAAGCCCTATGGCCCTAAGCCATTTGGACTGTTCTCCTAACGGGTTGTGGCCATGGTTGCACTCTTTTCGCGGAACTGAAAATGACCCGCGCTCAGGACAAAGCCTTGCCAACGGCCCGTCAATCCTCAAGGTGATAGTCCCACCCCCGGACAAGAGATGACCTTCCTGCAACCGCCAATGCTCCCCAGAACCCTTGTCCCAAGGGGAGATTAAACAGGGACCAAGCAGCAGGAACGTGTCCCTGAACGTTGAGGATTCGAGGCGGTTCGTCGGGGGTAAAGGAAACCGTCACATGCTTCAGAGGAAACGAAAATCCCTTTCCAATGGCTTTAATAAAGGCTTCTTTTCTGGTCCAACAACGAAAGAATGCCGCCTGTTGTTCGGCCTGGGGAAGCTGCTGAAAAGCCGTGAATTCTTCAGGACTGCAAATGCGTTCGGCAAGACCCGTATAATCCAAGGAATCCCGCTCACCCTCAAGATCAATGCCGACTTCAATGTCGAGGGAAACGGCGTACACAGCCATGTGTTGCGAATGAGACACGTTAAAATGAAGCGGTTGATTCACGGGGTCTTGCACAAACGGTTTTCCAAAGGGGCCCGATTCAAAACGGATGTCCCGTGGAGGTGTCCGGAGATAGCGAGCGAGGATATGTCGCAGGATTCCCCGTGCCGCGGTAAAGCGTCGTTGGTGTTGGGATAATTTCAAACGTTGCGCGCGTGTTCGCTCGTCCGGACTCAGGGTATCCTGATACACTTGAAGACGTGCGAAGGGTACGTCTACAATCGCGCGCCACACGTGAATATGGCCCGCCTGCAGAAGGTACCCGCCCTCGGGAACGTTCCCAAAGAAAGAAGATGGGGAGGACGATGGGGTCAGGGAACTCTCGTGACTCATGCCTGATTCATAGAAAGACACACAGTGCGCTCCGTGCATGCTTGATCCGCGGAGCGGGCTAAGAAGTATTGTACAAAGAAACGCATTCGTGAGGCGAGCGTTGAGTAGACCACCAAAATCAGCGGCTTATACCGCATTAATCACCGCCTCGGTGGTGTGGGGCGGGTCGGTCGTGGCCCAGAAAGTGGCGTTGGGTGCCTTCTCCGCCGTGGAAGTGTCGGTGTTTCGAGGACTCGGCGCGTTGGTCATTCTGGTTCCGTTGTGGTGGTGGCAGGAGCAGTCCAAGACGCGTTTGACCGTGCGGGATTTCGGGGTGCTCACGGCCTTGGGGCTCGCCGTGCTCGGGAATCATCTTCTGGTGTTGTATGGGCTTCAGTACATCGGGGCCGGAGCCGCCGGCGTGATTATCGGGGCCAGCCCGGCCATTACGGCTTTTCTTTCCTCATTGATGCTGCGAGATATCCCGTTTCGTCAAGTCTGGGTCGGGTGTGCGGTGTCGTTCATCGGTGTGGCCCTGGTGTCGGGTGGCGATGCAACGGCGGATGGCGGCGCGAACCCGGTTTTGGGTGGAGGGTTGGTCGTCCTGGCTTTGATAAGCTGGGCTTTATATACCATCGGGAGCCGCTGGATGATGGAAGGGCTGTCGCCGCTGACGGTGAATTGGACGACGCTCTCCATCTCCATCGTCTTTCAAGTCCCGTTGCTGTGGATAGACCAGCAAGTGTTGGAGACAGGTATCGGGAGTATTCCCACCTCAGGGTGGGTGGCGTTGGGGTACGTCATCGTCTTTGCCACTGCACTTGGACAGCAAGCCTGGCTCTATGGAGTGTCCGGTATCGGACCTTCGCGTGCCGGGGTGTTTACCAATTTGATTCCCGTGTCCGCGCTTGTCTTGTCGTTTGGTATCCTCGGAGAATCCCTGGATCTGATCAAAGTGCTTGGCATCGGATTCGTGTTGGGCGGGGTCTGGTTGGTCACCCGGTCTTCAGGGACCTGAGGGGCCGAGGGTTGCTCAAACGTCGCTCGAATGGGATGATGATTTTCGGGACGGCACCCTTCGGCTTCGCTCCCTTCGACTACGCTCAGGACAGGCAGGGCAGGCGGGGGCCGTCCCCTACAACGACAACGATGTAGGGACAACCCCCCGTGGTTGTCCGTCCGAGATGGCACATGGTTCATACGGGACGGCACGGGGGCCATGCGCTGCCTGATTGCGGAACGCGTTGAATGGAGAAAGGTAGAACCGAATGCTGAAAGAGCGAATCGAGGAAGTGACGTTGGCCAACGAGGCGTTTTATCGGGCCTTCGAGAGTCTGGACATCGGGGAAATGGATAAGGTGTGGGCGCACCAGGAATACGTGACGTGCATCCATCCGGGCTGGAGTATGCGGGTCAGCTGGCCGATGGTTCGGGATTCCTGGGTCGTCATTTTTAATAATATTTTTTCCATGGAGTTTTCCCTCACGGAATTACAGGTCCAAGTCGCCGGTGAGGTGGCCTGGGTGATTTGTACCGAAAATATTACGAGCCGGCACGCGGACAGCAACCAAAACAGTCGAGTCGTGGCGACCAATCTGTATGAGCACATGGACGATGGCTGGAAGATCATCCACCATCACGGCTCCCCGTTAATGGAGTAGGCGGGGGATCACGATCGTTGTTCCCTGGCTATTGGCAGGATTATTTCCTGTAGGGGCGAACCTGCGTGTTCGCCCTGCTCCACGATTTAATGCGGAATGGCGAGGGTGTTGTACCATTCTTCGACAATCGCATCCCGTTCCACCATCGTCATGCCGTTATATTTCCGGAATATCCCTTTGCCACCCTTTTTTCGCCGCCAGGTCACAAAATCGGAAAAATGGTCTTTGCACACGGTGCCGGTTCCGGCCGGGGCATAGCCTTGGTTCGCGCATCCTTCGATCATACAATCTCGAGCATTCATACCGTTGACTCCTTTTCCCTCTCCCTCTGGGAGAGGGTTGGGGTGAGGGGGCAGCGCAGACACGCAGATCTGCCCTTACGGTCCAGTATGCCCAACCGTCACGCAGCATTGCAACGGCACGGCGAACACTTGCATTCTTGCCGACGGACTGGCTATCGTAGCCGACAGCTTGATTCGGGCGAAAAGCCCGTTCTGAACGGATTGAGAAAGGAGAGTGACTTGTGGCAACAGCGAAAGAGGTTTTTGAACAAGTGAGAACGGCGGCTCTGGCGGCGACTGGGCCGGACGAGCGCGCCTTGCAAATCGATTATCCCGCCTTGGAGAAGAAAATAGACGCGGCGCTGGGCACCCGGACTATCGCCATCTTGCATATCAATCAATATTTACCGGAAGGGTATGAAGACCAGGGACACTTCAATGCGGTCGCCGTGACGGAAGGCAACGTGGTGTATGATATGGTCATCGGCGATCAATATTTTCGCTATGATATGTTTTCCGCTGCCGATCTCACCAAATTCCAAGCCATCGACGGCATCTATAAAGACGAGGAAAAACGGGAAGAAATTTCCTTTTTGAGTTTGCGACTCCAGCATGGAGACGAAGCGCATATTTTGTTGGGATTAGATGATGCTCAGCGAGCCAGTGCCCTGGCCATTGGCGAAAAACTTTCGTCAGCGCGCCATCCGGAATAACAACCCTTCAAACGTTTATTCTGCTTCAGAATCCTTTCACGTGTTACTTCACCACGGGCAGACACGCAGGTCTGCCCCTACGCGTGATAAAACGGAAGGGCCTGCACGATGGAGGGCTGGCGTTGTCCGTTGACGTCCACGTCCAGGGCGGTGCCCGGAGCGGTGAAGTCCCTCAACGGAAAAGCCAAGGCAATGGTTTTGTTGAGGGTCGGGGAGTGAATCGCACTGCTGACCCACCCGACCTCTCGATCGTCACTGAACACTTTGGCATCGGGAGGCGGAACCGTGTTCTCCGGTGAATCAATCACCAGGCCCACCAGTCGCCGTTTGACTGTGCCGTACGTGTCCATGCGCGCGACGACTTCTTGTCCGGGATAGCACCCTTTACTGAGGCTGAAGGCTTTACCTTCCAAGTTGGCTTCGGGCGGCACGATCCGTTCATTCAAATCCGGTCCCAGTTTGGGGAGGCCCGCTTCGATACGCAGGGATTCTCGTGCTGCCGTGCCGATGGCTCGCAGGGCAACGGCTTCCCCGGCTCCCCACAGCCGGCTCCAGGCTTGGTCCATGGCGTCATTCGGCATCAGAATTTCAACGTCGCGTTCCCCGGTTTCCTGGGTGGTGGCAATCAGAGCTGTTTGCCCATTCAGGTCGTGGGTCAGGAAGGACCCCGGTTTCAAGTCGGTGACGTCGACTCCCAGCGATTGCCGGATAAGGAGCGGGGCCTTTGGACCACTGACCAGAATAATGCCCCAGGTATCCGCACCGTTCTTCATTTTGGCTTTGGTGCCGTAAAGAAGAAACTTGCGAAAGGTTTCATAGGTGACGGCCCCTGATTCGCCCACGTCTTCCACGAACAGAGACTCCTCAAGCCGGTAGACTCGAAAATAGCTCAGCATCTTGCCTTTGTGCGTCATGAAACTCGAATACAACCAGTCTCCGGACTGGAGCGGCAGAATGTCGTTACTGATAATGCTTTGAAGCCAGGTGACGCGATCGTCTCCCGTCACGTGCAGTTTTCCGCGATGTGAGATATCGGCAATCCCTGCGCCGTTTCTGACCGCGTGATGTTCGGCAACGGGATCGCCATAATGGACCGGCATCTCCCACTCCCCGGCGGGGCCGAAGTGGGCTCCCAGTTGCTGATGGGTGGTATGAAGGGAAGACTGTTTCATGCCGGGGGTTGCGTCACTTCTTGGAGGAGAGCCAGGGTTCTGGCGGAAAATTCATTGCGTGAGACGATTTTATCGATGCCGAGTTCCTTCGCCTGGCGCCACGTGTCGACTTCTTCATGATTGGCAAACGCCAGGACCGGGACGCGGTTCAACGCCGTCTCGCTTTTGGCGGTTTTCAGCATGGTGGTGGCATCGAGCCCGGGATCGTTCATATTCAGCACAATGGCAGTCGGCGCATGGATCTTGGCCTTTTCGAGGATCTGATCCGGAGACGTGACGCGCTTGAGCCCATAGCCGGCGGGTTTAAAGGCATCACGAATCTTCGTATAGAAAAAAATATCGGTCACACCCACGAGAACGATTTTTTCGTGTTCCACGAGTTCCACCTTTCTTGTGAAAACCGGTCAGCGAACAAAGTTGAGGAACCTCTGATTTATTGTGATAGCGGGATGCAGTGCAAGGCGTCCCGCAACGAGACCTGAGACATATCAAGTCGATAGTCGAGGGTTGAGCGAGGACACAACGCAGCAATGCGCCCGATAGTGCAATAAATCAATTCATCAAGGTGATCAGCCGCATCATCGCTTTTTTAGCCGGCATATAGTTGGCATTGAGCGTCACGGCGGTTTTATACGATTCGATGGCGAGCGACCAGTCACCTTTTCGTTCATAGACGCGCCCCAGGTTCATGTGCGGAAAGGCCGGACTTTCATACCGCCTGGCTGTGGTGGCGCGTTCGAGCCAGGGGATCGCTTCATCCAACCGGTTCAGTTCAATAAGATAGGCCCCAATGTCATTATACGGATTCCCGAAGTCCGGGTCCGTTTGGATGGCCCGATGACATTCTTCAATGGCTTCGTCCAGTTGCCCCATAAAGCTGTAGGTCCATCCGAGGAAGGTATAGGCTTCGGCCGTCGGAAAGAGGTCAATGGAGTTCTGGTATAATTTGACGGCGTCATCCAGCTTGCCTTTCATCTGACATTCGTAGCCCTGCTGGAATAAATCCCACGCGGTCAGTTTGTCCTCTTCCCGCCCTTCACCCTGTTGAATAAAATCTTGTTGGTTCATTGACTCCGGAAGGACCAATCGCTCAATGAATGAGTCCCTTACTCACCTTTCAGTTTATGACGAACGAGGGCGGCGGCACGTTTTCCCGACAACAACATCGCCCCGAAAGCCGGGCCCATACGGGGAGAGCCATCCACGGCAGCCACGGCCAAACCGGTGACAAAACAGTTCGGGAAGACCTCACGGGTATTTTCTACAACCATGGCCTCGGAGCGTGCAACCCACATGGCCCCGTTGCCCGGGACCGTTTGATGGAAACCGCGTTGGTTGAGCAATCCGACGATAACCGCGTCATGTCCGGTGGCATCGACCACAACTTTCGACTCGAGTGCGATAGGATCGACGTGGATGATATCGTGTCCGGCCATCTCAGCCGTCGTGTTATTGACGACGACGCCTTCGAGCACGCCCTCGCCGCGCAGGATCAGGTCCACCACCCTGGTCAGGTTGAGCACTTTCGCCCCGGCTTCATACGCCGAGGCAATGAGGCGGGCGGTGGCATGCGGAGGGTCCACGATTCTCATGCCCGCGCATTCTTTAACGGGTTTGCACGGGATGCCCATGCTCTCGAGGATGGCGTGGGCCGGTTCGCACAGGGTGGCTTTATTCATGAGGTACCCGCCGGACCAGAATCCTCCGCCGAGCGCGAGACTTTGTTCGATGACAAGGGTGCGAAATCCTTGTGTCGCCAGGTCATGAGCGCAGACCAGACCCGACGGTCCGCCTCCCACGATAATCACGTCACTTTCAATGAGTTGATCAAACTCTTTATAGAATTCGCGCGCGATGTGGCGAGTCACGTCTCGTTCACGAAGCGGCGCCGGCTGGAGATTGTCCATGGCAGAAATTCCTATGTTGCCCTCTCCCTCAAGGAGAGGGGCAAGGTGAGGGAAAAGGTCAGGGTGAGGGAGCAGGGCTCGTGCCTCCGTTGGTTACGGCTTTTCGGGTTGCACATACAGTTCCCCGCCGGTTTTTCGAAACTCGTCGGCTTTTTCCTGAAGCCCGGCTTCCAGGGCTTGCTGTTCAGCCATTTGGAGCTGATCGGCGTAATCACGCACGTCTTGCGTGATTTTCATCGAACAGAACTGAGGCCCGCACATCGAGCAGAAATGGGCGCCCTTCGCGGCCTGGTCGGGAAGCGTGGCGTCGTGATATTCGCGAGCCGTGTCGGGATCCAGCGAGAGATTGAATTGATCCTCCCACCGGAACTCGAACCGGGCTTGTGATAACGCGTTGTCACGGCGCTGGGCCCCCGGGTGTCCCTTGGCCAGATCCGCGGCATGCGCGGCGATTTTGTACGTAATGACTCCGTCTTTGACGTCTTCTTTCGTCGGCAGGCCGAGGTGTTCTTTGGGCGTGACGTAGCACAGCATGGCGCACCCGTACCAGCCGATCATGGCCGCTCCGATGCCCGACGTAATGTGGTCATACCCGGGTGCCACGTCGGTGGTGAGGGGCCCCAAGGTATAGAACGGGGCTTCGTGACACGCCTCCAACTGCCGTTCCATGTTTTCATGGATCATGTGCATGGGCACGTGGCCGGGTCCTTCGATCATGACCTGCACGTCGTGCGTCCACGCGAGCTTGGTCAATTCGCCCAACGTCTCGAGTTCGGCAAACTGCGCCTGGTCGTTGGCATCGGCAATCGAGCCGGGACGTAATCCGTCGCCCAGACTGAATGACACGTCATAGGCCTTCATGATCTCGCAAATTTCTTCGAAGTGGGTATACGCAAAGTTCTCCCGGTGATGCGCGAGACACCATTTGGCATGAATGGACCCCCCGCGTGAAACAATGCCGGTCATACGGTTCGCGGTGAGGGGCACGTACGCCAACTTGACGCCGGCGTGAATGGTGAAATAATCAACCCCCTGTTCAGCCTGTTCGATCAGCGTGTCCCGGTAGAGTTCCCACGTCAGCTCTTCCGCTTTCCCGCCGACTTTTTCCAGCGCCTGATAAATGGGGACGGTCCCGATGGGCACGGGGACGTTGCGAATGATCCATTCCCGGGTTTCATGAATATTCTTGCCGGTCGACAGGTCCATGACCGTATCGGAGCCCCACCGGATGGCCCAGATCATCTTTTCGACTTCCTCTTCGATCGACGACACCACCGCGGAATTGCCGATGTTGGCATTGATCTTCACCAGAAAATTCCGGCCGATAATCATCGGCTCGATTTCCGGATGGTTGATATTGGCCGGGATGATTGCGCGGCCACGAGCCACTTCATCACGGACGAATTCCGGGGTGATCGTTTGAGGAAGCGTCGCACCCCAGGCTTGTCCGGGATGTTGGTCAACGCCACGGGACGTGCCGTTTGAGTGGGCTTGTGCTTCCTCCCGTCGTTGTGTTTCCCGGATCGCCACAAATTCCATTTCGGGCGTGATGATGCCCCGGCGGGCATAATGCAGTTGTGAGACGTTCTTTCCCGTTTTCGCCCTCAACGGTTTGCGGATATGGCCAAAGCGCAGGGCGGTAAGAGCCGGATCATTGGCCCGCAGTCGTCCGTATTCGGAAGAGACGTCGGATAAGGCTTCCACGTCCTGCCGCGCCAGAATCCAATCATGGCGTAATGGGGAAAGGCCGCGTTGAATATCGATTCCCGTTGAGGGATCGGTATAAGGCCCGGAGGTATCATACACGAGGACCGACGGTCCGGCGGGCGCGCCGTTATCCTTCTTGGGGGAGGAAAGAACGATTTCACGCATGGGCACGGCCACGCCGTCCTGCTCCCCTTTGACGTAGATTTTCTTGGAGGCGGGAAGCGGAGTCGTGGTCAAGGCCGAAGAAGGTGCCTGCCCCTTGTTCCCGTTCCCGGAAGAGGGTTGAGGGAGTTCAGTATTGTCCATACGGAAATCCTTTCCTGAGGGACCTCTGATAATAAAAAAGCCGCTCTCCAGATTTTGGGAGCGGCTGACACAAAAGGCGGTAGATTGTCTGTCCGCTTCCCTACGCTGGTATTACCCAGATCAGGTCATAAGGGTTGTCTTCGTGACTAAGACTCTCAGCCTGCTGGCTCCCCTAGCTATTCATTGAGTTGCACAATATACGCCTTGTCCTAATGCTTGTCAATCAGGCATTCGTTCGTTCGCTCCCGGACCAGGCACTGTTGCAGCATGTTTCATATCTGCTACAATTAAACGTTTAGACTCGGTACATGCTTGTTTCATCGAGCGAAGGGAGTAAACCATTGAAAATATGTGAGCCACCGGAGGAAGAGGTGCGGGTGTGAATTCCGTTGAAACCAGGGCATTCCCCATCACCGATTACGAGTCGGTCCCGGTCGAGGAACTCTTTGACCGGACCAGGGCGGCCAAGCAGGCACTCGGCGATCGGGTGCTGATCCTGGGGCATAACTACCAGCGGGACGAAGTCATCGTGCACGCCGACCTCAGGGGGGACTCCCTGTTGCTGTCCAAGTTGGCGGCGGAACGGTCGCAGCACCCCTACGTGGTCTTTTGCGGTGTCCACTTCATGGCGGAAACCGCCGATATTTTGAGCCGGTCGAACCAGACCGTCCTTTTACCGGATTTGGCCGCGGGGTGTTCCATGGCGGATATGGCGGCCATCGAGCAGGTGGACCAGTGTTGGGAAGAACTGGGGCGCGTGCTGTCCGTGGAAGAAGACGTTATGCCGGCGGTGTACGTGAACTCTGTCGCGGTCCTCAAGGCCTTTTGCGGGGAGCACGGAGGCATTACCTGTACGTCGTCCAATGCCAAGGCCGTCATGGAATGGTGCTGGGCCCGGCGAGAAAAGATCCTGTTCTTCCCGGACGAACATCTCGGACGCAACGTGGCCAATACCATGGGAATGCCGCGGGAACAGATGATCGTCTGGGACCCGTACCTGCCGTACGGGGGGAACACGAAAGAAGCGATACGAAAAGCCCGCTTGATTTTATGGAAAGGGCATTGCAGCGTTCATCAGATGTTTCAACCCACGCACGTGGAGTATTTTCGGAAGACCTATCCGGGCATTCGGATCATCGTGCATCCGGAATGCCACGAAGACGTGGTCAACCAAGCCGATGCGGTGGGGTCCACCGAGACAATTATTCGGACGGTCAAACAGGCTCAACCGGGGACCCTGTGGGCCGTGGGGACGGAGTTGAATCTGGTCAACCGGCTGAAAAACGAAGAAACCGACAAGCAGGTGTTCTTCCTGTCTCCCACCGTGTGCCGGTGCGCGACCATGTTTCGGATCGATGCCGCTCACCTGTGTTGGAGCATGGAAAATCTCGCGCAAGGCTGTGTGGTGAATCAGATTTCCGTGCCGGTCGACGAAAAGGTCCTGGCCCGGATTGCGCTCGATCGAATGATGGCAGTCAGCTAACGAGCGGAGATCCTTCATGCAGGCTTGCCGCCTGCACCCCCAGAGATGAAAATGCCCCAAGTTGTTATCCTGAGCGAAGCGAAGGATCTGCTTTTCCATGCGTTCAATGGTTGAGCGAGAGATTCCTCGCTACGCTCGGAATGACCAATCTGGGACGACGTTGGCTATTTTCATGCCCATGACAGAAGAAGACGATGGATTATAAATCAACGCTCAATTTGCCTAAGACGGCATTTCCCATGAAGGGGAACCTGCCGAACCGCGAGCCGGAGTTCGTTGCCCGGTGGGAGAAACAGGGGCTCTATCAACGCATTCAGGCGTCACGGGCGGACCAGCCGCTGTATGTCCTGCATGACGGTCCGCCGTACGCCAACGGCCACATTCACATCGGCCATGCGCTCAACAAAATCCTCAAGGACATTATCGTGAAGTCCCGCACCATGGAAGGCATGCGATCGCCCTACGTGCCGGGCTGGGATTGCCACGGGCTGCCCATCGAACATCAGGTCACGAAGCAACTCGGCGACAAGAAAAAAGACATGAGCGCCACGGAACTGCGCCGGCAATGTCGGGAGTACGCGGACAAATTCTGGAACATCCAACGGGACGAGTTTCAACGATTGGGCGTCCTGGGTGATTGGGAACGTCCCTACCTCACGATGGACAAAGCCTACGAGGCGACCATCATTCGAGAGTTCGGCAAATTCGTGGAGCAGGGCGGGGTCTACAAAGGGCTGAAACCGGTGTTGTGGTGCACGCAGGATCAGACCGCCCTGGCCGAGGCCGAGGTGGAATACATGGACTATACCTCTCCTTCCGTCTATGTGAAATTTCCGTTTGATGCGGCCTCAAGGGAACGGCTTGGCCTTGCCGGTTTTGCCAGAGTCGAGAAGGTTTCCATCGTCATTTGGACCACGACTCCCTGGACGCTTCCCGCGAATCAGGCTATCGCGATGCATCCTGAGATCGAGTATGCGTTCGTCCGCGTCGGCGACGAAGTTCTGGTCATGGCGGAAAAGCTGGTCGAGGAAGTGTCCAAAGCCTGTGAGTTGAAAAACCCTGAGATCCTCGCCCGCAAAAAAGGCCATGACGGATTCGAGGCTCTTCGCTGTCAACGACCCTTGAGCGACGGGCTTTCGCCGGTTCTGCTGGGCGACTTTGTGACCCTGGAACAGGGAACCGGGTGCGTGCATATCGCGCCGGGTCATGGGATGGACGACTATCTGCTGGCTTCGAAGTACAACGCGCCCGGCCAGCGGCAGGTGCTTACGGAACCCCTCCAGGTCCTGGTGCCGGTCGATGATTACGGACGCTTCACCGATGAGGTCCGGGAGTTTGCCGGGCAGCACGTGTTCAAAGCCGACCCGGCGATCGTGGAAAAACTTGAGCAACTGGATGTCTTACTCGGCCACGACAAATTGATCCATTCCTATCCCCATTGCTGGCGCTGCAAGAAACCGGTGATCTTTCGCGCCACGCAGCAATGGTTCGTGTCCATGGACGAAGGCCGGTTGCGCGAGCGGGCGCTCGAAGAAATCGACCGCGTGCAATGGATCCCGGAGCGGGGCCGTGAGCGCATCTACGGCATGGTCGAGAACCGGCCGGACTGGTGTTTGTCCCGTCAACGGATTTGGGGGACCCCGATTCCCGGATTCACCTGCGCGCGATGTCAGACCCCCTTGATCAACGCGCAGGTCATTGACCGGATCGCCGGTCTGGTGAGCGAGCATGGCTCGGACGTGTGGTTCGAACGATCGGCGCGGGAATTGCTCCCCGAGGGCACGGCCTGTGCGACATGCGGGGCCACCGAATTCAACAAGGAACAGGATATCCTGGACGTGTGGTTGGAGTCGGGGGTGAGTCATGCCGCGGTCGTGAAACAGCAGGGCGACGACTGGTGGCCCGCGAGCCTGTATTTGGAAGGGTCGGACCAGCACCGGGGGTGGTTCCACAGCGCGCTCCTGTCATCCGTGACCACGGACGGACGGGCGCCCTATCGGGCCGTCCTGACCCACGGGTTCGTGGTGGACGGGCAGGGTAAGAAGATGTCCAAGTCGGCCGGCAACGTGGTGGCGCCGCAGGACGTCATCAAGCAGCACGGCGCGGAAATCCTGCGTCTGTGGGTTGCGGCCCAGGATTACCAGGAAGACCTGCGCATCTCATCGCAGATCCTCACGCAATTGGTCGAGGCCTACCGGAAAATCCGGAATACCTGCCGGTATTTGCTCAGCAACGTCTATGACTTCGACCCGCACAATCCGGCGCATCAGGTGGAGATCTCCCGATTGCCTGAGTTGGACCGGTGGGCCCTGCTGCGATTCAACAACCTCATTCGTCACGTCCGGCAGGGCTACGAGGAATTCGATTTCCGTCAGATCGTGCACGAACTGGACTACTTCTGTTCCGTGGATATGAGTGCGACCTACCTGGATATCTTGAAAGACCGGCTCTACACCTTTCGACCGGACTCACCCCTGCGACGGGGCTCGCAAATGGTCCTGTTCCACATCGTCACGGGACTGGCCCGGCTCATGGCCCCCATCCTGAGCTTTACCGCGGAAGACGTATGGGACGCCGTGCCGGGCAAGGAACCGTCGCCGGAGGACTCGGTCCATCTCTCGACTTTTCCCGAGCCCGTGGCAATACACGATGAGGCCGAACTGGAAGCCAACTGGAAACAATTACTGGCCATCCGGACCGTGGTCCTTTCGGCATTGGAACAACAGCGGCGAGAAAAAGTCATCGGGTCTTCGCTGGAGGCTCGCGTGGTGCTGAACGTGGTTCCGGCCTTGCACGGGTTCCTGCAAGCCTATGAAAACGATTTGCCGGCGCTGTTTATCGTGTCCCAGGTGGTTCTCCGTCCCATTGGAAACCCGTCCGGCGAGAAACACCTGGCAGGTGACGAGGCGTTGGGCATGAGCGTGAACGTCGTCAAGGCGGAGGGAGAAAAATGTGAGCGCTGTTGGAATTATCGCGGCTCCGTGGGCAACGCCCCCGACCATCCGACACTCTGTGACCGGTGCATCGAGGCCGTGACGTGAACCACGGCTTCCAGCGGTGGGGTATCCTGCTTGGCGTGGGTCTCGTCATCGTGGTCCTGGATCAAATCACCAAGACCCTCGTCATGCATACCATGCACTTGCATGAATCGATTCCCGTCATCGCCGGGTTTTTCAACCTGACCTATATCCGGAATCCCGGCGCTGCCTTCGGCATGTTTGCCACGACCAATAGTGCGTTCCGGCTCATCTTCTTCGTGGGGACGTCCATCTTCGCCCTGGGGCTGTTGGGGACGATCTTTTATCGCATGCACCCGGCGGACGTGTGGGGCCAACTGAGCGTCTCCGGCATTTTCGGAGGGGCGATCGGGAATTTGCTCGACCGGCTGCAATACGGTGAAGTCGTGGACTTTCTCGACTTTTACATGGGCGGCTACCACTGGCCGGCATTCAACGTGGCGGACAGCGCCATCAGCGTGGGCGTCGTGTCTTTGCTAGTCCTGTTTGCGATGGATAAAAAAGGCGAACAGCCTGCTCCCGGCGTGCTCGCAGAAGAAGGGACCCTCAACGGTAAAGAAGAAGCCAGGAGGTCAGACCATGATCTGTGATCGCTGCGGAGAAATCACCGAAACCTACATGACCGAAGAACACGGCGAAATCTGCGAAGCCTGCCTGCAAGCCATCCAACAGGAAAATCGCCAGCAGTTCGGCCGCGCCCGCCCCCAAGGCCAGGACGGCTAAGGTTGAGCAGTCGAAGGCTTGAATGAAGGCACAGAACCCCAAAAGAGAGTCGCCAGCCATCACTCCCCCCTTGAGGGGGAGTCGGCAAGCCAAGGGCGTCAGCCCGCAGGCGAGCCGGTGGGGGGAAATACAACGCCAATACACCCGACCAACCCTCCAAAGAGCCCATACCCTCCGAGAACGCCGGACCGATGCCGAAGGGCTCCTCTGGCACTACCTGCGCGACAAACAACTCGACGGCTACAAATTCCGCCGCCAACAGCCGATAGGCCCGTACATCGTCGATTTCGCCTGTATGCCTCACAAACTGCTCATCGAACTCGATGGCGGTCAGCATGCGGAACGAAACACCTACGACCAAAAGCGCGCTGCATACTTGCGAGAGAAGGGCTACAAAATCCTGCGCTTCTGGAACAACGAAGTCTTCGAGAACTGTTTGGGGTGTTGGAGAACATTTATGATGCCTTACATCATCACCCCCCGTGAGAGAGGGTCGATAGGCGTCAGTCTTTCGGAGAGGCCCCCCACCGCATCAGCCTTCGCCTCACGGCTCGGCTTCTGCGACTTCCCCCTCAAGGGGGGAGTGATTGCAAGACCACCCTCTCCCTCAAGGGGAGAGGGGGTGAAGAAGGACATCATCCGACGGGGTTGTCCTGGAAGCGGTCGAGGTGTTCGCAGAGCATTTCCGCAACCTTGTCCAGGTCGAAGGGCCAGGCGTAGGTCAGGGTCACGTCTGGATGTTTCTGGCGCAGTTCGGCCATTTCCTCGGGAATTTCATATTCCGAGTGCGAGCCGCCCGGGGTAAACATGGTGGAGACCACGGTAATGTCTTTGGCTCCGTCGGCGATCTGTTGTTCAATGGCTTCGCCGAGCGTGGGCGTGCAAAACTCGTTATACGCCGTGGAGAACCGCGCGCCGCGCAGGAGGGGATTGAGGCGGGTGGCCAATAATTCCAGGCCGGCCTGGTAGGGATCGGTTTCCGGGGTTCGGGGCCACAGCCGGATTTTTTGGTCGAGTTCATATTCTTCCTGTGACATCGGAACGCCCGCGGCTCGTCGTTGGGCTTCCAGACGTTTGAGCTTCGTGACCAGTTCTCCGGGGTAATCTTTGGGAATGCCTCCATGCCCGACGAGCACCACACCTTTTGTTGATTCACTCATGGTTACCTCTCTTTACGTTGATGGACAACCACGGGGGGTTGTCCCTACGTCATACCGAATCATTGTAGGGGACAGCCGGAGCCTGCCCTGCCTGTCCTGAGCCTAGCCGAAGGAAGCGAAGCCGAAGGGTGCCGTCTTGAATGATCTGAAAATCAGACATGGTTTCGCGACATGAGTTCCTTGGGATGAGGCGCAAGATACACCTGGTCCTTCAGGTACGGGACGTCCAGCACACGGACGTAGTGTCTGATCAAGGTGACGGGGACGCTCAGCGGCACAAACCCTTTCTGATAATCGCCGAGCACCGCGTGGAGTTCATCCCGCACCGCGGGACTTAAGGCGTCCTTGAAATGACCGGCCAGGTGTTGAAGCACGTTTACGTGTTTACGAATGGTGGTCTTGACGGCCAGGGCTTCCATAAACCGTTGTCCGTAGGTCCGGGCCAGTTCCCGGACGGAGTATTGTTTGACATCGGTGACCAAACGACCAAGCTCCCGGTAATGGCGCGGGCTGTGGGCCAAGAGGAGATATTTGTGGGCCGTATGGAAGGCCACCAGCCGTCCGCGGGTGAGGCGTGCGGTGAGCACTTGCCACCGGTGATAGCCGAACACGCGTTCGATAAAGTTTTCCCGAAGGCTCTGGTCCTGGAGTCGTCCTTCTTCCTCGATGGGAGTCAAGGGAAACGTATGTTGGAACGCATCGGCAAACAGTCCCTTCCCTGTCCCCAACAGATTGCCGTCGCGGGCGTATACGCGAACGCGTTGCGTCCCGCAACTGGGGGGATCTTTTTTGAACACGTATCCGGACAGGTTCAGCGATTGCAAGTCGCGCAGGCGTTGTTTGGCGTAACGGCGCATCCGGTCGGTATGATCGTGATGAGAACGAACTGCCATCAATCGCGGTTCAGCCACGTCATCGACCAAACGCATCGATTCTCTCGGCGTGCCGAATCCGGCCTCCACTTCGGGACACACCGGAATCCATTCCACGTGTTGCCCGAGCACGTCCACCAGAAAATGATCCCGTTTATGGCCGCCGTCAAACCGGACAGGTTCACCCAACAGGCAGCGGCTGATCCCCAACCGCATGGGAAGCTCCGACGCGCGGGGCGCCTCTGCAGGGAGTCGATGTTTGGGCGTGACGAGGGACGACATGAAAGGCCTTGAAATGACGGACAACCACGGAGGGTTGTCCCTACATTATTGTCGTTGTAGGGGACGGCCCCCGTGCCGTCCCGTATGATCCATGTGTCATCTCCAACGGACAACCACGGGGCGTTGTTCTTAAATTCGTTGTTCTTCTTCGGTCAGCTTCGCCTCGCTGGCGCGAATGATTTTCACTTCCTTCACGTCGGAAAAGGTCTTGACCAGGAGCGTGACGGACGTCCCGACCTCGCCCCGTATCATGGACACGACCTCCCGGTACGTCTTGCCTTTGACGGACTGCCCGTCCACGGCCAGGATTTCCTGCCCGTGCGTAAGCCCCGCTCTCACGGCCGGTCCCAGGGGATGGGTAGCCCGGATAAACAAACCGGCGGGATCGCCGATGCGTTCGGCCGTGAGGTGCAGCGCGACTCCGACGATGCCGGGCGGGGGCAGCATGGGGTCCGACAAATCACCGTGGGGATTGCCTTGTGGGGGCAGTCCTTGTTGCGCATGACCGTGTATCGGGATCATCAACAGGAGAGCAAACAAGACGGCAAGCAGAAAACGATCATGCAAGGCCCGAAGCGATAACGTCGTGGCTGGTGGTGGCATCTGTATCCTCCTTCTTGGTCAGATCAATCCGATCAAGCACAATCCCAGTATGAGCACCACGCCGTTGAGTTGAACCGCGCGGCGATGCAGGGCATCCCGATCCTTGCGAACCGGGACAACGGTCGCCCCGCCTTGGCCGGCGTCCTTGAGTTGGTCACTCAACGCATTGATGCGTGGGGTTAATGGAGAGCGGCAGTAATTCTCGATGGCCAGCACGCCGAGCCAGAGCGTCGCGGCGATCAAAGCCGGCGGGCCGAACCCATTGAGCAGGCCGAGACTCGTGACACTCCACCCCACGGTGGCCGCGATCATGCCCAACGCGTAGTAGCGCGGAATGAGCAGGCGTACCAGGCGGGCAAAGGCGTCCGCGTTCAGGGTTTGGACGAAGACCGGCGCGGCGACGAACGACATGAAGACGACCTTTCCGACCAACACGGCGACCGCCAGCAGATGGAGATAGGTGAGAATTTCGACGATCATGTTATGAGGCACGCAGGCCTAGGACCCATCGAGCCGCGGTCAGAGCGGCGGTGAAATTTGGCAATTGGCTCATCGGCACACTTTCACTATACCGCACGACGTTCCGCTCATCCACCGCCATGACCTGGCGCTGCAGGATGTCATCCTGAGCGAAGCGAAGGATCTGCTTTCCCATGCGTTCGGTTATTGAGGGAAAGATTCTTCGCCTTTGGCTCAGAATGACCAATTTTGGTGTTTGCATATCGACGTCGATCACCCGTCCTTTCCCAGGATCGCAGACAAAGCCGATTCCAGGTCCGGATATGTGAAGGCAAATCCCAACTGTCGTGCCCTGAAAGGATTCACCGATTGACCGCGAGTCATGAGCGTCGACAGTTCACCCAACCCGAGTTGAAGAGCCCACGCCGGAACGGGGAGCCAGGACGGTCTGCCCAAGGCTCGCCCCAGTTGACGGCAAAATTCCTTCATCGTGACCGGATGGGGGGAAGCCGCATTGATCACGCCGCTGTAAGAAGGCTGCCTAAGAATGGTCGCGATAAGCCGTCCCAGATCCTCGACGTGGATCCAACTCACGGGCTGAGTGCCCTTGCCGATGGGACCTCCAAGAAAGAGTTTGAAGGGAAGCAGCATTTTTTGCAGGGCGCCGCCGTCCTTGCCCAACACCATACTGATTCTCAGGCACGTGGTCCGAATGCCATGGTCCGTTGCCCGGAAGGCTTCACGTTCCCATTCCACGCACAGGTCAGCCAAAAACCCGTTCCCCGGCCCCTGCATTTCATCGACGGCGTTGGCGGTCTCGAGTCCATAGAACCCGATACCCGATGCATTGATGAGGATTTTCGGTCGAACGGGCGCGAAGAGACGGGATAAGGCCATCACGAGCATCCGCGTGGTCTCGATCCGGCTGGCACGAAGCACGGCCTTGCGCGCCGGCGTCCACCGGCGTTCGACAATAGACGCGCCCGCAAGGTTGATGACCGCGTCCTGTCCCTGAAAGGGGTTTCCCGAGGTCTTCCCATTCAACGGATCCCATTTTCGAACGTGAACGTCGCCCCCGACAACGGCAGAGGCCGCGCGTGGGTTACGGGTCAGAATGGTCACCGTGTTTCCACCGCCGGCAAGAACCGGCGCAATGTTCCTTCCGATAAACCCCGTTCCTCCGACGATGACCACCTTCATCGTTCACCTCGTTTGACCGGCCTGGGCGTTGCAGACATGTCCCTCGCACAACGGAAGCCGGTGCCATGGGTTTTCAGAGCGAACCCGCCTTTCCCACGGGCTGCCGTCCGAATGTCGGATTCGAAGCTGTGCCAGGATCCGCCGCGTATGACTTTAAGCAGTCCGGTTTCAGGGCCCTTGGGGTTTCGATCCGGCGCCATCCGGTAATAATCTTTCGCGTACCAGTCCTGGACCCACTCCCGTGCGTTGCCGGACATGTCATGCACGCCGTAGGGAGAGGCTCCGTCGGGTAATGATCCGATCGGCAACAGCGCCCCCGTTGCCACCCAATCACGATTGAAATTGACGTGACGGGGTGAGGGTGCCTTGTCTCCCCAAGGGTATGGCCTCCCATCAATGCCCCTGGCGGCTTTTTCCCATTCGGCTTCAGTCGGCAACCGTTTGCCCACCCACTGGCAATAATCCGCGGCATCATGCCACGTGACCTGCACCACGGGTACGGTCTCAATACCCTTCATATCGAATAAGGAGCCCGTGCCGGCAATGAATTTGAGGTACTGCGAATTGGTGACTTCATATTGATCAATCATAAAGGCGCTGAGATAAACCGTCCGGCGAGGCCGCTCGTCGGCCCGTCCGGTTTCCAAACCGCTTCCTCGAATGAAACTTCCCTCCGGAACGTTGACCATGGGCACGGGATCCCTCTCTCTCACGGGACGTTCTGCCAAAGCGGACCCGTGCCCTAAAAGTATGTAGATTGTGAATAACACGATCAATTGCGAATTCATGGTTTTTGCCTTCGACTCTTTTCTTTGATTTCTCTTGAAATGTTTTCAATTCGTGTCGTGAGCAGGGAGACGCCCCGTTCGTCGTTGTCCCGTGCGGCCTTTCGGGCATCGACCAACAGCAGCCGGGATGTATTCAAGGCCTGTTCGATCTGCGTCTGGAGGGCCGGCGACGCCAGGGTGCCTCCCAGCGCGGCCTGGTGAAAGGCCTCCCACGCCTCATCCACGTTCTTATCGGCCCGGTAGAGAGACTCTTGCATAGGGCTTTTTGGATGAAAATGGAGTCCCGCGTGACCGGCCCGGACCAGCCCCGTTCCCCAAATGATGCTCCATGCCATGAAAATCAGGGTCAAGCCATAGAGAATTTTCACGATCCACCTCTCTTGGTTTTTCCGTCATCTTTCAGGGAACGCGCCTGTGAGAGCATTTCCTTTTTTATGTCGTGTGAGGCCGTTTTCGCACATCGAAAGCCCAGCCCCACCCCATAGCTGTTGTTCAAAGGGTCATTCCAGAACCGGTGAGTGGTCGTCACGGTTTGCTCCGCGGCGATCCATGATCCGCCCCGGATCACCTTTTTGGCGCCGATTGTGAGACGGTCCACGTAGGTGCCGGTTCCACCGAGCCACACGGGAGTCGGGGGCCCGGACGGATTTTTGGAAAACGGTTGTGTGGAATAGTAAGCGGGGTCATACCAATCGCCGACCCATTCGAACACGTTGCCGGCCATGTGGTGCAATCCATAAGGACTCGCGCCGCTGGGCAGCGAGTCCACGGGCATCGTGGCGTCGCCCTGTTTCCCGTAATTGACGTATCGAGCGTCAAAGACGTTGCCCCAGGGGTAACGGAATCCGTCCGGGCCGCGAGCCGCCTGTTCCCATTCGGCCTCCGTGGGTAACCGCTTGCCTGCCCATGCACAGAAGGCTTGGGCGTCGTACCAGTTCACCCCGACCACGGGTTGGTCGGGCTTGTTCAGGCGCGGGTCGTCCCAGTACGCGGGCGCCGGATGTCCCGTCGCCTTCATGAACCGTGCGTACTTCCCATTCGAGACTTCATAGGTATCGATGAGATACGAACTCAACAACACTCGATGGGAAGGCCCCTCATCGTGAAAAGCCTCTTTGGACCAGGGCATCGACATTCGTCGCTGATAGGGCGTCTCCTGTATTCCCGATACGTCGTCGGCCGGCTCTTTGTCGATGCCGATGACGGTCACGCCGTAAGGAATATAGGCCATGTCCTCCGGGACCGGAGGAAGGTCCTGAGCATGGAAGGTCGAAGGCGGAGGACCCCCAACGCTCAGCACGATTGCCAGCCATACCGGTCCCATGGTTTTCAGGTAGTGTTTGGGTACTGTCTCGAATACGTTCATCGGATCCCTCGCATGTCAGGCTGGTGGGGGTATTCGCCCCACCAGCCTGCCTACATTACATCTCGATTTGTTTCATAATGATCTCACGCGTTTGCCGATATTCCATGTTCTCGGGATCGCGTTCGATCGCCTGGTCAATGGATTTCAACGCATCGGTCCATTGCTCCTTGCCCATGCTGATGAGGGCGTGCATGAAATCATATTTCACCACGTCGCGTCCCTTGGTATCCGCCGACAGGGCGCATCGGAACCCGAGCCCCACCCCCACCCCGTAGGAGTTGTTCTCCGGCTGATTCCAGAACCGGTGGCTGGTGTGCAGGGACGTTTGAGGAGCCAGCCAAGAGCCGCCTTTCAGGACTTTGACGGGACCCTGGTTGGCAAAGTCGTAGCCATCGGCAGGTCCTTGTGGATTGAAGGCCGGGCTGACCTGGAAATAGTTCGGTTCGTACCAATCACTGACCCATTCAAAAACGTTTCCGGCCATGTTGTAGATTCCAAACCCACTCACGCCGTCCGGGTAGGAGTTCACGGGCATGGTTTTCCCCACGTTTTGACCGTAGTTCGCCTTGGTGGCGTCGATGGTGTGTCCCCATGGGTAATGGCGCCCATCAGGCCCTTTGGCCGCGTGTTCCCATTCCGCTTCCGTGGGCAGCCGTTTGCCCGTCCACTCACAGTAGGCCGTCGCGTCGTACCAGTTCACCCCGACCACGGGTTGATCCGGCTTGTTGAGGCGCGGGTCGTCCCAGTAGGCCGGAGCCGGATGGTCGGTGGCCTTCATGAAGTCTCGATAGTGGCCGTTCGAAACCTCATATGTGTCAATGTAATATCCATCCAGCACGACCTGATGGGTCATTTCATCGCTGTGGTCCTTGCTGCCCATGGTGAATTCACCTTTTGGGATCAGGACCATGACCGTGGTGTCGGCGGCCAGGGCCGTAGCCCACGAGCAGAAGAGCAAGGCCAGAGCCATCAATAATCCCTTGGTCGGGGAAAGAATTAGTTGGTTCATGCGTTATCTCCTTTGTTGAAGGTTGTGCGGTTATTCCAAAATCGACGATCAACGGTACGTGGACTTCTTGATCAAAACGTCTATGCCCGTCCAACGTCTGCGATTCAGGAGTTTGAGGGACGGGAGACCAACACCCATGCGGTGTTTGAGAATGAGCGAATCCACGATATCTCCACACTGCACGCACCGCCGTGCCCATCGGCGCATGTGACCGGTATCGTCGAACAGGTCGAACAGACCTTCCCTGATCAACAGTCCGCCGCACCTGTTGCACGTGTGCATGTCTTGATAGGCACCCAACCTCTGGTCCTGGATGTTTTTTGAAGTAGCCATATGTACGCCTCTTGGTTAAACGGTAAATATTCCGGCTGCTGTCTTCTCCGATTTTCCGTCTCTCTCAACATCTATCAAATTGCGTGCCAAATTTTTCAATGAGAATTTTCAGCGCAATTTCATATGGTTAGAGAAAAACTCGCCAAAGGAACTCGGCTGGAGTCTTTTTTGTGAGACAGAAATATGTCTCATAATTTGAATATGAGACACATCAAGGAGAGAGGAAAGGGAAAAAACGAACGCGTGAACCAATACAACGGGACGGCCGGAGCCTGCCCTGAGCGAAGCCGAAGGGTGTCGTCCCGCAGGTTGCGTAGGTCGGGTTAGCCCTGAGCTTGTCGAAGGGCGTAACCCGACGTGCAACCAGGGAAAAGGCGTTTACGTGGTGTATGTCGAGGGAAGGTGCGCCGTCCGGATCCAAAAATATTCAAAAGCTTTGACGACGTCGATAAAGGCTTCGAAGTTTGCGGGTTTGGTCAAATAACAGTTGGTGTGCAGATCATACGCCTTGGCAATGTCTTCAGGATTTTGCGAAGAGCTGAGGACAATCACCGGAATCCGCTTCAGCATCTCGTCACGTTTCACGTACGCCAACACCTCAAACCCGCTTTTTTTCGGGAGGTTCAAATCAAGAATAATCAGGTGCGGGAAGCCGTCCCGCTTTCTTGTTTCCAAAAAGTGAGTGGCTTCGACCCCATCACGTGCAAAATACAGGGTGGGGTCTATGGGGGAGGTTTTCAGTGCCTCTTTGATAAGGCGAACGTCTCCCGGATTATCTTCGACGATCAGAATAACGGGTGATTGCTTCATGGATGGTTGTTGTAGGGGACGGCCCTTCGACAGGCTCAGGACAGGCCCCTGTGCCGTCCCGCATGACCCCGTGCTCGCGCCCACGGACAACCACAGGGGGTTGTCCCTCCATCGTTATACAACCACTATACAAAGGTTATGCCAAAGGTCACCTTGGAGAGAATAGTCGTGTAAATTCAACTGGTTACGATTCCATTCCAGTCTCCGTCATTCCACAGGATGTCTCACGAGTGTCTCATGGCTGTCTTATTGACGAGCCATTTTCTCCCTCTCCCCTCGCGGGAGAGGGTTGGGGTGAGGGGGAGGTAGGGACAACCCCCCGTGGTTGTCCGTCGGGGAGGTTCCATGGTTCATTCGGGACGGCACCCTTCGGCTTCGCTCCCTTCGACTACGCTCAGGACAGGCAGGGCAGGCTCCGGCCGTCCCCTGCAATGATAATGAGATGCCGCGTGACCCGAGAGCCGGCCTATGAGAGATCGTGTTTGGAAATGTTCAGATCATCCAACCAGCGATAGAACGTGGCGCGACTGATGCCGAGCCGTTGAGCCGCCCTGGCGCGATTTCCTTTGGCTTCCTTGAGGGCGCCCAGGAGACGCTCCCGGTCCTTGCCTGTTGCGGTCGTTTCCGTCACGGGACCCGCGGTTCCGGATGATTCGAGCAGTTCAGGAGGAAAATGCCCGGGTTGGATGGTGTCGCCTTCGCATTGGAGCACGGCATATTCGATCACGCTTTTCAGTTCGCGAATATTGCCAGGCCAGGGATACCGGGTCAGGCGTTGCAAGGCCTCGGAGCCGACGTCCTGCACGAACAGTTTTCCCATCGCCTTCCGGCATTGGCCGACGAACGCCCAAATCAACAGGGGAAGATCCTCTTGTCGTTCCCGGAGCGGAGGCAAATGAATGCGTCCCACCCGAATGCGGTAGAGCAGGTCGGCCCGGAAGGTCTGCCGGGCCACCTGTGCCTGTAAGTCGTGATGCGTGGCGCAGATAATGCGGACGTCCACCTTTCTCGGTTGCGATTCGCCCAGCCGGGTGATTTCTTTTTCCTGGAGCACCCTGAGCAGACTCGTCTGCACGGGAGCCGGCATGTCGCCGATTTCGTCCAGGAAAATCGTCCCCCCGTGAGCGGATTCGAAAAATCCGCGGTGGTCGCTGTTGGCTCCGGTAAAGGCGCCTTTCTTGTGACCGAATAATTGACTGCCCAGCAGGGATTCGGTCAGGCCGGCGCAATTCACCGCGAGAAAGGGGTTGTCTTTTCTCGGGCTTAAATCGTGCAGTGCCCGCGCGACGAGTTCCTTGCCCGTCCCGGTCTCTCCTTCGATGATGATCGTCGATTCGACCTGGGAGAGATTGCGAATCTGCCGGTACACCTCCTGCATGGGCTGGCACTTCCCGATCAAATCGTGAAATTGGGATTTGTCCTCCAGTTGTTTGCGGAGCGTATGGATTTCAGTCACGTCGTAAAGAAAGAACATTTTGGCCCGCGTGTCACGAGGATCATCGTGGATATCGATCTCAAGCCAACGTGAGGAATGGCCCGGTGGCGTGAAATGGACGACGAATTTGTTCCGTTCGTCCTGCTGCATGAGCCGTTCCAGAGCGTGGACGTCATGGTCGGTAAAGCCCACGACGTCCTGCCAGGGCCGGCCTTCCTGAATGTTCTCGTTTTTGCCCAATAACCGGAGGGCGGACACGCTCATGTGAAGAATCCGGCCGTCGAAACCGATCAATATCGTCCCGATGTGCAGTTGGTTCAGGATGGAATGAAGATCCTCCGCGTTTTTTTGGAGCCGGGCATTCGCGGCTTCCAATTCGGCTTGGACGCGTTTTCTTTCGATGGCATAGTCGATGGCCCGGATAAGGACGTGCGCGTCCACCTCGCCTTTGAGCAGATAATCCTGGGCCCCTTCTCGAACGGCCTGGATAGCGGTTTCCCGGTCATTCAGGCCCGTCAATAGGACTTGTGGGAGCGAGGGGTGGCCTGCGGCGATCTTCCGAAACGTGTCCAAGCCCTAGCTGTCGGGCAAGGACAAGTCGACCAGGGCGAGGTCCACGTTGCGTTCTTGCAAGCGATCACAGGCCTGTCGAAAGGATTCGGCGGTGATGATGTCAAAGGATCGGCCTTGAATGTCACGAAAGAGTTCCCGGATCAGGCGAGCGTCGCCGGGGTTGTCTTCCACTAAGAGAATGGTCGTCGTATTCATGTGCCTGGGTTCTCCGGCCCTTCCCCAAGAGATTGTAGCAGATTCCGAGGAGCCGGTCGTTTATGGCAGAGGCTCCATGACCTCTCGAGGGGTGGTCAGGGTGAAATAAAAGGTCGATCCCGTGCCGGGTTCGGATTCCACCCGGATGCTCCCGCCGTATTTTTCCACGATTCGCTTGCAGATGGCCAAGCCGATCCCCGTGCCCGGGTATTCGCGTTGACCGTGTAATCGTTGAAAGATCGAAAAGATTCGACCGAGTTGATCGGCCGGGATCCCGACCCCATTGTCGCGGACCGAGAATTCCCACCCGTCCGGGAGTGCCTTGGCCCCCACGTGAATCCTGGCAGGAGAGTCTCCCTGGAATTTCAGCGCGTTGCCGATCAGGTTTTGGAAGACTTGAGTCAGGTGCGTCGGGTTGGCATGGACAATGGGAAGCGGATCATGGGTCACCTCGGCGTGACGTTCACGGACCGACGCGGAGAGATTATCCAGGACCTGTCGCAGCACGAGTTCACAGTCGGTGTGTTCAAGGGACTTGTTCTCGGACCCGACTCGCGAGTATTCCAGCAGGTCGCGAATGAGCCGTTGCATGCGGGTGGCCCCGTCCACGGCGTACCCGATAAATTCATCGGCGTCTTTGTCCAGCTTGCCCCGGTATCGTTTGCCCAATAACTGCGTGTAACTCGCCACCATGCGAAGCGGTTCCTGCAGGTCGTGGGAAGCCACGTAGGCGAACTGCTGGAGTTCCGCGTTGGATTGGGCCAATTCCCGCGTCTTGTGCGCCAGTTCGGTTTCCTGGTGTTTGCGTCGGGTAATGTCCGTTTGGATCCCGATGAAATGCGTGAGCCGTCCCTGTTGATCCTTCACCGGTGCGATGTAGAGTTCGTTCCAAAACAGGCTGCCGTCCTTGCGATAGTTTTGGAGTTCCGCTTTGGCCTCGGTGCCCTCCCGGATCGCCCGGCGTATGGCGTCGAGCCCGGGTTGCTGATGGTCCGTGCCCTGGAGAAAACGGCAATTTCGGCCGAGCACTTCCTCCGCGGCATAGCCCGTGATTTTTTCAAACGCGGCGTTACAATAGACCGTGGGCATGTCGGGTTGACGGGCATCGGCAATGAGAATGCCGTTGGTCGCCGAATTGATCGATCGGTCGCGTAAGACCAGTTCTTCCTCATAGGCTTTGCGCTCATCCTCGGCTTTTTTGCGCTGCGCGATTTCCCGTTCGAGCCGGCGGCTGGCGGACACGACCTGCCGGGCCAGGACCAGGCTCAGGAGAATGACCAGGAATCCGATGACCGGTTCGCTTCTCAGGAGATTCATGATGTTCTGACGGGAACGGGCGCTGAACAATTTGAACACGGTGTCGGCGTTTCGTTGAAGTTCATCTTGGAGTTGACTGAGCGAGGAAAAAGACTCCGACGGGAGGAAGTGATCGGGATCTTCGAGCAGCAGGGTTTTGGTTTTGACAAAAAATAGTTCAAGCAGGGAACGTTGCTGGTCCAACAGTTTCAGTATCCGGGCGGTCGGGGCTGCGGGAATGGAGCGCTGTTCGCCGGTGTACAGGTTCACGATCACGTCTCCCCCGTGTTGCAAGGCATCGACGGTGTGCAACAACGTCTGTTGCGTCTGTTGAAGATCCGTCCGGATCCCATGGGAAGCCAACATCGTTTCATTGAGATGCCGTTGAATCATCATGCGCTGGCGGCCCGCCACGTCCATCACCACCATGTCGAGTTCGTGCGTTGTCACCGCGGTATGGGTAAAGGCCAGGATGGCGCCCAGCGCCAGAATGAAAATGACCACCATGGCGAGCAGACGTTGCCCGATGGTCAGTGGAAACCGTATCCCCGGTCCGGACGATGCATTCATTGTTCACTGCCCTCCATGGCCTGCTACGGCCCCTTGGTGGTAGAGGAACGTCTTACACGAAAATTGTTACTTGCGTGGACGCCGACGGCGAACGTGGTTGCGGCATTTGGCCTATTATGAGTCGAGACAATGTCTGACTCAACCAATGCCCCCATTGACAAACGGAGTAAAGTGCGGTTAACTACGATCTGAGAATGACAAAGTCGTCATTCCGCTGAAAGAGCCAAGCTGTGTGAGGACAATGAACGTCCTTCCCCAATGAAGATTGGGAAAGGGCGTTTTTTTTGCGTTTTTGGGAGACATGAGCGGCACGATGAAACGCGATCTTTCAAAGGACGACGACAGGCTCATCACCAGACTGTGGGCTATTCTGGATGGAAAGGATGCTCCTGAAACACGGATTGGCCAAGCTCTGGCTATGCTGGAGCAGGAATCTGAAACGGGAGAGACTCCGGGCCGTTCCTCCGAGGCGTTCGGGTCGTCTCTGCGCTTTGAGCAAGCAGATGGTTCACCGACCCCTGTAGGGGACGACCTGCGTATCGTCCCTGCCGCCAGGAAAAAGAAGCAGGCGCCGGTCATCATTGGCAACAGCACGGCGATGCAAGCGGTATACGCGGCCATTCAGCGGGTCTCGAACACCTCGGCAACGGTCCTGCTCCGCGGAGAAAGTGGAACGGGCAAGGAGTTGGTCGCACAGCGCATTCATCTCTCCAGTGCACGCGCCGGTCAACCGTTCGTGGCGGTCCATTGCGCGGCGGTTCCGGAGACCCTGATTGAAACGACCCTGTTCGGGCATGAACGGGGAGCCTTCACGGGAGCGAATCAGGCCAGAAAAGGACGACTGGAACAGGCACATGGCGGAACGCTGTTTCTTGATGAGGTCGGGGACATTCCCCTGTCAACCCAAGTCAAGCTCCTTCGCGTGCTGCAGGACAAAGAATTCGAGCGAGTCGGGAGTGGACAGACGCTCTCCGTGGACGTCCGGGTGATTGCCGCGACGCATCGTCATCTCGAAGGCATGGTCCGCTCAGGCGAGTTTCGGGAAGATTTGTATTATCGGCTGAACGTCGTACCGCTCACGCTTCCTCCCCTACGTGCCCGGCGGGACGACGTGCATGCGCTCATGACGCATTTTCTGGACAAGTTCAATCGCGCCAATAGCCGGGACATTCAATTGGGGAAAGACTTGGTCGCTATGATGAGCGTCTATCATTGGCCCGGCAACATTCGTGAATTGCAGAATTGCATCGAACGCCTGGTCGTCCTGGCGGAGACGTCGCTGATCGAGTTACAGTCCATTCCCGAATCACTCACTCCTTATTTCGACCACATGCGAACCGTTCAATCCCAGTCCACTCCCAAGTCAAGCAGCCCTGCCTCATCACAAACGCTCCCCGCGCGGTTGGATGCGCTCGAACGGGACCGTCTTCGAGAAGCCCTCAGGAAAGCCGGATGGGTCAAGGCGAAGGCGGCCAGGCTGTTGGGCATGACGCCGCGTCAAATCGCCTATCGAATCGAAAAATACCGGCTGCTCGAAGAAGCCTGAGTGCCAGGTTACGTGTCGCTCGCCCGACCTGCCCGACCTACTCCTTCTGTCATCCCCGACCCCGATCGGGGATCCAGGGTTTTTGTCGTCGTCTACCCGAGCCTGAGATTTTGGAAAAATTCGCTTGCCATGTTTTTTTCGGCGCCATCTCTCTATACTATAAGCAGGGATTGGTATGAAAATATCCAACGACATCCCGAATTTGTCATTCCGGTTTTTCTCCTTCTGTCATCCCTGTAAATGTTCACTAATTCGTTGACAGAATGGTCAGCCTGAGCGGGGGGGACCAGATTCTTTTCCTCCCCTTTGTAAGTGGGCGCATTTCCGAAGAGGGAATGCGGGTGGGGTAGAGTCGCAGACACAAAGGGCGTCAGCACTGAACCCCCCGTGCAGGGGGGACAGGAGTTCTGCCGTCCCCCTGAGAAGGGGGATTGAGGGGGTTGTCTTTCAAAGGAGGGGAAGGAAAAGGTAGAAAGTGTCAACGAATGACTGAACACAGACAGGAATCCCTCATGCAGGCCGCAAGCCTGCATGGGGGATTCTCGGATAGATACGATCATTTGTGTCTAACTTCCATATAGAGAAGAGGTGCGAACCATGTATCAAGAAGATCTGAAACACATGTCGGACGTTTCAAGAAAAAAAGTGGACTATTTACTCCACTCGCCCGGCGGCTATTTTATTTTATCGGCCCTCGCGGGCATTTATTTGGGATTCGGCGTCTGTTTGATCTTCAGCGTGGGGGCCCCCTTCTATGCTGAAGGGTCGGCTGCCTTGAACCTGGTGATGGGCGTGTCATTCGGCGTCGGCCTGACGCTGGTCATCTTTGCCGGATCGGAACTGTTCACGGGCAACACGATGGTCTGCACGATCGGCGCGCTGTCCCGGGCGATCGCCTGGAAATACGTGGGTTGGATTTTTTTATGGTCCTTCATCGGGAATCTCGTCGGCTCGTTAGCTGTTGCCTGGTTGGTGGCGCAATCCGGAGTGGTCGCGCAGGCTCTTCAGGCGGATCTGTTCCTGAGCGTGGCTGAAACGAAAATGTCCGTCCCGGCCTGGGAACTCTTCAGCCGGGGAGTGCTCTGTAACATGCTGGTGTGCCTGGCCGTGTGGATGGCGGCGCGAACGACGAATGAAACCGCGAAAATCATGGTGCTCTTCTGGGGCGTGTTCGCGTTCGTGGGAAGCGGATTCGAGCACAGCATTGCCAATCAATCGGCGTTGGGCATCGCGCTGTTCCTCCCGCACGGACAGGCGATTTCGTGGGAAGGATTCATGTGGAACCAGGTCTTCGTCGGACTGGGAAACATCGTCGGCGGAGCCTTGCTCGTCGGGGCGGCGTACTAGCTGAGCAGTCCCTATCGCGTGACCAAAGAAGACAAGCCGAGAGAGATGTTGACTCGTCCTACATAGGTGACGTGATCGGGAAATCCCATCGTTGCGATGAGAGCAGGATTCGTGACTGACGTGCAACGGAATCGGGGTGCGATGAATAAATTGGAAATATGGAAACAAGAAAGAGATGGCCTGGAAACATTCGCGAATGACAAAATGGCATTGAACGGTTGGTCGTCTTGGCAGAGGCGTCGCTGATCGTTCAATCCTAGTCCCCCCAAGTCAAGCAGCCTTGCATCCCAACAAACGCTCTCCGCACGGTTGGATGCGATCGAACGGGACCGTCTTCGAGAAGCCCTCAAGAAAGCAGGATGGGTCAAGGCGAAGGCGGCCAGGCTGTTGGGCATGACTCCACGTCAAATCGCCTACCGGATCGAACAGTACCGGCTTATCGAAGAACCTTGATCGCCTGAGGCGTACTTGGTTCTCGTCAGTGCATCCCCTACCGCCAAGACATTTTTGTCTCTTTGCCTACAATAGAGTGCGTGATGAACAGGAATGTCCGGTTGGGTGAGAGGGTTTTGTCATGATTACGCTTGATTCTTTGAGGTTTTTGAAAAAATGTGTTCTGGCATGGCTCTTGCGAGAAGAATAGAAATGAATGCTTGGCGAATAGCGCATCTGCCTGGCTGTGGCGATAGAGATACAATCGTTTTTTTCTCGTGTTTAAAAAGAGAGAAGGGGTTCGAACAATGTATCAAGAAGATCTCAAACGCATGTCGGACGTTTCAAGGAAAAAAGTCGACTATTTTCTCCATTCGCCTGGGGGCTACTTCATTTTGTCGGCCCTGGCAGGCATCTATTTGGGATTGGGGATCTGTTTAATCTTTAGTGTGGGGGCGCCGTTCTCCGCTCAAGGGTCGGCTGCGCTGAAACTTGTGATGGGAGCGTCATTTGGCATTGCCCTGACGTTGGTGATCTTTGCCGGATCGGAATTGTTCACGGGCAACAATATGGTCTGCACCATCGGCGCGCTTTCCAGGGCGATAACCTGGAAATACGTGGGCTGGATTTTCTTATGGTCATTCATCGGGAATCTGGTCGGCTCGTTAGTCGTTTCCTGGCTGATCGCTCACTCCGGCGTGGTGGCCAAGGCTCCTCAAGCGGATCTGTTCGTGAAGGTTGCGGCCATGAAAATGTCTGCGCCGGCCTGGGAACTCTTCAGCCGGGGCATTCTCTGTAACATGCTGGTGTGTCTGGCTGTGTGGATGGCGGCCCGTACCGCCAATGAAACGGCGAAAATTATGCTGATCTTCTGGTGTTTGTTCGCGTTCGTGGGGAGCGGATTTGAGCACAGCATTGCGAACCAATCGGTATTGGGAATCGCGCTGTTCCTCCCGCATGGAGAGGCGATTTCTTGGGGCGGATTCATGTGGAACCAGGTTTTCGTCGGATTGGGAAACATTGTCGGCGGGGCCGTACTCGTCGGGGCAGCGTATTGGATGAGCAGCCCCTATCGCGTCACCGAATCGGTCATCGCTCACCCTGCGACAATGGAAGAAAAGCGCGAGACAAGAGAATTGTTGACTCGTCCTGCATAGATGCTGTGATCGGGAAATCCCATCGCTGTGATGGGAGCAGGATTCGTGGCTGACGTGCAACGGAAGCGGGGGGTGTGATGAATAAATTGGAAATATGGAAACAAGAAAGAGATGGGTTGGATATCAGGAGTGATCTTGCTCGATTTGCCCTTGAGGGGTGGGAATCGATTTCGGAGGCTGACGTGCAACGCCTGAAGTGGTGCGGGCTGTTTCTCAGGAATCCAACACCAGGGTATTTCATGGTGCGTGTACGCATTCCAGGAGGACGCGCTACGGCGACACAACTTCGAACGCTGGCCGAGTTGGCAGGGATATTTGGCAATGGGCTGTTGGATATGACCACCCGGCAACAAATTCAAATTCGGCAACTACGGATAGAAGATGTGCCGGACGTGTACAAACGGATGGAGGAAGTAGGGCTGACGGCATTGCAAACCGGCATGGACAATATCCGGAATATTATGACCTGCCCGGTAGCCGGTCTGTCTCCATCAGAGTGCTTGGATGCAACCTCTCTGGTCCAGGCCTTAACGCAAGAGATTGTAGGGAATCGGGAGTATTCGAATTTGCCTAGAAAATTCAATGTGGTGATTACGGGATGCCCCGACAATTGTTTGCATGCAGAAACGCAAGATCTCGCGTTGGTTCCAGCCACCAAAGAAATAGAGGGAGAGATGAAGCAAGGATTCAATGTGCTCATCGGTGGGAAACTCGGGTCCGGCGGCTACCGGATTGCCACGCCGTTGGACGTGTTTGTCCTTCCCGAAGAGGCCGTGGCGGTGTCGTGTGCCGTGATTAAAGCGTTTCGCGATTATGGATTTCGTGATTCCAGAACAACGGCACGGCTCGCGTTTCTGTTGGAGGAATGGGGCGAACTCCGTTTTCGGGTAGAAGTTGAACGTCGGCTTGGTCGAGGATTACCGGCTGCAGGACAAGATGTACGCAACTTTACTGTCAATACCCATGGAGGTATTTTCAGGCAATCCCGACCGGGATTGAATTACGTGGGGTTGCACGTCCCCGTTGGGCGAATTCCTGCCGACGAGTTGGGAAGACTCGCCGGTCTGGCAGAGAAATACGGAACGAGCGAATTGCGTGTAGGGGCCAATCAATCCATCGTCATTCCGAACATCCACGACAAACAACTCGCAACTTTTCTCGAAGAGCCGTTGCTCGCGAAGTATGGCTACAATCCTTCTCCACTGCGGAAAGGGTTAGTCAGTTGCGTCGGGAACGATTATTGTAACCTCGCCGTGATTGAAACCAAGAGTCAAGCAATGAAAACCGCTCGTGCCCTGGAAGAAAAAGTTGGAACGGAGATCAAACCGATTACCATGCATTGGTCCGGATGCGTAGCCGGGTGTGGCAACCATTTAGTTGCGGACGTGGGTCTGCTGGGGAAAAAGATCAAACGGTGTGGTCAGATCGTAGAGGCGGTGGACGTCTATGTCGGTGGAAGATCCGGCCCGGCCCCGAAGCTCGCGACGAAATTATTAGAAGATGTTCCGTGTCATGAACTCCCTGATGTCTTAGCGGGGATCTTGCCCTATCACACCCGCGAAAAAATGTACCGGGAGAAAAAGAAAACTCGAACAAAACCAAAGGGTTCGCACAGTAAGGGACAGGAGTCGCAAGAACGTCACTCGACTCAACTGTCTCAGAAGGGGGACGTCGTTCCTGAAGGGCAGCAACTGATTCAGGTGTGAAATCATGAGGAACTGGGCTGAAGCGTTGAATGTTCGGCATGACCATCGGAAAGACATGATTCTTGACTGGGGGATTGAAAAATGCGTCGAGGTCACAATAAGATACTCCCCGGTCATGCAAACCCTCGACGTTGATCATCCCGAACTGCCGGACCTGCAATTCGTGCTCATGGTGGCGGCCTTGTGCACGGCGGACATCCCGAGCCTGAACGTGCCGGAAGACGTTCGACGAATGGTCTTCGACCGTTGCTGGGCGTTGCTGCACGACATACCCCCGCCAACGGAACCATCCCAACGCGTATTGGATCTGCGAGAAGGGGACGACGTGACCCTTGAGGCACTCGTCGAAGTCATCCGCAGCACACTGCATGAACATGGCTACTCCCGCATGACCTGGGACCAGGGGCCCAGTGAACCGAGCCAATCCACCAGCCCGGATGCCCAACCCCTGATTGATCGCTTGCAGTATTGGGACCCTGCTCATCCGCCACCGGTGGACGGGCCGCCCGAGACGAGTCACAACTGATTCACGGCGGTTCTATTTTCTCCCTCTCCCCGCCGAGGGAGAGGGCTGGGGTGAGGGGGAAACGGTCAATGAGTGAGCCCATCTCTCGGATTACGCTACGCCTGTCCTGAACGTAGTCGAAGGGCTAATCCGACCTACTCCGATGCACTTGGCTCGTCGCACTTTTTGCAGACAAGCGTTTCTCCCAACTTCCGTGCTCTCCCCTGTGGGGTCACGACCCATGGCCGTTCGCTCCAGGGTGGAGCGTGGCGCACGTGTTGCCCGTGGCCGCATTCGAGGTCGGCGACCCAATCGCCGTGTTCGTCCTGGTAGAACCCGATGATGCGTTGTTTCATGGCGTTTTTTCTCCCTCTGTGATCCTCGACGCCCCCTCCGGTCATCCTCGACGCTTGTCCCCGACCTGATCGGGGATCCAGGCGATCTATAGGATCCAGCGTCTTTGCCTTTTCCTGCGTCCGTGAAGACGCGGGACGGCACCCTTCGGCTTCGCTCAGGGCAGGCGCAGGCCGTCTCCTACAACCGCAAACCGTAGGAACAGGCCCCCGTGCCTGTCCGTCAATCTGTCGGTTTATGCTATGGATTGTTGTGCTATGCTATGATCTGCTGCAATATGCTATGAACTGTCGGGTTACGCTACGCAACCCGACCTACGGAGCTCATCACCCTCACCTTCATCCTCTCCCATCAAGGGAGAGGAGACTTAGAGGAGGTTGGGGTGAGGGTGAAACGGTCAACGAATGAGCCCCTCTGCGGTTTTTCGTGTTTGACTCTTGACGTCCAACCAGTCGCGTAGCCGGTCCCCGAGGACGTTCATGGCAAGGACCACGCCCATCAGGGCCAAGCCCGGGGCGATGACCATGTGCGGTGCGACCAGCATATACCGCGTCCCGTCCCGAATCATACTGCCCCAGGACGCGGAGGGCGGTTGCACGCCCAATCCCAGAAAGGACAGGCCGGCCTCACCAATGACCACGTTCGCCATCCCGAAGCTGGCTTCGACAATCAGCGGGGCGCTGATGAGCGGGAGCAGGTGGCGGGCGATGATTTGCGGCGGTGGGGTGCCGATCGCCACGGCGGCGTGCACGTGATCACGTTCTTTCATGGAGAGGACTTGCGCACGGGCGAGCCTGGCATAGCCCACCCAACTCACGACCGACAAGGCAATGACGACGTTGTCGATGCCCGGCCCCATCACACCGGCCAGCGCAATGGCCAGCAGGATTCCCGGGAACGCCAGAAAGATATCGATGACGCGGACGAGGACGAGATCGATCCATCCTCCGACGTACGCACCAACGGTGCCGAGCAGGCTCCCGATGATCAGCGAAACACTCACGACGACAAAGGCCACGAGAAAGGAGGTTCTTGCGCCCACCAGCAAGCGATCGAAAATCGGCCGGCCCAGGTCGTCGTAGCCTAACCATTCGTCCGGGCTTCCGGACGCGAGGATCTGCGGCAGGTCGATGGCGTTCGGGGACAGGGGCAGCATGGGCGCAAGAAGAGCGACAAGCGCCCAGAGCAGGATAATGCCGAGGGGCACCAGGATGCGCCTCATGGCCGGGCTCCGAATCGGACGCGAGGATCGACCCAGGCATACGCGAGATCCGTGAACAGGTTCAGCACCACGTAGGACGTGCTGATACACAACACGGCGGCTTGCACCACGGGATAGTCGCGTCGGTGAATGGCTTCGACGACCAGGGAGCCGATGCCCGGCCAGGAAAACACGGTTTCCGTAATGACGGCACCGCTCAGTAATGCCCCGAGTTGCAGGCCCACCAACGTGATTACGGGAAGCAGCGCGTTCCGCAAGCCGTGTCGAACGATGACGGTCCGGTCGGGGAGGCCTTTCCCGCGCGCGGTGCGCATGAAGTCTTCATTCAAGACTTCCAGCAGGGTACTGCGAATCATGCGCGGGAGAATAGACGCCAATGCGGTGCCCAGGGTCAGCGCCGGAAGGACGAGAGAGGAGACCCCGCCCCGGCCGCTCACGGGGAACCATCCCAGCCACAACGCCCCGACCAGAATCAGCATGGGTCCCATCCAGAAATTGGGGATCGAGACGCCGAAGAGGGCAATCCCCATGGCGCCGAAATCCCACGCGGTTTCTTTCTTCACGGCAGCCAGGATTCCGAGTGGAACGGCGAGCAGCAGCGCAAACAGGAGCGCTGCGACCCCGAGTTCAACGGTGGCTGGTAATCGTTCGAGCAGGAGTTCACGAATCGGTCGTTTGGAATAGAGGGATGTCCCCAGGTCAAATTGACACAGGCCGGCCAGGTATTGCCCGAACTGAACGTGGAGCGGCTGATCGAGCCCCAGGGCCCGTTGCAGGGCTTCTTTGTCCGCGGGGTGTGCCGATTCGCCCAACATCACTTCCACGGGATCGCCGGGAACCAGATGGAGCAGAAAGAAGACGAGACACACGACCCCGAGCACGACGGCGAACGCCGTCAGGACCCGTGTTATGAGAAATCGAACGAACATGATCGGTTACAACGCGCCCGGAGATGAACGGCGTACCTGAGTCAGGCCGTCATAATTGCCGTCCCGGGCCATGGTAAAGCCTTCGACCTCGCGACGGGCGATGAAAATATGGTCTTCGTACCACAAGGGGACGTACGGCAGCGTGCCGGCAAGGTGATGCTGGAGTTGCACGTACCACCGTTGTTTGGTTTCGAGGTCGGGAGCCGCCCGTGCCCGGTCGATGAACGCATCGGCCCGTGTGCTGCGGAACCGGCCACGATTCGCCCCGCGTGGGGGAACCGACTCACTGTGGAACACGTAATCGAAAATATCGGGAGTTTGGATGCCGACCCACGCCAAGCTGTACATCTGGAATCTGCCGGCCTTGATGTCTCCGTAAAACGTGCCCCAGTCGTAACTGCGGAGGTCCACGACAATGCCGACTTGTTGCAATTGATGTTGAAGAATGGTGGCGAGACGGATCCGAAAGGGATCGCTCGAGGTTTTATAGACGATCCGGGGCGGACGGTCGAGGGAGTATCCGGCCTGGTGTAACAACGCCCGTGCTTTTTCCGGATCATAGGTGATCGGGTTGAGATCTCGAGCGCCCGCCCAATGTTCGGGTGGCAAGAGCGACTGTGCGGGCCTGGCCGCGCCATCCAGGACGTACCAGATGATCTCCCGGCGATCGATGGCATGGGCAATAGCCCGTCGAACGAGTGCCTGTCGGGTCACGGCGTCTTCAAAGCTGAATCCGAGGTACGAAAAATTCGTACCGGGTGTTCGTTGGACCTTCAGCGTCTCGTCGTTTTCCAGGTAGCCGATGAGTTCAGGAGGAAGATCATTTTGGAGCATGTCGATTTCGCCGGCCATCAGTTTTAACGTCCGTACCGTGGGGTCCGGGACCGTCATGAACTCAAAGCGTCGTTGATCCCGAATCCTGAGGAGGTGGAGTCGCGTCTCATCCGGTCGTGCCAGGAATGAAAACGGTCCGCTTCCGATCGGGTGCTCGTAGAGCGGGTAGTGTGTGGCGATGAGGCGTGCCGGCACGATGCCGATGACGAGATACCCGGGAAAGAGCGGTTCCGGCCGGTGAAGAAAAAAGTCGAGACTCGTTTCGTTTTGAACGGTAATGCGGTCGATGACGGCCAACGGGGCGCGGTGCGGGGAGGCGTTGTCCGCATTCAGGATAAAGTCATAGGTGGCTTTGACGTCGTAGGCGGTCAGAACGGTGCCGTCATGAAACGGATGATCGTTCATTTTGAGATGGAAGCGGTAATGGGTGGGCGAACGTTGTTCCCAATCGGCCAGGGACGGAACGGGTTCGAAGGCGTCGTTGAAATCCACCAGCCGGTCATAGAGCAGGCGGTTGATGCGGGCTGACGTCGCATCCGTGGCAAAGCGCGGATCGAGGTTCGTGGGCGCGCTGGCCAGACCAAAGCGGAACGCGTCGGACGCGGGGTCCGTACACGCCGAACCGAGAAGAATGAGCAGCGCGAGCGCACACAGCCGTTTCAGGTCTATCATTGTCTGTCCTGGCCTCGGACCGGAGGTCGGAGTAGTCGGGGTAGGTCGGATTAGCCCTTCGACTACGCTCAGGACAGGCGTAGCGTAACCCGACAATCCGTGTTTCCCCTCACCCCGGCCCTCTCCCTCAGGGGAGAGGGAGAAAATAGTAGCGTAACCCGACAACTAACAGAATACCCTTAAGTGTAAATTTTGTTCAATCCTAAAGAGTCTCTCATATCTGGTGCCGGGTTTCGGTGCCCGCGCTCTACCTCCCAACTTTTCCCTCTTCGGAAAAAGTTCCCGTCCTTACAAAGGAGGGGAACAGGCAAGAGAGCCGACTTTTTCCTCCCCTTTGTAAGGGGAGGTCAGGTGGGGTAGAGCCAAACTTGTGCTTTTTGTGCTACATTGAACACGAAAATTTCGCGAATGGTGGAGAAGCCTTAACACAAATGAAACATAGAGCCAATAAAATTCCGTATGCAGGTTTGCCGCGTCCACCTCAAGGGATATGAAAATGAGGATGAATCTGTCATCCTCGACATTTTTAATCGAGGATCCAGGGTTTTTTCTTTTTTCTCCGTCCGTGGAGAGAACGACACTGGATTCCCGATTACTAACGTCGGGAATGACAGAGGATGGCTATTTTCATGCCAATCACGATGGCGGGCATGCTTCGTTTGCAATGAAGCGATTCCTGCTTCCCGGATAAGGAATTCACAACAAAACGGGTGTCCATGGCTCTGAAAGCCTTAATCGTGGATGATGAACAGGCGATCGTGAACCTTGTTCGCCACCACTTGGAGAAAGAAGGACTGTCCTGTATCGAGGCGTACGAGGGAGAAACGGCGCTCCAACTCGCACGGACCGAACGTCCTGATCTGATTGTGCTGGATCTCATGCTGCCCGGTATCGACGGGTTGGAAATTTGCCGGTTGCTTCGTCGTGATCGGACCCTCGCCAACGTGGCGATTATCATGCTGACGGCCAAAGCCGAAGAAGTCGATCGAGTGGTGGGCTTGGAGATGGGGGCGGACGATTACCTCGTCAAGCCGTTTTCCCCCAGAGAGTTGGTGGCTCGGATCAAGGCGGTGTTGCGGCGGGGGCGCGATTCTCAAACGGGCGGCGTCAGGCGAGTCGGAACTCTTGAAATCGACGAGGCGAAACATCAGGTTCGCGTTGGAAGCAGTTCCGTTGAACTTACGGTGAAGGAGTTTGATCTGCTCCGTGCGCTGATACAAGCCAACGGGCGGGTGTTGAGTCGGGAGCAAATTTTGGAAATGGTCTGGGGGTACGCCAATGCCGTGGAGATTGAATCACGGACCGTGGACGTGCACATCAGGCGCCTTCGAGAAAAACTCAAGAATGAAAGTCACCGAATCGTGACGGTCATGGGTGTGGGCTACCGATTCGAGGAAGAAGGCTGAACCTGTCCTGAGCGTAGCGTCAGCGGAGTCGAAGGATGAGGAAATTTCGATTGTGAAGGGCCGGTTGATTTTCCGTTCAGGTTTATTGGTCAGTTGCCTGACATTGCTCGGCATGGGGGCGGCGTGGGTGTTGACCTCTTCCGGGGCCACCGGCGGGACCCTCTGGGTTGGAGCCCTGGTGGTTGCCGCGCTGGTTTTCCCTTTCGGGGTCTGGTTGGGCAGAAGGCTTTTGGTGCCGGTCCAGGACCTCGAAGCCCGCGCCGATCGGTTGTTGCAGGGATGGACGGAGCAGGAGAAAAAATCCGAGGAAGATGAATTGAGCGGCTTGCGAAAGGCGTTGGAATACATCACGACGTACTCCCAGGCACGGGTTCAGGCATTGGAGTCTGAACGAGCCAAAGGCACCGCCATCCTCCACAGTATGACCGAAGGCGTGATCGCCTTGGATTGGCAAGGATACGTGGTGCTCATGAATCCCGCTGCGCGAACGATCCTTGATTTTGCTCAAGACGAACAAGTAGAAGGACGCACCTTATTGGAGGTTGTCAGAAATCGGGGATTGGCCGATTGGGTGGAGATGTGTCAAGCCCTCGATACCGCGGAACCGTGCAAGCGGGAAATCGAGTGTTATTTGCCCTCGCTGAGAATCATTGCGGTCAATGCCATGCCCATGCCTTTTTCATCGGAGCGCCGGGGGTTTTTACTGGTCCTGCACGACATCACCGAACTCCGGCGGTTGGAAAAAGTCCGCGCTGAATTTGTGGCCAACGTCTCCCATGAGTTACGCACGCCGTTGACGGCCATCAAGGGATACCTGGAGACCGTGCTCGATGAAACCAGGCTGGAATCGGACACGCATCGACGATTTCTGGAAATCGCGAACAGTCACGCGGAACGGATGGGGCGCTTGATTAACGACCTGCTGAACCTTTCCGATATTGAGACGGGGAAAGTGGTTCTGGACCCCACTCCCATCAGTCTTGGGACCTTCGTGCAGGAAGTTTCGGCGATTTTTGAGAAAGATGCCGCGAAAAAAGACGTGAAGCTTGTCAATAAGGTGCCTCCCGATGTATGGGTGCAGGCCGACCGGGACCGGCTCTCTCAGATTCTTGTGAATCTGGTCGACAATGCCGTGAAGTATACGCCGAAAGGGGGCTCGGTCAGTTTTCAGGCGGAGAGAACACTCAACCATGAAATCCGTATCATGGTCCGGGATACGGGACAAGGGATCCCGCCCAACGATTTGCCTCGCATTACGGAACGGTTTTACAGGGTCGATAAGGCGCGTGCCCGCGTGGAAGGCGGCACCGGCCTTGGTCTCGCCATTGTGAAACATTTAGTGCAATTGCACGGCGGGACGCTTCACATCGAGAGTGAATACGGCAAAGGCACGACGATCGAATTTTTGCTTCCGGCCGTGCAACTCCAACCCGCTTGCTAGATTGTCGGGCTACGCTACGCCATCCTGATCTACCTGACTTTATCCTGTCATCCCCGACCTGATCGGGGATCCAGCGTCTTTGCTTTCTTCTGGGTCTCCTTCTGTCATCCTCGACATCTTTAATCGAGGATGCAGAGTTTTTTTGTCTTTTCCTCCGTTGGCGAAGAGAACGACCCTGGATTCCCGCGTGCGCGGGAATGACAGACTAGAGGCAGGTCTTCTTCCACGGGAGCAGGGCGCAGAAAATATACCGAGGCGTAACCCTCTTCATACGTGGTTGCAACACGTTCCTCATATAGTGTGCCCGTCGATTCCGAGGGTTGGCATTGCCGGAGCAAGGCGGCTCACCCCCTCAATCAGGGAATCTTCCTTCGCGTAACAATTTCGTAATCTGTTTTTTACACCGGAGTAACATTCAACGCTTAGAGTGAAGCAACTATCAGGGAGGGTCCGATGATTGAAGGAACGTTGCAGAAGGAAGGTTCACAGATGATGAGACGGTTCGTATTGGCAAGTGGTACACATCGGTCAACCGGATTTTTCGGTAAGAGGGTTTTATTCCTCAGTTTCGTTCTCCTGGTAGTCGGCATGGGCAGTGCAGTCCGGAGTTGGGCGGCTTCCGATTCCATGGTGGATCCGGATTGGAAAGCCTACAGCCAGGTAAGTGGGGTTTCCGGCAACCTGAACAGCATCGGGTCCGACACCCTGAACAATCTCCTGACGCTGTGGGCGGAAGGGTTCAGAAAAGAATACCCCAACGTGAAGATTCAAATTGAAGGGAAAGGCTCCAGCACGGCTCCTCCGGCGTTGATTGAAGGGACGGCTCAGGTGGGTCCGATGTCGCGGCAAATGAAAGCGAAAGAGATGGACAAGTTCGAGGCGAAATTCGGCTACAAAGCCACCAACTTTCCTGTTGCCGTCGATGCGTTGGCCGTGTACGTCAACAAAGACAATCCCGTGAAATGTATGAGCATGGAAGAAGTGGATGCCGCCTTTTCCAAAACCCGGAGGCGCGGGCATATCGTGAATATCGATACGTGGGGGAAAGCGGGGCTTGACGGCAACTGGAAAAGCACGAGGGTGAGCCTGTACGGTCGAAATTCAGCCTCGGGGACCTATGGATTCTTCAAAAAAAAGGTGTTGAAGAAAGGCGATTATAAAGATGAGGTCAAGGAGCAACCCGGCTCGGCGTCGGTGGTTCAGGGCGTGACGGAAGATCGGGGCGGGCTCGGGTACAGTGGCATCGGGTACCGGACCTCGGGCGTGCGGACGATTCCGTTGTCGGCCAAGGGCGGCGAAGCGTGCTATGAGCCGACCTTTGCCAATGCCGGGGCCGGCAAGTATCCCTTGGCACGATTCCTTTACCTGTATGTGAATAAAGCTCCGGGGAAACCGTTGCCTCCGTTGGTCGCGGAATTCCTGAAATACGTCTACAGCCAAGCGGGGCAGCATATCGTGATCAAGGACGGCTATTTCCCCTTGCCGCAAACCTTGATCAACAAGAAATTAGGGGAAATGCAATAGGTCTCCACACCCCATGAACCAGGCTGACCCCACAGCGAATCAGGTTGAGATGGCATCCCCTCCGGCGCGGCCGTTCCTCTCGAAGATAACCTCCCGGACGTTGCGGCGTTGGGCCGATCGGGGCGCACAGGTCGTGATCACCCTTGGCGGGTGGGCGACCATTTTCAGCATCTTCGGCATTTTTGCCTATCTGTTTATCGAAGTGGCTCCGTTGTTTTACGCCGCTTCCTGGACCCAATCGACTGCCGTGCACGTCGACCCGTTTGACGAAGCCGATCGGAAGCCGGAGCACGTCGCCGTGGGGATCAATGAATACATGGAAGTGGGATACGTGCTCCGAAAGGATGGCATTGCCTTCTATGCGTTTCCCGCCGGGACCCCGATCCGTCTCAAGTCCGTGCCGGAATTCGAGAGCGGGGACATTACCGCGCTGGCGCGCTCTCCGGGGAAAAGCCATACCTATGGACTCGGGACGGGAATCGGCCGAGTCATTCCCTTCTACGTCACGTTTCGAGTCACGTTCGAAGACGACGTACGATACACCGAACCGGTGGTGACTGCGGGCGAGCCGTTTGAGGCCGTCCCGACGTCCGTCGGTCCTGAGCGGAGCGGAGTGAAGTCGAAGGATGCCCCCATTGCGCGACTCGCCTACCGGGAGACGGACAGCGGCACCATCGCCGCCGCCTTGACCGAGTCGGGACGATTGTTCCTCACGAAGATTCAGGAATCGGAAGCGGAGGGGTTGTTTGCGCTCGAAACGGAATCGGAACTCCTGCAGGCCGAGATCACCGGGGACGGCGTGGAAGCGCTTTCGGTGTTGCTCCTGGACGACCTGGGAGAAACCCTGTTGGGGGGCACGAAAGACGGCCGGTTGCTGTACTGGGATATTCAGGATATCGAACGCCCGAGACTGATGGGGATTTACTCCGCCGGGACGTCCATCACCGCCCTTTCCTATCTCATCGGTGATCGGTCCATCGTGGTCGGCACGGAAAGAGGGACGGTTGCCGTTTGGATGTCCGTGATCGACCCTGACGTGGGCGGTGATCCGCGTCTTGAAAAGATTCGGGATCTGGCTCCGCATGAGGGGGCCGTGACCGCCATTTCACCGTCGCTTCGGGATAAAGGATTTCTTACGGCCGACGTCTCCGGTGGGGTGGCCGTGCATCATTCGACCTCCAGCCAGACGCTCATCCAAATCCCCGGGAATGGGTCCTCCGTTTTAGCGGCAATGTTTGCACCGAAGACCGACGGCGCCTTGGTGCTCGATGACTCGGGACGGCTGATTACCTATGACATTGAGAATGAGCATCCCGAATCCACGTTCTCGTCGTTGTTCTTTCCCGTGCTCTATGAGGGGTACGAAGAGTCCCTCCATATTTGGCAATCGACCGGAGGGTCCGATGCGTTCGAGCCGAAATTCGGCCTGTGGCCGATCATGTTTGGCACGCTGAAAGGGACGATCTACGCGATGTTGCTGGCGACGCCCCTCGCCGTGCTGGGAGCGATTTATACCTCGATGTTCATGCGTCCGAATATTCGCGCCGTGGTCAAACCGGTCGTGGAGATCATGGCGGCCTTCCCGACGGTCGTCCTGGGATTCCTGGCCGGGCTGTGGTTCGCGCCGCTGTTGGAAAAGATCTTTCCCGCCCTGGTGGCCATGTTTCTCCTGATCCCGCTGGCCGTGGCGGTGGTCTGCGTCGGGTGGCAATTTCTTCCTTCAAGACTCAAGGGACACTCGGGGAACGTAACGGAATTGGCGACGTTCCTGCTGGTCCTCGCCGGAACGGTCTGGCTCTGTCTCCAGTTGAATCACCAGGTCGAATCCTGGCTTTTCGATTCGGACTATAAGCAATGGTTACAGTCGACCTTCGGGTTGGCGTACGACCAGCGAAACGCGTTGGTCATTGCTTTTGCCATGGGCATGGCCGTGATCCCCACGATTTTCAGCATCAGCGAGGATTCGCTGAGCAACGTGCCGCCCCACCTGATCGCCGGATCATTGGCCCTCGGGGCCACCCCGTGGCAGACCCTGACGAAATTGGTCATCATCTCGGCGAGTCCGGGAGTGTTCTCCGCTCTCATGATCGGGTTGGGGCGGGTCGTGGGAGAAACCATGATCGTGCTGATGGCCACGGGCAACACCCCGGTGATGGACATGAATCTCTTCAACGGATTCCGAACCTTATCGGCGAACATTGCCGTGGAAATGCCCGAGGCCCCGCATGGAGGCACGCTGTATCGGTTACTGTTTCTGGCCGGCCTCCTCCTGTTCGTGTTTACGTCGATCGTCAACACCCTTGCGGAAATCGTCCGGCAGCGGCTTCGGGCGCGATACAGCCAATTTTAAGGACATTCCATGCGTGCCAGGATCAAAAAATTCTTCGACTCAGGGACGCTGTTCGTGTGGTTTTGCGGCACGGCGGTGGCCGTCTCGCTCCTCCTGGTTGGCGGCGTCCTGCTCCTGATCATGATCAACGGCTTCGGGTTTTTCTGGCCCCATACGCTTGTGGAAATGACCCTCAAGGACGGCACGCACGTGCTGGGAGAACTGAAAGGGGAAGAAGTCATCCCCTATTCGGAAACGCCGGAATTTCCCGAAGGGAAAACACGGGTGAGGCTGAAAGTCGGGAATCGCGACCTCTATGGCCTGGACTTCAGGTGGGTGGATACCGAGCACATCACGTCGGCGGAATCCCCGAAAGATGTGGCTGCGTTCGAACGGAGGGAATGGGGGAATTTTTACGGCCGGATTCGTGAGGTCTCGCGCGGCGAAGACGTCGTCGCCTCGGGAAATCAGGAAGGGTGGAAGGCGTTACAGCCGCTGATCGAGCAGGCCAATGATCTGCATGAAGAGATTGAGCACCTTCATCGAGACGTTATCGGCGACATCAATTATGAAATCGAAGAAACCCGTTTGAAAATCCGGGAGTTTGCATTACGAGGTCAGGGTGAGGCCACGGAGGTGGCCGAGCTTCAAACTGCCACGAAACAGTTGGAAACGCGATACCAGAAGCACGTTGCGACCCTTCGGACATTGAGCCGTCAACTCGACGAGTATTCCGTGGTCCTCGTCGAGACAAACGGCCGGGAGAAGCGCCTCGCGGTCGGTCAAATCGTGAAAGCCCTTCGTCCCAACGACATGGGCCTCTTCGAAAAAATTCTCAGATACTTCATGAATTTTTGGTCCGTGCTGAGCGAAGAACCACGGGAAGCCAATACCGAGGGAGGCATTTTCCCGGCGATCTTCGGCACCGTCATGATGGTCTTGATCATGAGCGTGGCCGTGGTGCCGTTCGGCGTCCTGGCCGCGTTTTACTTGCGGGAGTACGCGCGACAGGGATTGATCGTCCGGGTGATCCGCATTGCCGTCAATAACCTGGCCGGTGTGCCGTCGATCGTGTTCGGCGTCTTCGGGTTGGGGTTTTTCGTCTACGCGGTCGGCGGGACCCTGGACAACCTGTTCTATCCCGAAGCCTTGCCGACTCCGACGTTCGGCACGG
>JAHRAK010000097.1 GCA_020027535.1 Nitrospirales bacterium
GGGCATTCAGGGCATCGTGTGGGACTGGGACGACCTCCTAGATCTGATCGACGCCCACCGGCCGACCACCGGACCCCGAGGCCCGTATAAAAAACGCATTTCAAACTGACGCACTACCAGCGCCTGAAAAGGTCTAAGATCCGGAGAAATTCTGCCCTTCGTTTTTCCTCTCCTCCTGGCGTTTCCGCACCCAGGCTTCCCAGGATTTTCCCGAAGCCGTATCTTGCCCCGTAAAATGGAAGGCGTGAATCTCGCGGCAGGGAATTTTTCGGGGACAGGGATGATCAGGTTGGAACATCTCCAAGTAGGAACGCGGGCCATCCAACACGCGATTAAAGAGATAGCCGTTGGTGGATTCCCGGGACTTCAGTTCCAGGGTAATATCGCCTCGGTACCCAAAAGCCAATTCAACGACATTGAGCAACTCTTCCTGAGAGCCTGGACGAAAGACTGCTCCCTGGAGGCTTTTTTCAGAAGGTTCTTCAGGCGCATCCTGAGACATAGGCACCGTGAAATGGAACCGGAAAACCGGAAAGAGGGGAATCAGGTCATGTTGGGGAAAAGCGTGGCCTTCACGGTTCCGGCAAACCCGGACCACGAACTAAATGTGTCCTCTACGGCGGAGGCTTCGTACCCGCAATGCACCATGCAGTCCCGACATTTCTCATTTCGCCCAACGCCATATTGCTCCCACGCCGTCGACTCGAGCAATTCCCGGAAACTCGACACATAGCCATCCTGCAAAAGGTAGCAGGGCTTTTGCCAGCCGAAAATATTATAGGTGGGGTTTCCCCATGGGGTGCATTGATACTCACGTTTGCCCTCGAGAAATTCCAAAAACAGGGGCGATTGGTTGAATCGCCACCGGCGTTTTCTCTTCGCGAGCACATCAGAAAACAGTTCCTGCGTCCGATGTCGCCTTAAGAAGCTATGCTGGTCCGGCGCCTTTTCGTAACTATAGCCAGGGGATATCATCATCCCCTCCACCCCAAGATCCATCATCTCGTCAAAAAAGGCTCGTACCCGTTGCGGATTCGCATCGTTGAAGAGGGTCGTGTTGGTGGTGACTCGGAATCCTCTTTTTAAGGCGGTTTTGATCGCTTTCGTCGCGACGTCATACACCCCATCACGACACACCGTGAGATCATGTTCATCGCGTAACCCGTCCATGTGGACACTGAAGGTCAAATAGTTGGAGGGTTCATATTCGTCAATTTTGCGTTCCAATAGAATCGCATTCGTGCACAAATACACATACTTTTTGCGTTGCACCAACCCTTGAACGATGTCCTGCATCTCGGGATGAATGAGTGGCTCCCCGCCGGGAATGCTGATAATAGGAGCTCCACATTCTTCAGCCGCCGCCCAACATTGTTCAGGCGTCAACCGTCGATCCAACACATGCTCGGGATATTGGATCTTTCCGCAACCAGCACAGGCTAAATTGCACCGAAAAAGCGGCTCCAACATCAACACCAGCGGATAACGTTTGACGCCCTTGAGTTTTTGCGAGACAACGTAACTGACAACAGTTGCCATCTGGGAGAGAGGAACAGCCATAATTTTCCAGGGACCCTTCTTGCTCGACTCACAGGACGTCATCGAAATGGAGGCGCCGAGCGGGATCGAACCGCTGAATCGCAGTTTTGCAGACTGCTCCCTTAGCCACTTGGGTACGGCGCCCGCACGACATTATAACGAGGCACCCGAACCCTGACAAGGAGACGGCGGAAAACCCAACGACTGGCCTTCCGCAAAGAATCTTCCAGTGGATTGCGCGAGCTAGCGCGAGGGCAAGACGGGAAGTTCACGACTCGCGGATGCATCGTGAGAATCATGAGAAGCAATGGTCACCCGGGAAACAGGCGAAGCGGATGGGGAGGACACCTCTTCATGGGCGTCATTCTGTTCCAACGCCATCAACTCGACTTCATCAATGAGGACATTCATCAATTCTTCTGACGGCACTTTTTTTACAAGCTTCCCTCTTTTGAACAAAATTCCCATGCCCTGTCCGCCCGCAATGCCGATATCCGCCTCTTTCCCTTCACCAATACCATTCACCACGCATCCCAGGACGGACACGTTCAAGGGCATTTTAATATGACTTAACCGTTTTTCCAGTTCATTGGCCAGTCGCACCACGTCAATTTCGACCCGACCACAGGTCGGACACGCAATGACGTTCACTCCGCGATGACGAAGTTCCAGGGACTTGAGAATTTCAAAGCCGACCTTCACTTCTTCCACGGGATCGGCGGCCAGAGACACCCTCAAGGTATCGCCGATACCTTGAGATAACAACCAACCCAATCCGATGGCGGATTTGACGGCCCCGGTCCTGGCCGTCCCCGCCTCGGTGATCCCGATATGAAGCGGATAATCCGATTGATGGGCAAATAACCAATACGCGTCAACGGCCATGTGGACGTCGGAGGCTTTTAAGGACACCTTCATGTTCGTGAAGCCCATATCCTCAATGGCGTGGACGGCATTCAACGCCGATTCCGACAAGGCCTCTGCCGTGGGATACCCGTACTTCTCCAACAGTGGGCGCTCCAACGAACCGCCGTTGACCCCGACCCGGAGCGGAATACCTTGATCCTGCACCGCCTTGATCACTTCGGCCAACCGCCACCACGGCCCGATGTTTCCGGGATTGATGCGAACACAGTCCACGACTTCGGCTGCTTTGAGCGCCAACCGATGATCAAAGTGCACGTCAGCTATTAAAGGAATCGAGATCCGGGCTTTGATTTTGGGAAGGGCCGCCGCGGCATCTTGATCGGGCACGGCCACCCGGACCAGTTCACATCCCACCGCTTCCATCTGATGAATTTGTTCGACGGTTCCCTGGACGTCGCTCGGATGCGGGACGGTCATGGACTGGACCGCAATGGGCGCCCCGCCTCCAATTTTGACGGAACCCACCTGGATCTGTCTGGTTTTTTTTCGCGTAATCCTCATAGAGAACCGCTTCTTCAGGTCAAGACCGATCCAACGGAGACACGAGCGAATAGTTGTTTGGCTTGTTGATAAATCCCGTCTGCCGTCAAGCCGTATTTCTCTCGGAGGAAATCTTGAGGTCCCTGTTCAATGAACCAGTCAGGCAACCCCATACACTTCGTCGGTACGTTGATAAGGCCATCCTCGGAGAGGGACTCAAGAACCGTGGACCCGAATCCACCCATTGCGGAGCCCTCTTCTACGGTGAGCAGACACTTCACCTGCTTCGCCACGGTTCCGATCAAATCGCCATCGAGCGGTTTGACAAAACGGGCATTGATCACCGCAACGGAAATGCCTTCCTGCCCCAACCGCTCGGCCGCCGTCATCGCTAGATGTACCGTCGCACCGATTGCCACCAGGGCAACGTCCGTGCCTTGTCGCAACAATTCACCTTTGCCCAGGGGCAGCACTTCCGGGACCTGATCCAGTTTCACCCCCAACCCCGAGCCCCGGGGATAACGCACGGCGGCAGGCTTGTCGCAGCTGATACACGACTTGACCATATGCTGTAATTCATTTTCGTCCTTGGGGGCCATAATGACCATGTTCGGCATATGCCGAAGATACGCAAAATCAAACACCCCATGGTGGGTCGTCCCGTCCTGCGCGACAAGCCCCCCTCGATCGATGCAGAACGTCACCGGCAGATTCTGCGTGGCCACGTCATGAATCACCTGGTCGTAGGCTCGTTGCAGGAAGGTCGAATAGATAGGAATCACCGGCCTCATGCCCTGTGTGGACATTCCCGCGGCAAACGTCACGGCATGTTGTTCGGCGATCCCGACGTCATAGAGCCGATCGGGAAAGATCTTTTCAAAGGCGTTCAATCCCGTCCCTTCACACATCGCAGCCGTAATCGCCACAATACGCGGATCTTCCTGGGCCAATTGAATAAGCGTGTTGACGGCGACGCTGCTGTACGAAGGCCGCACAGATTTGCCCTTGGGCTTTCCCGTATCGAGGTCAAAGGGTGAACTGGCGTGAAACCACACGGGATCATTCATCGCCGGTTTATAGCCCAACCCCTTTTTCGTGAGCACGTGCAATAGCGTGGGGCCATGCAGCTTAAGCACGTTCTCCAGGGTCGGCAGCAAATATTCAAATTGGTGGCCGTCAAGGGGCCCGATGTACCGAAACCCCAATTCCTCGAACAGCATCCCAGGCAACACCAACCCTTTGGCCAACGATTGAGCCCGACCAGCCACTTTCTTCACCTGTCCGCCGATACGAGGGATCGTCTCCAGGATTCGACTCGCCTTTTCTTGTATGCGAACGCCCAACTCCCCGGTAATGGTCCGATTCAGATAGGCGGAAATCGCCCCGACGTTTTTCGAAATCGACATTTGATTGTCGTTCAAAATCACCAACAGGTCTTTCTGGCCATCACCGGCTTGCTGAAGACCCTCGAGCGTCAGCCCCGAAGTCAATGCGCCGTCTCCAACGACGCAGACGACCTTATGCGATTGTTTTTGTTGTTCACGGGCTGCCACAAAGCCCACCGCAGCAGAAACACCCGTACCCGCATGACCGGCATTAAACGTGTCATACACACTTTCTTCCCGCTTGCAAAACCCACTTAATCCACCAAATTGCCGAATGGTATGAAATTGTTCCCGACGCCCGGTCAATAACTTATGCGCATAGGTCTGATTGCTGGTATCCCAGACAATCAAATCCTTCGGAGTGTCCAACAGGTAATGAAGAGCGACGGTCAATTCAACGACACCGAGATTAGAAGCGAGGTGCCCGCCGACGTTCGAGATCACGGCAAGAATCTGGTCACGAATTTCCTGGCACAAATCCGGAAATTGTTCGGGTGACAACTTTTTGAGATCGGACGGCCCTTCGATTCCTTTCAGGAGAGACATACCCGTATCCTTCTTATGAGCAATGTAGGAGCGCTTTCCCAACTCGTTGACGGGAAAAGAAAAACACCCACGGCTAGTTTCGCAAAATCAGGGCATGCTGTCAAGAAATCCCACTAGGAGATCTTACCGAAACGTTCCGATCACGTTTCGCTCGGGTGCCTCGGGCTGAAGGGCAAGGCTTCAACGATGAAGGTTGGCTACAGGCAACTCTACGATTGAAGCCGGGCGGTTTTGGTTCGTAATTTCTCAAGAAGACCCTCAACCGACTCGGCCTCGATGATCCGTCCAAATTGGCTTCGAAAATTCTTGACCAGACTGACGCCGTCCAGGACCACGTCATACACCCTCCAGACATTCGAGCTCTTCAGCATGCGGTAATAGATGGAGAGGGTTGACTTGTCGGAGGTCACCGCCGTTTGAACCTCGACAAAATCTCCTTTTCTCCGTTCTTTGAGGTATTCAACCTGTTCACCGGAATAGCCATCAACGTTTCCGGCATATGTTTTAGAGAGAAAGCGCCGAAAAAGATGTACGAATTCTTCCCGGTCGGCTTCGCTTAATTGCTGCCAATGCTTCCCCAAGGTTCTTTTCCCCATTTCTTGATAGTCGAACCGCTTTCCGATGATGTCTTCCAGGATTTCCAAGCGGTCCTGGGCTCTTTCCGATGCCTTCAGAGACTCATCTCCCAAAACCTTCAAAACCTGATCGATGGTCCCTTTCATAGCCTCCATAGCGGAACCTGTCTCCATCTCCGCTGAAAGGTGTCCTGAAAATCCAAAAACCGCCAACCCAAGAATCAATGCACCGATCAGGGTTCGGACTCGTGTTTCAATCGTTCTTGCGATTCCTGGAGGTAACTGAGGCATAACCATTTCCTTTCTTAGCGACACCTATACGGTCGTTCTCAACTGTTACACAATAGAGTCGTTGACCAATAGTTCAGGCGCTATTTTCTGCTACCGAAAAGAAAGTTGCAAAGAATTGAGTCAGCCGCGTCGACGCCACGTTTTTTTGCCGACGCAGTCGATTAAACGCTGGCCATATTCCCGGGGTTTTGGCAACGGCCCACACCCCTTGAAAGAATGTGCTTGATCGGCAAAAAAGGTTCAGGTCAAGGGGCAAATCTTCCTCCACACGATCTGAAACCGACCGGACCACGAAAAACGGGATGCCCCGTCGTGCAGCCATCGTCCCGATCGCCGCACTTTCCATATCCAGACTGCTCGCCTCACAAGCCCGGCCGATGGCCTGTTTGTCTCTAGCCAACCACACAATATTTCCCACGGTAACCAACCGTCCGGATAGAACCGTGTCCTCTGATAAGTGTGCCGTGTGCCAAGCTTTTTGTCGATACAAGGCACTACAGAAAATCGAGGCATGAGGGAAAGAACCCGTGATGATCGATTCCTGACAGACAACCTGCTCAGGAATCACCAAATCGCCGATTTGTGAGGGAACCAAGGCTCCGGCAAACCCTGATGCAATACACACGGTCCAGGGTCTCTTATCGAAAACCGCCTCACATGCGGCCTGCGCTTTCGCCAACCCGACACCGGTTTGGATGACGGCCACGAAACAGGACGCATTCGCCCACCAACGCCATTTGACGCCCTTCACCCGCTCGACACGGCTCCCGGGCAACGCGCGCTCAATGGCGTCAAACTCCCAAGGGGTCGCGGCAAAGACGGCGATATTCTCCAGGAAACACTCCGGAAACTGTTGAAGTGAGAAAGGACGACGCCAATCAGCGGCTATTGCCGTTGCCTGGCCGATTGCGCGATGCGTTGCAACGCTTCGGCTTTCGTTTCCCCGTGCATTCGAATGTTCCGATACATGGCCAGCGCCCACATGGGGAAATATTTGCTGTAGCCATGATAGCGAAGATAGAACACGCGGGGAAACCCGGTGCCGGCGTGGAACGGTTCGGCCCACGTTCCGTCGTCCAGTTGACGGCAGAGCAAAAAGTTTATTCCTCGCGCGACACTCAAGGAATCGGACAGACCCGCGGTCAATAAGGTCAGGAGAGCCCACGACGTCTGTGAGGGGATACTTTCGCCTTTTCCGGACCACGCCGGGTCGGCGTATGACAAGCAGGATTCTCCCCATCCGCCATCCATATTTTGTTTGGATTCAACCCAGGCGACGGCGCGTCGAACCCACGGAGCGGACATGTCCTCTCCTATCGCCTGAAGGCCGATGATCACGCACCAGGTCCCGTACAGGTAATTGACTCCCCATCGCCCGTACCAACTGCCATCGGGTTCCTGCTCCCGCCGCAAAAACTCCAGCGCCGGGGACACGGCAGGGTGGGACCGGTCATAGCCCAGGGCGCCGAGCATCTCCAGACACCGGCCCGTGAGGTCGGCCGTGGGAGGATCGAGCAACGATTCATGATCCGCGAAGGGAATCTTGTTGAAAATCAGTTGGTCGTTATCCCGATCATAAGCCCCCCACCCTCCGTTGGAGCTTTGCATGGCCAACGCCCATTTCAACCCCCGCTGAATGTTTTCATCCCGGTCGGCAGGTTGAACAGGCGAAAGTTTCGCCAAAGCGGTCAGGACGGCGGCCGTATCATCGACGTCGGGATACAACTCATTCTCAAACTGAAAATACCATCCGCCGGGCGTGGCCGCGGGAGATGACACGATCCAATCCCCCACCCTGCGCGTTTGCCGGGAACGCAGCCAGGACGAGGCGTGGGACAGCACTTCATCGTCAATGGGGAGGCCTCGTTCGACGAGCGCATTGATGGTTAACGCCGTATCCCAAATCGGCGAATGACACGGCTGCAGGTGCAGCGTGGACGGTCCATTGACTGACGCCGGCGTGTCGATTTCCAGGGCCTCGATTTCTTCTCGAAGGGCCTTTTGAATGAACGGATGCGTCACGGGGTATCCGAGGGCCATCAAGGCAAAGATCGAATTGGCCATGGCCGGGTAGATCGCCCCAAGGCCCCCTTCACCTTGCATGTGATCCAGCAACCAGGCCTCGGCTTTCTTGATCGCTCTGTTCCGTACGAAATGAAGCGGATACTTTTCATAGATCTTGAGAAACCGGTCGACCCAGACAAAAAAGTTCCGCCAACTGATGAACCCGGGATCTTTTTGAAAGGGCTGGGCGTGGCGATAGTTGATTTGATCCCGGGGCGTACAGAACAACTCTTGAATCCCTTGTTCTGCGGGGATCCAGCACTCCCGTCGTAAGGCGAACATGATCAACAGAGGTATCACGACGGCTCTGGACCAGTACGAGATGGCGTACATGTTAAAAGCAAACTTCTTGGGCGCCAGCACGATTTCGGGAGGCATGCTCGGCAGCCCTCTCCACTCGTATTGCCCGAACAGGGCCAGCGCAATTTTCGTAAACACGTTGGCCGACACGACGCCACCTCTGGCCAGGATGGCTTCCCGGGCTCGACGCATCCCCGGATCGTCCTGGGGGACTCCGGCCAATTTCAAGGCAAAGTAGGCTTTGACCGAGGCACTGACGTCCATGGGGGCTCCGGTGTAAATCGGCCATCCGCCGTCTTCGAGTTGCGCGCCTTGCAGATAGCGAACCATTCGGGCTTCCCGCTCTTGATCGACGGCGCCTATATACCGGCGCAACATCAGGTACTCCGAGGTCAACGTCGTGTCCGCCTCCAATTCCTGCATCCCATAGCCGTGTTCAGGATGCTGTTCTTCGAGCAGCCACCTCGTGCTCCGCGACAAGGCTTCTTCTACGGCTTCCGCATGGCCGACGGTGAACGGGGCGGACCGGCCCTGAACGAACTCCGGCCCGGGCGACACGCCGGGGTTGTTCGAGACAAGTTTCAGGGAAGGGTTGTGCGGTTTCCGATGACGAGGCTGGACCTCATGGGGGGCAGAGGGAAAAAAACTCTCAGACAGCCGCCCCAGGAAATTTATGAGGAGATCCATATCTAACTATCGACAGGATACATCGAAAAACGCGTGCAGGTTCAACGACTCGAAACGTCGCTCATTCTCCCCCATGAACACGGGGTTGATGGCTTATAACAGACCGTCTGGAAGAGAGTCAAGGCCATTACATTGAAGGCGAACGGGCGGGCGAAAGACATTTATGGAACAGCAATTCCAGATGACGTTTCCCGGCTCCCCGGGACGTCCTGCTTCAACAGGCGGGAACGCTCCTACAAGGCCACGTCGTTCGTGACGTTCATCAGCGTCTTGTTCTGATCGATGGTCCACACGTCACAGGTCGCGTCGCCATCGATATTGGCGGTTGCCGCGGCCGTAAACCCCGTGTCCGACACGTGATCCAGGGTCGACGCCGTACATCCGGGCGGCAGGCTTCCGGAACTGCTGTTTCCCAACTCATAGTAATACAATTGGGATGAGCCCGTTACGGCAAACCCGATCGCGTTGAAATCGTCGACGTAGGCATTCTTCTCGGCGAAATAGGCCAGCTCGCTGGTATGAATCGCCACCAGGTTGCTCTTGGCTTCCGATTGTTTGGCACGGGCTTGATATTTCAGAAAATTCGGAATGGCAATCACCGCCAAAATGCCGATGATGGCCACGACGATCATCAACTCGGTCAAGCTGAACCCGCGCCGGTTGCGAATGGCATGAACCATACGTTCCTCCCTCCACCATTCCTGCCTCGATACCGTCCTCACGTCGTGCCTCAGGTGCTTACTCGCTGTGTAGAGGCGGACCTATGTGTCCGCCCACCCGGGGAACGGGGGACCCGGGAACGACGGGATCCGCGTATTGGCTCACTTGAGCGTCATCCTCCAACTGCTCTCCTTGCAGATTGGGCGGATTCCCAAAACCCACTTCACGAAATCGTTCGATTAATTTCTCATTGCGAGGATCCAATTCCAGCGCCCGGATCCAAGCATCCTTGGCCGCCTCCTGATGCTCCTGGGTCAGATAAATTTCTCCCAAGTGCTCAAAAATGACCGGGTCATCTTTGACAAGTTCGGCCGCTCGCTGAATTTCTCGAAGGGCTTCAGCCACTCGTCCGATTTTGAATAACGCCCACCCCAAGCTGTCGACATACGCCCCATTGTCCGGCTTGAGCGCGACGGCGCGTCGAGTCAATTCCACGGCTTTTCCCCCATTGATGCCTCGATCCGCGTAACCATAGCCCAAATAATTGAGCGCGTCGGCATGCTCGGGATTGAGGGCCAGCACCGCTTCCATTTCTCGGACCACGTCGGGAAACCGGTCAAGCTTGTCATACGCGGCACCAAGATTAAATCGCAAATTTTCATCATTGGGGTGATACTCCAGCCCCTTTTCAAACGCAGACGTCGCCTGTTCAAATGCCTCTGCTTGCAGGTAACTCAAGCCCAGCAAGAAATGCGTCTCCGGATTGTCGGGTTTCAGCCCGACCGCTCGGGCCAAATGCAGCGCCGCTTCATCATAGCGCGTGAGTCGATACAACAGAATTCCCAGGTGAATACGACTATCGTAAAACGTCGAATCCATATCGATATTGGTCCGATACGCTTCAATCGCCCCTTCGACGTCGTCGATTTGTTCGTACAACCATCCCAGATAATCTCGAACCCGAAGCTCGGACGGATGGGTCTGGACGATCCGTTTCAAATCCGTAATGGCGCGGGCGTGGTCTTTCATCTCGACGTAGACCAGAGCCCTTTGGATTTGCACCTTCACGTCCTTGGGGTCATCCACGATCATCTGATCCAGAATATCCAAGGCTCGCTCGTAGTCTTTTTGGTTCACCAAAAAACGGATGAAGTCCTTACGGAACGTATTGCCGCGAGGCCTGACTGACGAAACAAATTGCTGGTAGAGTTGAATCGCTTCCTGAAGGTCCCCGTCGGACTCATACAGGTTCAGCAAGGCCTGATACGCCGGTTCAAACCGTTCGGACCTTTTGATCGCTTGACGGTAGGCCTCCTTGGCCTCCGCTCCCTTTCCTTGAGCCTCAAAGGCTTTTCCCTGGTAGAAATGTCCGAAATGAGACTCCGGTGCATAGGCGATACCCTGAACAAAAACCGCTTCGGCCTGCAGGGGTCGCTTGAGATTGAGCAGCAAGACCCCTTTATCAAAATAGGTTTCCTCACGTTCAGGATTCACACGGATCGCTTCGTCATATAAGCCTAACGCGCGGTCGAATTTCCCTCCGCCCGCGTAGATTTTGGCCATTTCAGCCAGCACGCCCGCATCCTGGACCCGAGTTGTCCGGATTCGATCCAACGTGGCGACGGCTCTTTGCATATTCCCCGACAAAAATTGCAGCGCGGCCAACCTGACGCGCAGGAAAACCGACTTCGAGTCGAATTGCAGAGCGGCTCGATACTCGAACACGGCCTTGGGGACATCATTCGCGAGTTCCGCCAGATACCCTTGTAAAAAATGATAATACGCCGGAGCAGGAAGGGGTGGCGGCACGAATTCGGGCTGGGTGACGGAGTCGGATTCAGGTTTGGGTACCGTGGCACAAGACACCACCACCAGCGGAATCAGGAGGAACATGACCAGCACCCATTCCTGCCATCCGCCGGGCAGCACGCTCGCTCCTGTAGAAAACCACCTTCGTCTTGGGTGAACCATTTCCCTCAATCCACGGCATCAGGAATGATGGGTCTCAAGATCGGCAAATTTCGCATACCGCTCCTGGAAAGTCAGTTGCCGATCACCCGTTGGGCCATTACGATGTTTCCGAATCAAAATATCGGCAATGCCTTTTTCTTCCGTCTCAGGATTATAAACCTCATCGCGATAAATGAACATCACGATATCCGCATCCTGTTCAATAGCCCCGGATTCCCGGAGATCAGCCAAAACCGGGATAGGGGGTTTCCGATTCTCGACCGCGCGACTGAGTTGGGACAACGCAAGCACGGGAATATCCAATTCTTTTGCGAAGGCCTTGAGCGCCCGACTGATGTCAGAAATTTCCTGTTGTCGTGATTCTGCACGACTGTGCCCCTGCATGAGTTGAAGATAATCGATGATCAGAAGATCCAGGCCTTGCTCCGCTTTGAGGCGCCGGGCCTTACCCCGCATTTGCTGCACCGTGAGCCCTCCCGAATCATCGATGAAAATCTTGGCCCTTTCCAGACGATCGGCCGCGTCACACAACGAACGCCAATCTTCAGGAGTCAGTTGCCCCGTCCTCAAGGCATGAGAATCCAAGAACGCCTGGGAACTGAGCATCCGAAGCACAAGCTGGGCTTGAGACATTTCCAGGCTGAAAATGCCCACGGTTAAATTCGCGCGAATCGCGGCATATTCGGCGATACCCAGGGCCAGACTGGTTTTCCCCATACTCGGGCGACCGGCAATAATAATGAGATCGGACGGCTGCAACCCGGCCGTCACATCATCAATCACGTGGTATCCGGTCGGCACTCCCGTAATGCGTTCTTTGCGGCTGAATAATCGATCGACAAGCTCAACGCTTTCCTTGACGATTTGATGCATGGCGACAAACGACCGATCCACGCGTCCTTGGCCCAACCTGAAGATTTCCCGCTCCGCGTATTCCAAAAGATCGACCGACTCCACCAGTTCATCGTACCCTTTGGACACCACGTCGGTGGCGACGCGGATCAACCCACGCAACAGGGATTTTTCCCGCACGATTTTGCAATGGTGTCGGATATTCGAAGCACTGGGAACAGCCTGCACCAATTCAGCCACGTAAGCGGCTCCGCCCACCTGCTCCAATTGACCTTTTGTTTTGAGAAATTCCGTCAACGTGATCTGATCAACCACTTCATTCCGTTCAGACAGTTCGAGCATCCCCGCAAAAATGGTTCGATGCGCACCACGATGAAAGTCTTCTTCGACAATCACCTCAAGCGCCTTGTTCAGCGCGCTATTTTCCAACAGAACGGCTCCGAGGATGGATTGCTCGGCATCAACGTTCTGAGGAGGAAGCCGAAGGTCGGAGACGTCAGACGTGGGCATGCGTACCTTTGAGGATCAGGTTGGGAAGGTCTTGGATGCGGACAGTCCGTGAGGTTTTCCCCTTTTTCGCCACGACCACGGCTTCCTGGCTCGATACAGAAGGCACACCCACCATCACGGCCCAGGACGCGCCGGAAGCCTCGACACGGGTTCGCATCCTTCGGAGTCGGGTCGAATCCCACCGGGGCACGGTTTCCTGATACACCACCAACCCATGCGAGCGAAGGAACTGACTCGTTTGAAACGCCTGTCCAAAATGAGAATCAGGCGCAGCCACCAACACGCTGGGGGTTTCCAGGGCCCATTGCTCTCCCGCCTTCCCAAACGCCAGGAACAATCGATCAAGATCCAAGGCAAAGCCCGTAGAGGGGAGATCTTGTCCAAATTGTCCGATTAAATGGTTATAGCGTCCGCCCCCGCCCAGTTCACAGCCGACGTTGGCGGAGAACACGTCGAACACGACTCCATCATAGTAATCAAACCCCCGAAACTCTCCCAGATCCAGGAGCAAATGCTCCTTGACGCCAGCCGCATCGAGAAGCGCATAGACCTTGGTCAACCGCTCAATGGGAGCAAGCAGACGTGCATTACGACCGGCAAGGGCTCGACCCCATTGCAAGACTTCTTCCCGCCCATACCGCCCCGGGGCTTCAAGGATGGGCCGGGCCTGTTTGGCTGACACGCGTTCGGTTTTCAGGATTCGTTCCAGCTTCGGCAGGTCTTTATGCGCCGCCGCGAGTTCCGCTTGCTTGCGCCCCTGTTCCGAGAGCCCGGACTGCGCCAGCAACGCCTGGTAGAAGCCGACGTGTCCGAGTGAAATTTTAAAATTCGGCAGCCCCACGGATTTGAGGGACTCGATGAGCAAGGTCAAAATTTCGGCATCCATCGACGCGTCGTCGACCCCGATCAGTTCGACCCCCAACTGAAACACTTCCCGTTCCCGGCCGGCGTGTTCCGGCTCATATCGAAACACCGTGGAGCGATAACTCAACCGAAGGGGAAGTTGGCGCCCGGCCATCCCCATCGCCACAATTTTCGCGATCTGCGCGGTCACGTCGGGACGAAGCACTAAAATGCGTCCCGTCGTCCAGTCGGCGACTTTGTAACACTTTTCGAGGATATCGGCCGGCAACCCGGCAGAGAGTACGTCCAGGTATTCAAAGGTCGGCGGGATAATTTCGCGATAGCCCCATCGGGTAAATCCCTCGAATAACTCGTGTTCCAAATGACGAACGCGTTCAGCCGCATCAGGCAACAGGGTCGTCATCCCGATCGGGATAAGGGCACGGGGCGTTGTCTCTGAAGAAACCATGTGGTGCTTCGAGCCTGGTTGGAGACGGCGAGCCATCGAAAAGAGAAGACCGTTAAGGCACGCGTGAAAGATCCACGAGACGAACCGAAAGAATGTCCGGTTCGCCTTTGATGTTGTCCAGCGCCTGAAGCGACGGCGTCTGGTCCAAACACAGGATCAATAACGCATTGCCGCCTTTCAGCGGACGGGCACACTGCATCTGGGCAATGTTAATGTCGTGTTCCCCGAGAATACGCCCGACCGTGCCGATGACGCCGGGACGGTCGATGTTATGGATCAACAGCATGTGGCCCTCGGGGTTCACCTCGACCGCGTGCGCATTGCTTTCGACGATGCGAGGCTCCTTTTTGTTATACAGGGTTCCGGCCATTTGCTGCGTGTGCGCGCCGGCTTTCACGTGAAGCCGAATCAAACTCGTATAATCCCCCGCGTCGCTCCACTTCACTTCCTTGACCTCGATGCCGCGTTCCTTCGCGATAAAGGGCGCATTCACGGCGTTCACCGTATCCTGTAAAATCGGGGTCAGCAAGCCCTTCAGGATCGCGACCGTCAGGGGAGCCAAGGAGAGAGCCGTCACCTCTCCCCGATATTCCACGGTGACCTCTTCAATGCCTTCATCGATCAGTTGCGCCTGAAACAACCCCATCCGTTCGGCCAACCCCAGGTAAGGATTGAGTTGCAGCAAGGCGTCGGGGGGCACCGACGGAATGTTCACCGCGCCCCGGGCCACGCCCTTCTCGAAATAGTCGACAAATTGTTCGGCGATCGAGACGGCGACGCTTTCCTGGGCTTCCTCGGTCGAGGCGCCGATATGAGGCGTACAGATGAAGTTGTCCAGGGTGAGCAGGGGATGATCCGGCTTCACCGGCTCTTCCTCGAACACGTCGAAGGCCGCGGCCGCGACTTTTCTGCTCTTGAGGGCTTCGTAGATATCGTGTTCGTTGATGATGCCCCCACGCGCACAATTCACAATCATGACTCCGTCTTTCATGTGTCGTATGGTTTGGGTGTTGATCAAAGACCGTGTCTCATTGGTCAACGGGGTATGGACCGAGATGAAGTCGGCCCGCCTGAACAACTCGTCCAGGGCCACGGTCTGGATTCCCAACTCCCACGCGCGTCCCGGAGCCAGGTAGGGATCATAGCCGACCACCTGCATCGCCAGGCCCTGTGCCAACTTGGTCACGTAGGTTCCGATCTGCCCTATCCCCACGAGGCCGAGGGTCTTGTTGTACAACTCCGTGCCCATGAATTTGGTTTTCTCCCACTTGCCCGCTTTCGTCGAAACGACGGCCTGGGGAATTTTACGGCTCATGCTCACGAGCAGGGCCATCGTGTGCTCCGCCGTCGTGATCGTATTCCCGCCCGGCGTATTCATCACGACGATGCCGCGCCGGGTGGCGGCTTCACAATCGACGTTGTCAAGGCCCGTCCCGGCGCGCCCGATGATCTTGAGACGACCGCCGGCGTCAATCACGTCGGCCGTCACCTTCGTGCCGGACCGGACGATGATGCCGTCATACGCCTTGATTTCTTCCAGAAGCTTTTCCTTGGGCAACTTGAGTTTCACGTCGACGCCGAATCCGCCCTGTTCGAGAACGGCGACACCCCGTTCCGATAAACTGTCACTGACCAGAATCTTCATGGATTATTCCCTACGCTTTCCGTTTTTCAAAATCCGCCATATAGTCGATTAACGCATCAACGCCGGCCTCAGGCATGGCGTTATAGATACTCGCACGCATCCCGCCCACCGACCGATGACCCTGCAACGTGGTCAAGCCGGCCTGGGCCGCTCCCGCAAGAAACTCACGGTCCAATTCCGGATCGGCCAGGACGAACGGCACGTTCATCCAGGATCGACAGGATGGGTCCACCGGGTTCCGATAGAAACCGGAACCATCGATCGCGGCATAGAGTTTCTTGGCCTTCCATTCGTTGCGGTCGGCCATGGCCGAAAGCCCGCCCTGCTCTTTCACCCATTGAAAGACCAAACCCGCGATATACAGGCTATAGGTCGGCGGGGTATTCAGCATGGAATCCGCCTTGGCCTGTTGCGCGTAATCAAACACACTGGGCGTCATCGGCAACGTTTCACCGATCAGGTCGTCTCGCACGATCACCAACGTCACGCCGGCCGGCCCGATGTTTTTTTGGGCACCCGCATAAATCAACCCGAATCGACTGACCTCGATGGGACGGGACAGGATGGTTGAAGAAAGATCGGCGACGAGCGGAACGTCACCGGTCTCGGGCACCCAGTGAAACTCGACGCCGTCAATCGTTTCATTGGGGGTATAATGCACGTAGGCCGCCTCCGCACTCAACGCCCAATCTTCAAACGGGGGGATCGTAGAGAATTTCAGGCTTTCGGAAGAAGCCGCGAGGTTCACTTCGCAATATTTCCTGGCATCACCAATGGCCTTTTTGCCCCAGGCTCCGGTCAAAATGTAATCCGCCTTGCTCTTCCCGCGCAAAAGATTCATGGGAACCGCGGCAAACTGTCCGGTGGCTCCTCCTTGCAAAAAGAGCACCTTGTACGAATCGGGAACGCCCAATAAGTCACGGACGTCCCGTTCAGCCTCGGCATGGACCGAGACAAATTCTTTCCCACGATGGCTCATCTCCATAATGGAGGCCCCGGCCCCGTGCCAATCCGTCAATTCGGCCTGGGCTCGTTGTAACACGGCCTCAGGCAACATGGCCGGGCCGGCGCTGAAATTATACACTCGCGGCATGAAAGACTCCCAAATTAGGTAACGTGAAGAAACCTCGAGATCATAAAATATCGTACGACCATGAACGTCTACTGCTTAGAGCAATGGGCCTGAAAATTGGCAGATCAGGGGGTCTCATGAAGATAAAGACCGAAAGCAGCGTACGCTATCATATGGTCTATGGAGGGTCAAGAATCGGGAGAATCAGGCAGACCTTTCTGGCGTCGCAACCTTTGCCCAGGCGGTGACGTGCGGCGCCAGGACGACCGGGTGTTTCGAGGCGACGATTTCTTTTCGAACCCGCTCGGCCAGCGTGTCGACGTCAACTTCTTCGGCAGTCGCAATACCGAACTCTTCCAGGAGCGGGAGGAGGCTTCGAAAGGAATTGGCGATGTATGGATACCCTGCTCACGTTTCCGAACCGCCCATCGGGGCCTCAAAATGCAAGACGGGCTCGGGCAGACCGGCTTCGACAAACGTACGGTACAGGTCGGAACCCATGGCCACGTGCGCCCCTGAACGCTCAAACACGGCCAGCAACCACTCCACCAGTTTATTCATCAGGGGTGTATCCGGACGAGAAGACGACCGGTAAATCGTAAAATCAGTCTCCTCAAAGGCAACAATCCCCTCAGGACGCAGGCGTTGGATCAGGTCTTTCAGGGCGGCTGCGGGGTCCGCCATATACATCAGGACCAGCCGGCCAACCAGGGCATCGAAATCGCCTCCCACATCCAGCGTCCGGGCGTCTCCAGCCAGGAATTCGACGTTGGCCAGTCCTGCTTCCTTCGCCCGCACCCTGGCCGTCTCGAGAATCTCCGCATTGCTATCCACGCCTATGACCTTCCCTTCCGAACCGACCAATTCCGCCAGGATCAATGAGACGTCTCCGGCACCGCTCCCAACATCAAGAACCTTCATCCCGCTCCTGATGCCGGCGTCGTTGAACAGTTGCCTGGTCAGACCATCATACAATCGCGACTGCTGAATCAAACGATCCGTCTTTTCTTTGTCGCGTCCCATCGTATATCGCGGATCGCCGTTCGGGTCATTCATGCAAGTTCCTCCCTTGTCATCGCCTCGCCGGTTTGCATACAATAGGGCTCATTTTACGAGCCTGAGGAGTTCAAGACACCAACATGCACGGGTTACGATTCGAACGCCGCGGTGAAGGCGATTATTACAAGGTCATCCTGCACATCGGGAGCACGTATGTGCCGATCAGTGACGAGGACATGGAAGAATTAAAAAAGCAAAGCACGCTGCCAGGCGGCACATTTCTGGAATTCTTCCTGGACCGGATAGGCTATTCCTCTTACCTCAAAGACCAGATCAAAGCCGAATTACTGAAAATCGGCGATTCCTCCCAACAGATGTCCATGCTCCGGCAATCCATTCAGGAACTCTGAAGAAGGCGCACTAGGACCTCTACCTCCCCTTCACCCCTCCCGATCCTTCGGCTACGCTCAGGACAAGCAAAAGAGGGGAAACAGACGGCAACATAAGGCCCGCCCGCCTCAGTCATGATATCCGCCCACGATCTTGTCGATAAAATTCAAGATGGCGGTTTTCTTCGAAGGATCATGTTCCAGTTTCAGGGCTTGTTGATAATGATCCCCCGCAATGTCGGGTTTGCGTTTGAGATCATAGACTCGCCCCACGCCAAACATGGCCCTCGCGTCGTTGGGATTGGCCTTGAGCGCGACGTTAAAACTATCGAGAGCTGAATCAACCTGCTCCTTTTCCAATGACATCCACCCCACTTCCGTCGCAGCCGGTCCGAAGTCCGGCTTGATTCGCAAGGCTTCCTGATATTCCCGCAGGGCGAGGTCGCGCCGTCCCTTTTGTTCATGGAGGCCGGCCAACGCATAGTGCACCTCCACGTCGTCCGGATTGAGCGTCAGCGCGGTTTTATATTCACGAAGGGCGGCATCGATCTTTCCCTGTTCGGCAAGCGCACAGGCTAAATTCACGTATCCCAACGCATCATCGGGTGCGAGTTTAGTCAGTTCCCGATACTGGGGAATGGCCATTTCCAACTGGCCGTGTTCCTGATACGCCACGCCCAAGTTCAATCGAGCGGCCAAATAAGCCGGATCCAATTTGACGGCTTGGCGATAGGCTTTGATGGCCTTATCCGTTTGGGCCATCCGTTGATAAATCTGAGCCAGAAAAAAATGGGGAAAGGGCGAGTCGGGGGCCAATTCCATCGCCGTTTGGTAACTCTTGATCGACTGCTCCGATTGGCCGGACTGCGCCAGAAACATACCATGGAGCAAATGCACGTAGCCTTCCTCCGGATATGTCTTACTCAGGCGGTCAATCCATTCGCGGATGTCCGCAATATCCGCCTCGTCCTGTAACGACTTCGCATACATCTGCCACGCCAGGGCAAATTCGCCTTTCAACAGGTACATGGCATTCAAGGCAAAAAACGCCCTGGGCCCGGCGGTCTCACTCTGCGTCCAGTGAGTCGCGGCGTCGATCACCGCATCCCACTCCCCTCTGAGAAGAGCTTGTTCGATCGTCTGTTCTTCACTCATGCGTGGCCCTTTTCTGTCATCCCTGTATGTGTTCACTCATTCGTTGACCATTTCTGCTTTTTCTTCCCCGCCTTTGTCAGACAACCCCCTCAATCCCCCTTCTCAGGGGGACGGCAGAACTCCTCGCCCCCCTGATAAGGGGGCCAGGGGGGTTCAGCGCCTCAGCGTATTCTCGACGTCGGGTGGGGTGGCGGCAATCAATTCGCCCAGATAAGGATACTGTTTCATGATTTGCTGTTTCATTTCCCAGGCCACCGTGCGGTAGGACCAATGGCCTTTGACCCCTGACCGGAGCTGGCACAGGTATTCCGCTTGGGCATAGTCCATTTTAAAGACACACCGAACCTTGAACCCAAAGGGAATCGCGTAAATCGAGGCTTCCTGATCCATGCCCCGCAGCCGTTCGATATCGTGTCGAACCGCGTCCATGGCCATTCGATACTCTCGATCCAGTTTGGCCTCATACAACGGAGGAGGGATCTCATAGCCATGCGCGGTGGTAAAGTTTTGTTGGATCTGCTGGCACCGTCGATGCCGGTGCAGATCCCGCCACCCTCCGATATCCATCAATACGTCGAAGATGAGGGGATAGCCGCATCGAAACTCCTTGATCGACTCGTCATAGGGTCCGCGACGGCGTAAGGCCACTTCAAGGGTTTCCTGCTTTTCCTTCTCCGACCACTCCCGCACCAATTCCAAAATCCGGCGGTACGGCGCATGACTGACGCGATACAACACACTCGTGACCAGTTCATCCATCAACGAATGCGGCTCGATGAGATCGACCGGCGCTACTTGATCAGCCCACGCCGAAGGCTGATCCAAGCCTGCCTTGTGGAGAATTTTCTTGGCGTGCTTCGACAGATCACGATAGACCTCCGCTTGGTACTCGTTGGCCTTGGCGTGACGGGCCAACGTCGGCGCGAGCGGCTCCGCCGGTTTCCCTGTCTCCCCGCACAACTCGCCCCACACGTTCGAGGGGGCTTTCGCGCAGGCTTCTTGCAACTCTTGGCCTAGAGCCTGGAGTTCGGGAAGCTGCGTCGACAAGAACCGGGTGATCTGTTTTTCCAGCGTCCGGATACTCACCACCTGTCCAACGTTCGTCGTGGAGGCGAGGGGCAACAGATAACGAGTGATGTCGTAGGCACGCGCGGCAAGGGTCCGACCGTAATTCGCCTCGCTCATGGAATCGGGTCTGGGATAGTGCCGTTGAAGATATTCGAGCAGCGGATCATGGAACGTTCGATAGAGATTGAACAAGCTGCCGAGAATCCCGCGATAAAACGCCTCGGGTTCGGAATCCTGAATGGTTGACGGCACGTAACAGCCGGACACGGCAAAGTTCTGATACCGGCTGGACTTGGCCTGCCCGTCCCACAGCGGTTCATCTTCCAGGCGAATGGCCGCCAATTCGGAAATGCCTTCCAGGCACACCGTCACGTGCCCGAGGTCGGCGATCGACGCATGGCCATAGGCAAAATAGAACTGCTCCCAAAATTTCTCGGAGGAGTGCCCGTGGACCCACTGCAAACTGTCTTCAATGGAATCCGGGGAACGGCTGTACCGGGCAAGGGCATAAGCCGCTTTCTCGGGCGGCATCGGCGCAAGGACGATCACCCGGCGTTTGTTTTTTTCCTCGACGGACATGAATGACGTGTTTCTTCTCTTGCCGAATCCAGTTAACCTGCTTGAGGCAGTTCACTATAGTCAGGCAACCAGTCCAATCTCAAGTCGTACGGACTCCTCTGTCATCACGTCTTCACAACAACGTCACGAAAGCCCCTTGAAACGCGAGGCTCGGCTGGCTACACTCCATCCCCAATATAGAAAATGCCCTCGAAAGCCTCGAACGAGGGTTGGCACAGAGGCCGGTCCCTCCCGAAAGCGCATCGGAACCACCAGAAAATCGTGACAATGATCACACACGACCGACAATCCATCCACGGCCAATGGTCCTCCCGGTTGACTTTTGTCATGGCGGCGACCGGCGCCGCCGTCGGCCTCGGCAATATCTGGAAATTTCCCTACCTGACGGGCATCCACGGCGGAAGCGCCTTTGTGCTGGTGTATATGCTCTGCGTGGCCGTCCTGGGCATTCCCATGATGATGGCCGAGGTCATGCTGGGCCGCCGGGGCCGGCAGACGCCGATCAACACCATGAAGACGCTGGCGGAGGAAACCAAGGCCAGCCAGGGCTGGCAGCTCATCGGGTGGTCCGGCACCCTGGCCGGCATTCTGATCCTGTCGTATTACAGCGTCATCGGCGGATGGACTATCGGGTATATTGTCCACGCGGCTGCCGGTGATTTTTCGGGCCTCAGCGGAGACGGGGCCTCGAGCCTCTTCGGAGACTTCGTCGGAAGTCCCTTGATTCAGGTGGGTTGGCATACGGCTTTCCTGTTCATCACCATGGCCATCGTGGCCCGGGGGGTGCAGAGCGGACTGGAAAAAGCCGTCACCTATCTGATGCCGGCCCTCCTGGTGCTCCTGCTCGTGCTCGTGGGCTACGCCATGACCACCGGCTACTTCATGAAAGGGCTCGCTTTTCTGTTCACACCCGACTTCAGCCATTTTTCGAGGACCAGCATGCTCACGGCCATGGGCCAGGCGTTTTTCAGTATGAGCCTGGGCATGGGGACCATCATGGTCTACGGCTCGTATCTCCCCAAAAACGTCTCCATCGCCGGCACCTCCGTGGCCGTCGCCCTCTCCGACACCATGGTGGCCCTCATCGCGGGCATGGCGATTTTTCCCATTGTCTTTGCGAATGCCCTCACGCCCGGAGCCGGACCCAGTCTCATTTTTGAAACCATTCCCGTGGTCTTCGGCCACATGGCGGGGGGGACGTTCTTCGGCACGCTCTTTTTCATCCTGCTCCTGATTGCGGCCTGGACCTCATCCATTTCATTGATCGAACCCGCGGTGACCATGATGATCGAAAAATTCAACATGACGCGCCGCGCGGCGGCCGTCTGGACCGGTCTGGTCGCGTGGCTCCTGGGACTCGGCACGGCCTTTTCCTTCAATCTCTGGGCGGACGTCAAGATGTGGGGGCTGACCTTTTTCGAACAGATCGACTTCCTCACCTCAAATCTCATGCTGCCGATCGGCGCGATCGGCATGGCCGTCTTTGCCGGATGGGTGATGTCTAAACACGCGAGCCGGGAGGAACTCGCCATGAAGAGCGCGGCCAACTATTTCATCTGGCACGCCTTGATCCGCGTCGTCGCCCCGATCGCGGTCTCGATTGTCCTCCTGCACGCCGTCGGCCTGTTCTGAACGCGCGGGCGACGGCCGGCATTCACGGGGATCCCCGCCCGGGAACGGGCCTTCCTTGCAACGACCGGTGGTTTCCCCTACCGTACGGTCTTATGTCAAACACGCGTGTGTGGTTCTATTGTCTGCTCGCGGGCGCGGCGTATTCGCTCTCGGTTTGCAATCTCGTTGACGGCTTCCCCTGGGGTCTGTTCGCCTGGGTGGCCCTCCTGCCCCTTCACCGGGTGCTGATCGGCGTCACGACCGGTCAAGCCTTTTTGCGCGGATGGTTGACGGGCTTTCTGGCGTTTACCGGCACGATGTATTGGGTGGTGACCGCCATGCATCTCTACGGCAAAGTCCCCCTCCCCATCAGCATCGCGCTCATGCTTTTGTTAGCGGGGTATCTGGGCCTGTACGTCGGCCTGTATGCCTGGGGATTCATCCGGCTGGAACGACGATGGGCCGCCGCGGCCTGGATCGCGGCGCCCTGTTTGTGGGTCTCACTGGAGTACGTGCGCACCCACGCGTTCAGCGGATTGCCCTGGGGCCTGCTGGGCTACTCCCAATTTCAATGGTTGCCGCTCATCCAGATCGCCAATGTCACCGGAGTCTACGGCGTATCGTTTCTCATCGTGCTGGTAAACGTCTCGTTGTTTCTGCTGTTCCGTTGGGGGCTGGCCGAATACCCGCAACGATTCCCCCGGCCCTGGATTCCGCTCGCCTCGGCCGTTGCGGCCGTCATCTGTGTCTGGCTCTATGGACTGAGTCAACTGTCTCTTCCGCCTTCGGACAGACTCACAATCGGAGTCGTTCAAGCCAATATCGATCAAGCCCACAAATGGGACACGACCTATCGCAAGGAAACGTTGGAACGATACCGCCGGCTTACGGAAACCGTCAGTCCCAAATCCGATCTGATCCTGTGGCCTGAAGCAGCCACGCCCTTCATGTTCGAACAGGAACCGGACTATCGATCGCTGGTTACCGGGATGACGCAGAAAGCCGGGGTACCGCTCGTGTTCGGCAGTCCTGCCCTCCGGCGTGAACGCGACGGCACCCCGTACCTGCTGAACAGCGCGTATCTTCTGAACTCCACCGGGGACATCGCCGGCCGGTACGACAAGCAACATCTCGTCCCCTTCGGTGAATATATTCCACTAAAACGGATCCTCTTTTTCCTGGACAAGCTGGTCGTCGGCATCGGCGATTTTCAGCCGGGACCGGGCCCGACCTTGCTTTCCTTTGCACGCGGGCCGGATCAACGGCAAACCCAATTCGGGGTCGCCATTTGCTTTGAGGTCATTTTTCCGGATCTTGTGCGACGACTCACCCGTGAAGGCGCCAATTTTCTGGTCACGATCACCAATGACGCCTGGTTCGGGGACACCGTGGCCCCACATCAACATTTCGGGATGGTCGTCTTCCGCGCCGTCGAAAACCGAATGGCCTTTGCCCGCGCCGCCAACACCGGCGTGTCCGGATTGATCGATCCGACCGGGCGCATTCTGACGGCAACGCCCGTGTATACCGAAGACTCCTTCATCGGATCGATCCCCTTGAGCACACCCTCGACGTTCTATACACGATTTGGCGATGTGTTTGCGTGGGTCTGTGTTATAATGGCCTTGTTTCTGTTATCGTTCGCTCGTTTTATCTACGGGCCATCCGCGGTTGACACCCGCTTTTCAACGCGACGCAAAGGAGCCAGGCATGCTTGAGGACATTCGCACCCGTCTGCACACCACCGGAGACCATATCAAAGATTTACGGAGGCGTCTTTGACCTGCCTCGACTGCTGAACGAACTGGAGGAACTCGAGCAGGAAAGCACACAACCTGATTTTTGGAAAAATGCGCAAGTCGCCACTAAGGTAGGCCGGCGCAAAGCCACGATTGAACGGGACATCGCCCGCGTCGCCGACTTCGAGCAAAGACAGGCCGACCTGGAAGCCACGCTCGAACTCATCGAGGCAGAGGAGGATGCCGAACTCCACGCCGAATTGACTCAAGGCATCGAGACGCTGGAAACGCTCTTGGAGCACCTGCGCACGGAGCAGTTATTGGCCGGCGAGCATGATGGGCGCTCCGCGATCCTGGGTATCAACCCCGGTGCCGGCGGAACGGAATCGCAGGATTGGGCCCAAATGTTGATGCGGATGTTCGTGCGATGGGCCGAAAACAAAAAGTTCAGGGTCGGCAGCATCGACATCCAACCCGGTGACGAAGCCGGCATCAAAAGTGCCACGCTGAATATCGAGGGCCCCTATGCCTACGGCTATCTGAAATCGGAAGCCGGGGTACACCGTTTGGTGCGGATCTCTCCGTTTGACGCCAACAAACGTCGCCATACATCGTTTGTCGCCGTTGCGGTGTATCCCGAACTGGATGACGACGTCGAACTCGAGATCGACGAAAAAGATCTGAAGATCGATACGTTTCGCGCAGGCGGAGCCGGCGGGCAAAACGTGAACAAAGTCGAAACCGCCATACGCATGACGCACCTTCCCAGCGGGATCGTCGTGCAGTGTCAAAACGAGCGCTCGCAGTTGCAAAACCGCATGGGCGCCATGCGCGTCATGAAAGCGAAGTTGTACGAATTGGAACAGCGGAAAAAGGAGTCCGAATTTCAAAACATCGTCGGCGAAAAAAAAGAGATCGCCTGGGGCAGCCAGATCCGGTCATACGTGTTCCAACCATATCAAATGGTCAAGGACCACCGGACGAACCAGGAATCCGGGAACATCGCGTCGGTCATGGATGGAGACCTCGACCCCTTCATTGAAGCTTATTTGAAACAGGCCGCCGCGGATTCATCGTAAGGGACGCAGTTTTCCCTCCCCCCTTTGTAAGGGGAGATCGAGCTAGGCATGCCCCCGCGAAAGCGGGGGTGGGGTAGAGCCAACCGTCCATGGAGCTCGGGGTTTCGCCATCATGGCCACAAACTCTACCTCCCCTCGCCCCTCCTTACAAAGGAGGGGAAGCAGGCCGAGATTGTCAATGAATGAGTGCACACATACGGGAACGATCTGATGGATGAATCGAACGAACAACGCGCGCAACGCATTCAAAAACTCGACGCGCTCAAGGCCATGGGAGTTCAACCCTATGGCACCCGCTTCGAGGCGACTCACCAGATTGAACGCCTCCTGGCGGCGCATGGGACAACGCCTAAAGACGAACTCGAGCAACAGGCGATCGACTGCCGCATCGCTGGACGGATCGTGGCGCTTCGCCGGTTCGGCAAGGCCGCGTTTGCTTCGCTGCAGGACGGCGCGCACCGGCTCCAGGTCTATTTGAAAAAAGACGTGCTGGGAGACGACGCCTATCGCCTGTCCCAGGAATTGGATTTGGGCGATTGGATCGGAGTGGACGGCCGGCTGTTCCGTACGAAAACCGACGAGTTGACCGTTGAAGTCCGCACGCTGACGTTTTTATCGAAAGGACTGCGTCCCCTTCCTGAAAAGTGGCACGGCCTGACGGACATTGAAACCCGGTACCGGCAACGCTACGTGGACCTGATCGCCAACCCGAACGTCCAAACCGTATTTGAAACGCGCAGCAGGATCATGACGGGCATCCGCACCTATCTCACCGAACACGGGTTCCTCGAAGTGGAAACGCCGATGATGCAACCCATTCCCGGAGGAGCCACGGCCCGTCCCTTCGTGACGCATCACAACGCGCTCAATGCGGACCTCTACCTGCGCGTCGCGCCGGAACTCTACCTCAAACGATTGATTGTCGGTGGATTCCAGCGCGTGTTTGAAATCAACCGAAACTTTCGCAATGAAGGCATCTCGACCATCCATAATCCGGAATTCACCATGCTGGAGTTTTACCAGGCCTATGCCGACTACCGGGATCTCATGGCGTTGACCGAAGACCTGTTCGGCACACTCGCGCGGGACCTCCATGGCGCCACCACGCTGGAGTACCAGGGTCACGAGATCGACCTGGCTCCCCCGTGGCGTCGTCTTCCCTATTTCGAGGCTATTGTCGAGTACAATGACCTTGACCGAAACGTTCTCGCCGATCGGGAGGCTACAACGGCAGCGGCTCGACAACTTGGGCTGGACATTCCAAAGGACGCCTCGCTGGTCGGAATCCTGAACCTGATGTTTGAAGAAACCGTGGAACACCGGCTCACGCAACCCACGTTCATCACGGACTATCCCACGGAGATTTCTCCGCTCTCGCGCCGGAAGGACGCGGACCCGCATCTCACCGATCGGTTTGAATTGTTTATCGACGGACGCGAACTGGCGAACGGGTTTTCCGAGTTGAACGATCCGCTCGACCAACGTCAACGCTTCGAAACGCAAGCCGCGCAACGGGAAGCCGGCGACGATGAAGCGCATTACTTCGATGAAGATTTCCTGCGCGCCCTGGAATACGGGATGCCACCGACGGCGGGAGAGGGCATCGGCATTGATCGCATGGTGATGTTGTTCACGAATCAAGCCTCGATTCGCGACGTCATTCTTTTTCCTCAACTTCGACCGGAGAAACCGTTGTGACGTTGCCGTATGAAATTTTCGTGGGGCTCCGGTATCTCCGGGCCAAACGTCGAACCCGGACCATTTCGCTCAATACCTTCATTTCGATCACCGGCATTACATTGGGTGTCGCCGCCCTCATCGGAACACTCGGGATCATGACGGGGTTCAAGGAAGACATGCAGGCCAAGATTCTGGGGGCCACCTCGCACGTCGTGGTCCAGCCGCGGGGCCAGCAAACCATGGCCGGGTATGCGGACCTGATCCGGCAGGTAGAGAACGTGCCGGGAGTGGTGGCGGCCACGCCCTACATATTCCAGCAAGTGCTGCTCACGTCGAAAACCGGCGTGCGAGGGGTCGTCCTGCGCGGCATCGATCCGCAGAAAGAGCCGGAAGTCACCGACATGACCAAGAACGTGAAATCCGGCAGCGTGCAGGATTTGGCCGCGCCACGGCCGCCCGGGCCCGCCGTTCCCGGCGCTTCCGCCCCGGCCAAGCGGAACCCCGGCATCATCGTCGGCCACGAACTGGCCAGGCGTCTTGGGGTCGTCGTCGGCAGCCGGATCAACGTCGTCTCCCCCGTGGGCCCCATCAGCGCGCTGGGGATGACGCCGAAAATTCGCCCGTTTCAAGTCGCCGGCCTGTTCGAGTCGGGCATGTACGAATATGACGCCTCATTGGCCTATATCTCGTTGGAGGAGGCCCAGCGGTTTTTCGGCCTGGGCAAGACCTCGACGGGCATCGAAGTGAAGGTGGAAGACGTGTTTGCCGCCGACGCCGTGGCCGAACGGATCACGGAACAACTCGGGACGCGGTACCTGGCGAGGGATTGGATGCTCCTGAACAGCAACCTGTTTTCGGCGTTGCGCCTCGAAAAGACCATGATGTTCCTGTTGCTGGTCCTGATTACGCTCGTCGCGTCCTTCAACATCGTGGGGACGCTCACCATGATCGTCACCGAAAAGCAACGCGAGATCGCCATTCTGAAAGCCATGGGCGCCACCCCGCAAGCCATCATGCGCATCTTCATGTTGAACGGCGTGGTCATCGGCCTCACCGGCACCGCGCTCGGCATCCCCCTGGGGTACACGTTCCTCTACCTCATCGAAAATTATTTCACCTTCGATCAGACCGTGTACTTCCTGTCGAGTATTCCGGTCCACGTGAAGGCCCTGGACGTGTTCATGGTATCGTGTTCCGCCATTCTGATCAGCTTTGCCGCCACGCTGTATCCTTCATGGCAGGCCGCCAAGCTGGCGCCGGTCAGCGCCCTTCGATACGAGTAAGACCCATGAGCCCTTCTCCTGATCCAGCGTCATCGTTTCTGCAAGTGAACGATTTGTCCAAATCGTTCCTCTTGGGCAATCAAACCATCGAGGTCCTGAAAAACATCAACCTCGAAGTCCGGCAAGGCGAGATCCTCGCCATGCTGGGGGCGTCGGGCGCGGGGAAAAGCACCCTGCTCCATATCCTGGGAACATTGGATCGACCGACGCGGGGCACGGTGTTCTATGAATCCCGGGATATCTTCCGTTTGTCGGAACAGGAACTTGCCCGGTTTCGGAACCGGCGCATCGGGTTCGTGTTTCAATTTCATCACCTCCTGCCTGAATTTACGGCACTGGAAAATACCTACCTCCCCAGCCTCATGCAAAAACGGCCGATCGCCCAGTGCATCGAAGAAGCGAGTTCGCTCCTTTCGGAAGTCGGCCTGGGACACCGCTTGCATCACAAACCCGGCGAACTCTCCGGAGGCGAGCAACAACGCGTGGCCGTGGCGCGTGCGCTGATTCACACTCCTGATCTGGTCCTGGCGGACGAACCCACGGGGAATCTGGACACGCACACCGGTGAAACCCTGTTTGCCCTGTTGCGAAAGTTAAACGAACAACGCAAGACGGCATTCGTGATCGTGACCCATAACGAACGCCTCTCTCGACAAGCCGATCGATCGATCCACGTGGTGGACGGACGGATCGTGAACGGGCGCGGGGCGTAGAAAAACCTCCTTCCGTCATCCTCGACGCTTGTCCCCGACTTGATCGGGGATCCAGACAATCTAGCAGAATCCAGGGTTTTTGCATTTTCCTTCGTTAGTGAAGAGAACGACTCTGGATCCCCGATCGGGTCGGGGATGACAGACAAAAACAAAACGCTGGATCCTCGCTTTCCCGGAGCTACTCTTGTCACGCATGAATCGTTTGACTATCCTACAAGCGGCGGATTCACCGTCCGGCGTTTGGCCGTGGAGGGAGGTGCACCCCGGGAAAAAAGGAGACGACACTCATGCGAAACAATCGACTCTGGATATCCAGTCCGCTGACCACTGTATCGCTGGCCATGCTCCTGGCGCTCCCGGTCATATCGGCCCAGACCAATACGGCTTTCGCCCACGAGGGGCACTTGTTCTACGTCGGCGTGACGGTCCCGGTGGAACGGGTCGATGCCTCCTACGACAAAACCGTCGACAATACCCGCTCGACCAACCCGCGAAGCGGCCAAGTGTTGCACGACAATGATTCCGACGATACCTTCGCGTACGGGATCGGGTTCCTGGCCGGCCATCGGATCCCGCTACTCACCAAGGAGGACGGGTTTTACATCAGCGGCGAGGTGGACCTCGCGTTTCACGGCGGCCAGGCGAAGGGACAACTGCCGGGAGTGGGCGAGTCCCCGGGACGCAATCAGCCCGGGGAAAGCTGGCCGGACCGCTGGTCCTTTGAGAAAAACCGGAGCTACGGCTTCACGCTCAAGCTGGGCGGCAGCCCCGGCGTGCTGCGGTCATGGGACGCGAGCGTCTACGTCCTCGGAGGCATCCGCCTCATCCAGGCGCAGTTTACGAATCACTATCGAGGCTGCCTGTCCGACATGGACTGTACCTCGACCGACCAGCCCGAGTTTGTCTCGGGATCGGACAGCCGCAACCTGGATTATACGGCCTGGACGTACGGCGCCGGCGTGGAAAAGATGCTGAGCGAACACCTCGGGCTCCGCATCGAAGCGCGCTACATCCAGTACAACAGCAAACGCTGGGGCGAATTGTTCGACACGGTGGGAGTCAGGGTCCCGACGCGTATCGACGCGGATGACGTCGGCATGCTGATGAGCCTGGCGTGGTATTTCTGAGGCGCCGTACCGGCTTATTGAGGTGCTGCCGTAATTCTGTCTTTGATTACGTCGAAGGTGGCTTTGGGCACCACTTGTTTGGAGACCAACTCTCCGCGAAGCCGATAGGGACGATTCGAAACGACCTTGTCGGCCAGTTCCTTGGTGAGCCCTAAAAACAAGACCAGGTCATTCGCGGAAGACGTATTAATATTGACAGGTGTCGCCGTCCCATTGAAAGGCACGGCGACTGGAGGTGGGGCTGGCTCGGGTGAAGATTTCTTGGCCACCACGGGCGGGGCCTCGGGGGCGCTCTTTTTCGGTTTCACGATCTTGGGAGCCATGCGTTTCACTTTGGCTTTACGGGCTTCTTCGAGCTCCTTCTGATAGCGGCGCACCGTATCCCGCAACGCGCGGTTCTGGCTTTTCAACGTTTGATGCACCTGCTGAACTTCCTGCAGTTTATTGACCATCGTTTGACGGTCCCTCTGCAACTGAGCCTCACGAGTTGCGAGCAGGTTTCGTTCACGTTCTTGACCAGCCTTGATCTGCTGAATTTCAGCGCTCAGATTTTCCAAATCAAAAGCCGCCGTTTGATGATCGGCTCGTAAATTTTCATTTTCTTCCGTAAGGGACTCGTTCTGCATCCGGCTTCTTTCCAGTTCCATCCTGGCGGCTTCCATATCCGCCACGGCCGTTTCATATTTGCCCTTGGCGACAACACAACCTCCCAAGAACAGGACGGCACTACAGAGGAGGCTCGCTCCCCACATGCCGTATCGCCAAACGCGTATACGCCCGGTGTTCTCGTCCGTTCTTCTCAGCATCAAAACCGCCTCCGTTCGACCGGCAACAACGTGATGGGCCTTGGTCTTTGCCCATGGTATTTACTATGAAAGCCCTGGTATGTTTTGTCAACAACTCGCGCGACGAGGATGCGACCTGCATCATCGCACCATTGCCACGGATTCACACATGAAGCGCCGCCGTCACCCATGGAACAATTCGGACCAGGTTTAGCCGTTCTGCTCGGCCTTTTGGAGGGACTCACGGAGTATCTCCCCATCTCGTCGACCGGCCATCTCATTCTTTTCGGACATTGGGTAGGATTTACGGGTCACGTGGCGATCAGCGTCGAAATTTGTATCCAGTTGGGGGCCGTGCTGGCCGTCGTGGCCTACGAACGCACCAAAATCCTTTCCTTGCTGAGTCATGCAAACCAGGAACGGCACAACTTGCGATGCCACTTCCAAACCTCCACCTCTTCCTTGAGGCAGATGGTTAGAACTTCCGCCGGCACCCATCACCATCTCTGGTTTCTCATCGGCTTGGGCGTGGCGTTCTTGCCCGCGGCGTTGGTGGGATTACTGGCTCATGGATGGATCGAGGAGCACCTCTTCTCTCCTCGAACCGTGGCCTTGAGTCTCATCATCGGCGGGATCATGATCCTCATCGTGGAAACTTGGCCCAAACCCGTTCGTTGTACGGTATTGGAACACATCGGCCTATCGAGGGCCGTGGGAGTCGGACTCGCCCAGTGCGTGGCGTTGATTCCGGGCATGTCGCGCTCGGGATCGACCATAGTGGGAGGGCTTCTCTTGGGGTTGGAGCGAAAAGTCGCCACGGAATTTTCCTTCTTCCTGGCGCTTCCAACCATGCTCGCCGCCACCGGCTACAAATTCGCGCAATCCTACCATCTTTTCAATAGCCAGGATCTCCTGGCCCTGGGCATCGGCCTGGTGGTTTCCTTTCTGGTGGCCTGGGCCGTGATTGCGGCGTTTCTCTCCTACGTCAAACGACATACGCTGAAAGTTTTCGGCTATTACCGCGTGGTCCTGGGGACGATTATTCTCCTCGTGGTTTAGGAGGAATAATAGTCTGGGCGCCGATCCTTCAATAATTCATTATAGGGATTGATCGACTTGTTGCGGGCTTCGGCAACATCGATCTCGACCACCGTCAGTTCAGGAGCATCGGTAGAAGCGCGGGACAGAATATGCCCTGTTGGTGAAACGACTTCACTTTTCCCGATGAAGGTCATGGGCGGTTTCCCCCCCCGGGCTTCCTGGCCGACTCGATTGGCCGTGATGCTGAAAATCCGATTTTCCAGAGAACGAGTCACCATGGCATCGGGGCAATGAGGCAGGACCAGATTCGATGGATGGCACACGATCTCCGCCCCTTGCAAGGCGAGGCTACGGGCCGATTCCGGGTAGTACCAATCGAAACAGATCATGACCCCGATGCGAGCCGGGCCGATGTCCCAGACCCGAAACCCCGAGTCGCCCGGACTGAAGAACAACGTTTCTTCACAAAAGAGATGCGTCTTGCGGTAGCACCCCAGAAACCCTGACGGACCCACCACGATCGCCGAGTTGTAGCACTGCTCACCGGCCTTCTCAGGCAACCCCACGACCACATGCATCCGATGTTGGCGGGCAAGCTCTAGACAGGCTTGGGTCGTCGGGCCGTCCGGAACCGGTTCCGACAACTCGAAGACTTCCTCCTGATTCACGAATTGATATCCGGTAAAAGCAAATTCCGGCAGAACGAGCAGCTCACAGTCCACCGAACCCAGGCGAGAAACCACGTGCTCTATATTACGCTGCACTTCCCCGAATTCGGGATGAGTTTGGAAATAGCCGACTTTCATCGGTGGCCTCGTTGACCGGCCTTCAAAACAAAAACGGGCAGGAACCCCCTGCCCGTTTCTTCAAACCGCCTTGACTGGTTCAGCCCAATCAATGGACTTCCTTCAGATGCATGACGGCACTGTTCGCGTGCTTGGTCGCCACCTCGGCATGACCTTGGTTGCCATGCGCGATGGCTTCCTTCAATTCGCCGACGCCTTCATCAAGATGAGGATTCTTGACGTCTTTCTGGGCCATTTCGGCATGGCTCAGCGCTTCCTGGGCATGGCCGACAACGGCATCGGCATGGCCCATGCCGCCGTGTTTCGCCGCTTCCTCCGCGTGCGCAATCGCTTCAGCAACGTGCGGATTCCCATCGGCAAACGCCGGTGCGGCCGCCAATACGAACAACGCCGCCATCACCAATGCGGCAATAAAAAACTTCTTCGACATTCTACACCTCCTTGTTAATCCTACTTCCCTTCTACTGCCTCCGCAGG
>JAHRAK010000087.1 GCA_020027535.1 Nitrospirales bacterium
CGAAGTTTCATGCAGATCTTCTCGACGCATCCGCCTATCGAAGACCGTGTCGCCGCCTTGCGGAAGCTGTAACGGTCACGACCGTTGTGTTGATTGTGCTGACCAGGAATACGAAAAAGCCCATTGAAACAAGACGCTACTTGGTACCGAACTCTTGCCAGGGACGTTTCGCAATCAGATACCCGACCGTCATGCCCAGGAGGCCGCCGAGGCACCAGCCTACGAGTACGTCCGTTGGGTAATGGGCCCCCAAGTAGATGCGGGAGACGCCGCCGAGGAACAGAAGGGTGCCTGCGACCCAGCGGGTCTTGGGGAACAGGACCCCAAGAAAGGCCGCGGCAGTGGCCGCATTTACCGCGTGATTCGAGGGCAGGCTGAACAGTTTCCCGCATCCGGCCAGTTCATGGACGTCCTGCAGAACGTGGCACGGCCGCGGACGGGCGATCCAGGACTTGATTTGCGTCCCGATGAAATCCCCCACCCCGATCGAGACGCCCAGGGCCACCGTGACCAGGACGCCGTGACGCCAATCGAGCCACGCCCGCCAGGCCAGAAACGCCGCGACCAGCACGATAAAATTTGTCTCTGACGAACATTGCCGCATCAACCAATCCAGGGCCACCGACCGGCCGGCCCATTCATTGACGGCGTAAAACAATGCTGTATCCCAATCCATTGACTCCCCCGGCTTCTTTGGTGACGGATGATGTGCTAGGATTCCCCGCTAACCTGAATACGGAGAGTTGTGATGCTCATCGACAGTCATGCTCATTTGGATGATCTGAGATACGATACCGATCGGGCCAACGTCCTTCAACGTGCCCAAACTGCCGGCATTGAAGCCATTGTCACGATTGGCTGTGATTTAGCCACCAGCCAGGCCGCCGTTGCCCTGGCACATGCTCATCCCAATATTTTTGCCACCATCGGCGTGCACCCGCACGAAGCCAAGGAAATCGGAGAAGGCTGGTATGAGTCGTTTCGGTCACTGGCCCAACACCCGAAAATCGTTGCCTATGGCGAAATCGGGTTGGACTACCATTATGACCATTCTCCACGGGAGATCCAACGCCAACGGTTTCGTGAGCAGATTCACCTGGCTCGCGAACTGGCCCTTCCTCTTGTCATTCACACGCGTGAAGCCCAGGAAGATACCGTGACGATCCTTCGAGAAGAAGGCGCGGGTGACATCGGCGGCGTCTTCCATTGTTTTTCGGGAGACGCGTGGCTCGCCAAGGACGCGCTGGACCTGGGTTTTTATCTTTCCTTCTCCGGCGTGCTGACGTTCAAGAATGCGACGATGCTGCGGGACATCGCGAAGACCGTCCCTCTCGACCGTCTCATGGTCGAAACGGATTGCCCCTATCTCGCGCCTGTTCCCTATCGCGGGAAACGGAATGAACCCGCCTACGTACAATACGTGGCGGAAACATTGGCGGAGATTCGTGGGAACGGGTCCGTTGAATCCATTGCACGGTCCACCGTTGAAAATACAAAACGCGTCTTCAAAATCCCCTGAGTTGGCGTTTTCTGGCCCGGACGGCTTTTGGTAACTTACGAGGATTGCCTTTTTTATTGGGGCGTTCCGGAGGTTTCTCGTCTTCGATCTTTGCCCCGCCTTGCGTCAGGGAAATGGCTTGGGGCTTCATGGTAAGAGGTTTGTTATCTCCAAAAAATTCGAGTTTTACTTGAAATTCTTGAGACTTCATCACAAAGGCTCCATGGGCTTTAGCCGTCTGGATAATCTCCAAATCCGAAGAAACCACGGCGCACGCTCGACCATACTGCCGGGCCAAACGTTGGATGACCTGATCGGCACGTTCTCCCCGTTTGGTAAACACCACCTGCACCCCCGTCCGGTGTTCATAACGCTCAAGCCCTGTTTGCTCCCGCCAAGCATCGAACACCACGGTTATGGGATGCCCTTTGGATTGGCTGTACAACGAAAGCCGCCGGATGAGGGCTTCCCGCGTCCCGGCACGGTCGGTTGGCTCCTCCGACTTTTTCTTGCCGAGAGCCCCCAGTAAATTGTATCCGTCTATGATGATAGAGAGTGGCATACGGCGAGACACGCTATCCCAGTGTTTTCATAGTGTCAATGACAGAACACGAAGAGTTTGTTATTCTGAGACGACGTCATCTTCTTTTCGTTAACTCTCATGAAAAACGCATTTGCCCTTGCCCTGATATGTTACGCGGCCTTCTGCGGAAGTGCGGCCGGACCGGTATCGGCATCAGCATCATCCCCTCACCCCGCGCGGTCCGATTCGGCATTCCCGGCGCACGCGCTCCTGGCAAAAAAAGGAACCTCGCCCGGTCGAACGACCGCGACAGTCACCGTCAACAACGTCCGGTATCATGCTCATAAGAAATATACCCGGGTTGTGTTTGACCTGACCGGTCGCGTCCAAATCAAAGAACGCAAGAACCAACGCATAGCGACGATTTCCCTGCCCAATGTCACGCTGAGCAAGCGCGTTCAGCAACAAATCAGGAGAAAAGATTTTCCAAGGGCCATGACCCTATCTCCGGAAAAGCCTCGAACCGTCAATATCGTTCTGGACCTCCAAACCCTCCGGACATACCGGATCTTCACCCTAGGTCAACCCGACCGGGTGGCGATGGATCTCTTTTACGCCAAAAAAACGCCTGCGATCGCGGCGAAACCTGAAACAGGTAAAAGGAAACCCGCCAAACCGGCTCGGCCGGGTCAATCTCGTGTCACGCGATCGAACTCTCCTTCCGCGAAAACCTCGAAAGGTCTCCTGGTCGTCATCGACCCAGGTCACGGGGGAAGGGACCCCGGCACCACCGGGCGAAAAGGCACCAAAGAAAAAACTATCGTCTTGCAGGTCTCGAAATATTTACGCGAACTGATTCAAGACCGGCACAAAGCCAAAGTGCTGTTGACTCGATCAAAAGACAAGTTTCTTGATTTGGAAAAGCGCGTGAAATTTGCCAATAAGAAAAAGTTGGAATGGTGTGGGAAGGACACGGGTTCAAACGTTGATGCAAATAAAAAGTCACGGATCTGTTTGTTTATTTCCATTCACGTCAATTCTCATCCCCGGAGATCCATTCAGGGATTGGAGATCTACCATTTCGGAAAAGCCAGTGACCCCCGTGCCCTGGAAGTAGCCGCCCGGGAAAACGGCATGAAATTGGAAAGTGATACTCCACCCTGGCAGTTCATTATTACTGACAGCTTGAATGACCATAAGATCAAAGAATCCCAGACCTTTGCCGAGAGCACGAATGACAAGCTCGTCACAACGTTACGCAAAAATTACAAAATCAGAAATCATGGGGTCAAAACAGCCCCATTTTACGTCTTACGTTTCACGACTATGCCGAGTATCCTGGCTGAAGTGGGGTTCGTATCCAATTCGATGGAAGAAAAACGGTTGAAGACGACAACTTTTCAGAAAAAACTCGCCGAGGGCATCTATCAGGGTATCCAGGCATACTTGAAGGTACTGTAAATAAATGAGTAAACACATCGGCTCCGGCGCCAATTCATGACCACGTACAAGCTGGTGCTTGAATATGACGGGACAACGTACGCCGGCTGGCAACGGCAACCCGACCAACCTACCGTCCAAGCGGCGCTTGAAGACGCGTTGCGCCAAATTACCCGATCCTCTATCTCGACGATAGCGGCAAGTCGAACGGACGCGGGCGTTCACGCCCTCGGACAAGTCGTCGGTTTTCAATCGGAGAGACCGTTACGGCCCCATGAGTGGACTCGCGCCTTGAACGGAGTGCTCCCGAACAACATCAGCGTGCGTCAAACGGAGGTCGCGGCCAAGGACTTTCATGCACGGTACGACGCGCACTCCAAAACGTACGAATATCGAATTCTCAATCAGCCGACACGGCCGACGTTGGATCGTCTCCGTGTTTGGCAGATTGCCAAACCCCTTGACGTGAACCTTATGCGCAATGCCTCACGTCACGTCCTGGGACAACACGACTGCACGTCGTTTCAAGGGCCGGCTGCCGGCACGAAAAATCCCGTCTGTACCATCCAACGCGTTGACTGGTCAGGTGACGGCCCATCGATTTGTTTCACGATCCGAGCCGACCGGTTCTTGAAACAAATGGTGCGGGCATTAGTCGGAACCCTGGTTGAAATCGGTCATGGGAAAAGGGGGCCTGATACGTTGATGGCCATCCTCGAAGCCAGGGATCGCCGAGAGGCGGGTCCCACGGCCCCTCCTCAGGGGCTCTATCTTCTTCGCGTCCATTACGATCATGCAGATGAGTAGTTCGAATTGACGAAGAGTCATCCGACGCCTGGGTTCTACCCCACCCTGCCCTCCCCTTACAAAGGGGAGGGAAAAGACGGTCATTCCTTCTGTGTTCCCCTCCTTTGTAAGGAGGGGTAAGGGGAGGTAGAGGATTCGCGGATTGTCCGGGAGCTGGGCGGAAGGACAGGCTACAATTCCGTGACGTCGTGGTTTGGCACGATCCGCTTCACCTGAATACGACCGCGCATGAACGGATGGATCTCGCAATGATAGGCATAGGTTCCCGGAGGCAAGCCGTTCACGCTGAAACGTTCACCGGGATGAAGGTGTTCTGAGGCAAAGGCGCATTTCCCTCCCCGCCCACACCCGTCGTGGGTCACGGTATGTGGCTGCATCGACTGATTGTGCCACTGCACCGCCTGCCCCGGGAGAATCGTCATAGTCGAGGGCGCATAAAAAGGCGTCTGATCCAAAAGGATGATTTGAGAACCCTCTGCCTGACCCGAGCCAAGCGGAAGGACAACGACAAGCACCAGCCAGCCGAGATGAAAAAATTTCAACACCGCGGTTACCCTTTCCAGGGACGGCACATAGGCCGTCCCCTACATATCATACAAACCAACACATGTTGAGTAAATGCTTTTGAGCACAAACTTGACCGGATGGGGCACTACAGCCCTTCCCCGTCTCACGATCTGGTTCCCAAGTGACATTGCCATGCTCAAGGAGTAAGATTTTATCAGAAGGTGTGCCAACCGGCCTTCCTATGAAACCGAGACCATGATTCCAGAATTGGACCACCCCACTTTTCGTCTGGCCGTTGCTCAATTCGACCAGGTGGCGGAAGCCATGAACCTGGACACCAATCTGCGAGAGCGGCTGAAGACTCCGCAGCGGTCGTTGATCGTCGCGCTCCCGATCCGAATGGACAACGGCCACGTTCGCGTCTTTCAAGGATACCGGGTCCAACACGATTCCGCACGTGGGCCATCCAAGGGCGGGCTGCGGTACCACCAGGACGTGGCCCTGGGAGAAGTGGCGGCATTAGCCATGTGGATGACCTGGAAAACCGCCCTGGCCGGACTTCCGTATGGAGGAGCAAAGGGTGGCATTCAAGTCAATCCGCATACGTTGTCACTCGCCGAATTGGAACGTCTCACCCGGCGGTATGCGGCTGAAATCTTTCCGCTGATCGGTCCGGACAAAGATATTCCGGCAACAGACATCGGCACAAACCAGCAAGTCATGGCCTGGTTCATGGACACCTACAGCCAGCAAGTCGGATTCTCCGTCCCCGGCGCCGTCACGGGCAAACCTCTTGCAATCGGAGGGAGTCTGGGTCGCGAAGAAGCCACCGGACGAGGGGTGGTGAACGTCACGATAGAAGCACTCCGCCATAAGGGGATTAAACTGGAGGATACGAGCGTGGTGATCCAAGGGTTTGGGAACGTGGGTTCACACACCGCCAAAATCTTCGACGAAGCCGGGGCTCGAGTGATTGGCATCAGTAACGTCACGGGCGGCGTCTTCAATCCGAAAGGGTTGTCGATAGACAAGATCTTTCAACGCCATCGGCTCGGTTCGCCCTTGCAAGACATGAAAGTCGGCGATTACCTGACCAACGACGAATTGCTTACCCTGGAGTGTACGGTCCTGATTCCCGCCGCGCTGTCGGAACAAATTACCGGCAAAAACGCCGAACGCCTCCGTTGTCGCATTCTGGCGGAAGCGGCGAATGGGCCGACCACGTTGGATGCAGACGCTATTTTAAACGATCGGGATGTCTTCATCATTCCCGATATTTTAGCCAATTCAGGCGGGGTGATCGTCTCGTATTTCGAGTGGGTCCAGGACGTCCAACGCTTTTTCTGGAATGAGAGTGACATCAGGCAACGGCTTCAGGAAATCATCGCCACAGCCTTTCACCGGACACTCCACTTTGCGGAAGAGAACAAAACCACGATGCGGATGGCTGCCCTCATGAACGGAATCGATCAAGTGGCCCAGGCCCATACCGCCCGAGGCCTCTATCCGTGATGCAGTTGTTGTCATAATCCGACGGATTCGCAGATTTTCGGATTGTCGGGTTACGCCTGCGGCAACCCGACCTACAAGTGCCTCTACTCCCTCCTGTCATCCTCGACATTTTTAATCGAGGATCCAGGGTTGTTTCTTATGAGGATAAAGACACTGGATCCCCGATCAGGTTGGGGATGACAGACAAAAGCAAAAACAAGACCCTGGATTCCCGCTAACGACTGCAAGAATGACAGAAAGGAAGAACCCTACGCCACTTCCCCTGCATAAATTTTCATGCAGGCGTCCAAAAACGTGACGGCATCGGGTTTCGGGCGTTGAAAAGAATTCCGGCCGATAATCGAACCGAACCCTCCCCCGTCGCGAATCGCCCGCACTTCGTCGAAAATGGTCTTGTCCGTACCCTTGGCGCCTCCGGAAAAAATGACGATGCGTCTCCCGTTGAACGCACTTTGCACCACGTGACGGATTCGCTCGACCGGGGTACTGATCGGAATATCCTCGGCTTCATAGACCTTTTTGGCTTCCGGTTGAAAAATCTGATCCGTCGGCACTTTGACTTTGATGATATGCGCGCCCAGTTGGGCTGCGATCTGAGCGGCATAGCACACCACGTCAATGGCCGTCTCTCCGGCCTTGGTCAATTTCCCGCCACGGGGATACGACCAGACCACGACGGCCAGTCCGACGGACTTGGCTTCCTCGGCAATCTCCTGCAAATTCTCATACATCTCCTGGCTGTACGACGACCCGGGGTAAATGGTGTACCCGACCGCGCAACATCCCAAACGAAGAGCGTCCTGCACGCTGCCCGTCACGGCTTGATTATAGTCGTCGCCGCCGAAAAGAGAGTCACTGTTATTGAGCTTGAGGATCAATGGAATGTGGCCGGCATATTCCGCTGCGCCGGCCTCCAGGAATCCCAAAGGAGCCGCATAGGCACTACATCCGGCATCGATCGCCAGTTCAAAGTGGTAAAGAGGATCATACCCGGCAGGATTGGCTGCAAAGCTTCTGGCAGGACCATGTTCAAAACCCTGATCCACCGGCAGGATCAAGAGCTTGCCGGTTCCCGCCAACCGGCCGCTCATCAATAACCTGGCTAAATTAGCCCGAATGCTCGGCGCGTCACTTTGATAATACCCGAGGATTTCTTGTACACGTTTGGTGATTCTGGGACCTTCGCTCACAAGCCATTCCTCCTCTACCAGACATGCCTTCCCCTTAACTCCCTCTCCCCTGGTGGGAGAGGGCTGGGGTGAGGGGGGTTCTTTCATTCCCCTCTTTGCGATCAGTCTTCCGCGTTTTCCAATTTTTTTCGTAGCGTAATGAGTTCCCGCTCCATGGCATCAAACCGTTCGGCGATCGGGTCGGGAATGTTCGCATGATCCATGGCTTCTTCGGGCACCCGGACACCGATCGATTTGACGATGCGGCCCGGAATGCCGGTGACCGTGGAATTGGATGGAACTGACCGTAAGACCACCGAATTGGCTCCGATTTTCACGGAATCCCCGATTCGAATATTGCCCAACACCTTGGCGCCCGACCCTACAACCACGTGATTCCCCAACGTCGGGTGTCGTTTCCCTTTTTCTTTCCCCGTTCCACCCAACGTGACCCCTTGAAACAACGTGACGTAATCGCCGATTTCCGAGGTCTCGCCAATCACCACGCCCATGCCGTGATCGATGAAAAACCCGTGTCCGATTAACGCACCGGGATGAATTTCGACACCCGTGACCCAACGGGCGACTTGCGACACCAGCCGGCCCAATAATCGAAGCCGCATCTTCCATAACCGGTGAGCCACCCGATGCGCCAGCAACGCCTGAAACCCGGCATACGTCAAAAACACTTCAAGCGTGGTCCTGGCGGCAGGATCGCGATCAAACACGGCTCGAAGATCTTGTTGAATCATGGTCAACATCGTTCAAATCGATTTCTCATCAGATGGCACGTGAGCAATAAGACAAACGGCTTGGGCGGCAATCCCTTCTTGTCTGCCAAGCGTCCCGAGATGATCATGGCTTTTGACCTTCACGTTGACGAGCGACGGATCGACACATAAGGCCCGGGCCAATTGCTTGCCCATCTCAGCCACATGGCTTCCTAATCGAGGAGCTTGGGCCACCACGACCGTATCCAGATTGACGAGACGAAACCCCCGCTCCGCAAGTTTGGCGTGAATGCCTTTCAGCATATCCAGACTCTTCATATTGGCAAATTGCGGGTCACTGCTGGGATAATAGCGGCCCAAATCCCCTTCTCCCATGGCTCCCAAGAGCGCATCACACACAGCATGCGTGAGCGCATCCGCATCGGAATGGCCATCCAACCCATGCGTATGCGGAATATGAACTCCGCCCAGCATGAGCGGTCTTCCTTCTTTCAGTTGATGAATGTCGTACCCGATTCCAACCCGCATACGTTGGCGCGTCCTTTTCTATCCGAATTCTCGAATTAATAAGGATACAGGAAAGAACCAACAAGTGAAAAGAGCGGACGTTAAGCCTGTTCCCGATCCCCGATCAGGTCGAGGACAGACCTGGTCGGGGATCTGATCGGAGAATCGCTTCTCCCATCACCAGGTCTTCCGGACGGGTCACTTTGATATTGTCCGGACTGCCATTGACGATGGAAACCCGATGCCCGATCCGCTCGACCAGAAACGCGTCATCCGTTGCCTCCACGCCGTCCTGCCGGCTTGACCGGTGCGCTTCCCGTAGCAACTCGATTCTAAAAGCTTGCGGCGTTTGGGCCAGCCAGAGCCGGTGCCGGTCAAGGGTGGTTTCGATCATGCCGTCCGGAGCCGCCCGTTTCACCGTATCGTGGAGAGGGATCGCCACGATCGCCGCGCCATGAGTCCTGGCGCCGTCAACCACTTCCTCGACCATCGTGCCCGTCACGAACGGCCGTACGGCATCATGGACCAATACGATCTTTGTACGCTCATCGACGGCTTGCAATCCATTCCACACCGAATCCTGTCGCCGGGCTCCGCCACTGATGATTTTGCTGATCTTGGAAAAAGCAAATTGCGGCAGGAGCTCGTTTTGACAATACGTCACCGCGTCAGGAGGAACGACCACGACGATTTCAGCTATTGTCCTGCTCGACTCGAACACCCGAAGGGCGTGGACAAGAAGCGGAACGTCACCCAATTGAAGAAACTGCTTGGGGGTCTCGTTCCCCATTCGAGTACCGCACCCTCCGGCCGGTACGACCGCGGCAACCCACTCATCCACGTGCGAAACTCAACACATCCCGATCGGTTTCTTCACGCAGGCGGGTAAAGATCATCCTGCCCGCACTCGTTTGCAATATGCTCGTGACGACGACGTCCACGTTTTTGCCTATATAGCGTTTAGCATTATCGACGACCACCATCGTCCCGTCATCTAGGTACGCCACGCCCTGCCCGGATTCCTTTCCTTCTTTCAACACGAAGACCCGCATCATTTCGCCGGGAAGGACGATCGGCTTGAGCGCGTTGGATAATTCATTGATGTTCAGCACGTGCACGCCTTGCAGCTCGGCGACCTTATTCAGGTTCAAATCATTGGTCAAAATTTTGGCGTTCAGTTTCTTGCCCAATTCCACCAACTTGGCGTCAACTTCTTTGATGTTGGGAAAATCGTTTTCAATAATCTTCACCACGACGTCTTCATTTTTTTGAATATGGTTCAGAATATCGAGTCCCCGACGACCCCGTACGCGTTTTAACGAATCGGCTGAATCGGAAATATGTTGCAGCTCCTGCAAAATAAATTGAGGAATGATGAAATCCCCCTCCATAAACCCGGTTTCGCACAGGTCGGCAATACGGCCGTCGATAATCACGCTCGTATCCAGTAATTTGGGCGTGAGAAATCGTCCCGCCGGATTCAAGCCGGTGACGGTCGTGTCATCCTTATCGTCACCCTTGCCATAACGAACGCCCAACGTGAGTCCGAGATACGGAAAGATCAGAAGCGTTGCGAATGAAACCAACCGGATGAGGGCGTGTGGCGCCAGGAAGAGCGTCAAGAAAACACACATCCCCGAGAGAAACAGTCCCAGACTGAAGCCGATACCGCCGTATGCCAGCGTACGGGCAGGGAGGCGTTCCATGAAGGAAATCTCCAGGAACACCAGCGTGCCGCTCAGCAAGGCCGCGAATCCGGCGCCGACAACGGCATGAAGCATCTCCCCGCCTCCCGTCACGTAGCCCAACGTGAGCCCGAGCAGAACGCTGATGACCAGAAAACCGGCTCGCAGAGCCATGCGGTCTCCTTCTGAGTGGTGCATGCCTGGACATAAATGATACTCCTAGTATTCCAGGCCGTTACTGCCTACACGAACCAAGACAACCAAACCCCTGTTACTCTCGACACAAAAAATGTTCTGCGACTTCAACATCTTCACGACTACCGATGATAAGCGGAACACACTGGTGAGGCGTCTTGGGATGGATCCCGGCAATCCGTTCCACACCCGTGCTGCCAAGTCCCCCGGCCTGTTCCACCACGAAACTCAACGGAGCGGCCTCATACATCAAACGCAGTTTTCCCTCGGGCTTCTGCACTTCACCGGGATACAGGTAGATCCCGCCCTTCAAGAGAACCCGATGGACGTCCGCCACGAGACACCCGGTGTACCGTGAGGAATACGGCCTGCCGGTTTCTTTATCGTCATCACGAAAGTAGTCAACAATATTTCTCATATTTTTTGACCACTTAGAACTGTTTCCTTCATTGACACTATAAATATTTCCTCTGGCAGGAATCTGCACGTTTGAGGCGGACAAGAAAAACTCGCCGGCCACCGGATCAAGCGTAAACTGATGGACTCCGTCTCCACACGTATACACCAGAATCGTGCTCGCTCCATACAACAGATACCCGCCGGCGACCTGCTCACAACCCGCTTTCAGAAAATTGCCGGTAGAGTCCAACCGGTGGATGGAAAAAATCGACCCGAGGGAAACATTGACGTCGATATTCGAGGAACCGTCCAAGGGATCGAAAAACACGGCATACTTGCCCGACCCCTCGGCATGCGCCACGACAAACGGTTCATCCATTTCTTCGGACACCACGATTTGCACGATGTCACAATCCTGAAAGGCCTCCACAAAAAGCTGGTTGGCGCGGGCATCCATGCGTTGCACCTGTTCGCCATGGACGTTTTTCGCGTCGGTCGTACCGAGACGATCACTGAGTCCGGCTGAACTCAGGTCCCGGGCAATACTTTTCCCGCCCGAGACGATCCGGTTTATGATGGTGGAGAATTCTTCGGCACTATCAGGCTGGAGCCGACGCTGTTCGACAATATGGTGGGTGAGGGAAACCATAACCGGATTAAATAGATTAAAGGATCTATTATAAGATCTTTCTTGAAAAAGTCGAGGCTCATTTCGGTGACGGAACCCATTTTTCGATCAGTGCCGTAGCCGACCCGACAATCACACGGGCTTCCATCATGACAGGAACCCGCTCCGGCGAGTTGGTGAGCCAGATTCTGATGTTGCCTTCATTCAAGAAAATCCCCCGAAACGGCATGATCGCCAACAGGCGGATCGCTTCGACCTCGCCCCATGGGCCACTGATCGATTCGATGGCCTCGACTTTGACCTCGACTTTGTAGTTTTTTCGGTCGTGATGAATATTTAAGTATACTGAAGAGCCCGGTTCGAGATTCGGCAGCGTGCGCAAAAAATATAAACACGATAAGGGACCATGTGTGCCGGGAGGAATGTCATGAACCGAGGGCTTCCCGTCTTTCAGCACCGTGACCTGGTTAGCCACGCGATCGAACGTGACGTCAAACTGTTCATGGCGACCACCCTCACGACGTTGAAAAAATAAATGCCGGGGAAGCATGGTCACGGGATCGACCAGCGAATCCACGTGGTTTTTGACGGGAAAAAAGAAAGAAATGAAATCATTCGATCGAATCGTGGTCGTCAGATGCCGGGCCGGACCACCGTCCGCCCCAACCAGCGTTTCGTTTTTCATGTATGCATGTCCGGCTGGAACACCCCACAGGGAGATGCCATAGCGATAATCTTCCTTTTCCTGAACAGCAACAGCGGCAGGTAACAGGACCAGCCCCCACAAGAAGCCCAAGAGCAGCAGGCCGCCCACCCCGAGCACGAACAGTTTATGTCGAATCAATCCGGCACGCATAAATTTCTGTTGAGATTGTATACTACCCGGAGAAGACGGGCACATTCTCTTCGTCATTCCCGACCCCGATCGGGAATCCAGTGTCGTTGTCTTTGTAGCCGCGCCATCTCATGGCGCTTTTTTTAAGCAGTGCCGTAGGTCAGGTCAGCCGAAGGCGTAACCAGACGGCAATTCTGAACAAGTTGACCGGAAGCCGGTCAGACACCGGCATCACGGAAAAGTTCAGGTCTTGCCGGCTCGCATACGTCACAAAATTCACAAGAAATGACATAAAATAGTTTTCTGCCGATTTATTGACACTAATATGACACTATGTAACTACTTTTTCTTTTCTTTATGATTTCCGTAAAGGATCGCGCATGAAAAAGCTTAATTTGGAAGATGGTTGAGGCTCTAGCGAAAACGGGCGTTCAACGAATTGATGTCGCGACAACAGGCTTCCAACTCCCCTTCCAGATAGGTGCGGATGGCTTGTAACCGTTCGGCTGTGTTCGCTTCAAAGCGAAGGACCAGCGCGGGTTGCGTGTTGGAGGCGCGAATGAGGCCCCAGCCGTCATCGAAGCAGACGCGCACTCCGTCAATCGTGATCACTTCACGAATCACGGCGTTCGAATGGCTGGCGTTCGGCGAATTGTGCCGCCTCGCCGTCTTGACCAGCCGGTTTCGTACCGCCTCGACCACCAGGAACTTCACGTCGTCCGGGCACTCCATGCGAATCTCCGGGGTGACCTGCGTGGGCGGCAGATCCACGAGAAGGGAAGAGAATGGTGTTTGCGCTTTCGACAGGATTTCAATCAACCGGCATGAGGCATAAATGGCGTCGTCGTATCCGAAATAGCGATCGGCAAAAAACATATGCCCCGATATTTCTCCGGCCAGCGTGGCCTTTTCTTCCTTCATCTTGGCTTTCATTACGGAATGGCCCGTCTTCCACATGACGCCGTTCCCGCCCCGTTTCCGAATATCTTCGTACAGGCATTGGGAAGCTTTGGCATCGGAAATCACCGTGCTCCCGGGCCTGTCCTTCAAGAGATCCCGTGCAAAAATCAGGAGCAGGCGATCTCCCCAGACGATCGCTCCCTTTTCGTCGATTGTCCCGATTCGATCCGCGTCGCCGTCGTATGCAAACTCAACGTCCGCGCGATGGTGCTTTACGGCTTGAATGAGATCCTGAAGATTCTCGACGACGGTCGGATCGGGATGATGGTTGGGGAAACGGCCGTCGAGGTCGTCATGCAACCCCGTGACGCGGCAGCCCAATTGCTCCAACGCCGCTTTCGCCACCAGACTCGCGGCGCCGTTTCCGCAATTCACGACCACGTGCATTCTTTTTCCGTCAAGACCGGCAAAGTGTTCCTTGAAGTAACGCAGGTAGGAAGGAATGAGCGACGCCGTGGACACGGTTCCCGATCCTGACGCATACGACCCGGTTTCGATCAGGCGTTTGAGTTCCTGAATGTCTTGCCCATACAGGGCCGTTTTCTCCAGACACATTTTGAAGTCGTTATATTCAGCCGCATTATGGCTCCCGGTGACCATCACGCCTCCATCAACGGGCAACTCATATAAGGCAAAGTAGAGTAACGGCGTCGGACAAACTCCGATATCCACGACGTTCACTCCTGTGCTCGTGATGCCGGCCAGCACCCGATCCCGGAGATCCGGCGAAGTCAGGCGTCCGTCCCGACCAAGGGCCACGGTTCGACATTCGCGTTGCCGGGCCATGGTCCCATAGGCGCGGCCAATGGATTGCGCCGCGTCGGGAGTCAAATCTTTCCCGACGATCCCGCGAACGTCATATTCTCGAAAGATACTCACGAACGGGTCACGCTCCCACAGGAAAGAATGACCGCGTACCGGTGGAGGAGGAACTCACGAGTGAGCACCCTGGTCGCCTTTTGCGTGCTCGATTAAGAACATGGGGGAAAAGCCTTGCGCGGCCAAAATCAGGTCGGCCACTTCCCTAACCGCTCCTTCCCCGCCTTTGGCCTTACACACGTACCGTACCTTTTTCCGGACGGGGTCGCGTCCGTTCGCGGGAGCCGCGGAAAATCCCACGGCCTGAAGAGCGGGCAAATCCGTCACATCGTCTCCCACGTATGCGATTTCCTCAAGCTGAATTCCATATTTCGATGCAAGTTCTTTCAAGACCGCCAGTTTGTCCTTGACGCCCTGGTGGATTTCGGAAATGCCGAGTTTGGCCGCCCGAACGTTCACCAACTGCGTTTGATCCATGGTGATCACAGCCGTCACAAGCCCGGCTTTCTTTAACAGGACCAACCCCAGACCGTCCCACGCGTTGAATTTTTTGGTTTGTTCACCCGAGTCTGAATAATAGAGGCCGCCGTCGGTCAGGACTCCATCGACGTCGGTCGCGAACAGCCGGATTTTTTTGAGTCTTCGGGTATACCGATGAGCACGGGAAGGCGTGCGTCCTGAGCGAGTGTTCATCACTATTTCCTCTTAGCCGAATGGAGCGCCATTAAAACACACTCCACTCTTGAAGCAAAGAGGTTTCCACCATTGTAAATGTTCACTGATGCCCTTCGACAGGCTCAGGACAGGCGTTGACAAAATCAGGGGCGGTTTCTTTAGTATTCTTCTTACAAACTCTCTTCTGTCATCCTCGCGGTTTCCAGCGGGGACCCACCTGGAACAGAACCCTGGATTCCCGATTAAAAATGTCGGGAATGACAAAAGGGAATGAGTAAACGCAAACGCCTATGACCATTCTCGACCGCTATATCCTGAAAGAGCTGTTCGTTCCTTTCTCCATCAGCCTCTGCATCCTTTGCTTTATCGTCTTGACCAAGGAGATGTTGCGGCTGGTTGAATTGTTGGTCACCAACGGCGTGGGCCTCCTGGCCGTTTTTAAGATTATCGTCAATCTCATGCCCTCTTTTTTGGTGCTGACGCTTCCCATGGCCTGCCTGATTTCCTCGATCACCACCTTCAGTCGCTTTTCCTTCGACAAGGAACTTGTCGCCATGCGAGCGGCCGGGCTGAGCTTGCTCAGGATCGCGGTGCCCGTTTTTGTCTTTTCGTTTCTCGTGTTCCTGGGAACCCTGTTCCTTTCCCAATGGGGACAACCCTGGTCGTCGATCTCCCTGAAAAAGTTGGCCATTAGCCTGATCCAGGACCAATTGCACCTGGCGTTGGATCGAGGCGTGTTTAATGAACCAGCGGACGACTTGATGATTTTCGTTCCCAAGCCCGAGCCCGGAGAGAAAGCCATGGGCATTTTCATCCTGGATCAGCGGGACCCGGCCAAAAAAGTCATTGTCACGGCTCAAACCTTCCAAATGCTCAAGAATCCGCAACGCAAGCAATTCGGCATTCGATTACATGAAGGGAAGATTCACCATATTTCCAGGGACGGCGACCAACATCATCTGGTGGCGTTTTCCGCGTATGATCTCAAAATGGCTCCGTCTCCCGCTCTCAACGTCGAAAAACCCGAACGGCCGGATTATCAGCACATTATGGCCGAATTGGAAAAATCCGACTGGCGGGACACCCGCATGCTTCGCCGCCTCATGGAATACTACAAAGACCTGGGATTTCCCGTGGCCACGCTCATCCTCGGCGTCCTGGGCATGCCGGTGGGTATTGTCTCAAAACGCACCGGACGCATGAGAGGCTTTGTTTTGGGCATTTTCATCATGGTGGGCTATTATTTGCTCAACGTACTGGGAGAATTTTCCGTCACGGCCTTGTTCCTTCATCCGTTTGCCGGAGCATGGCTCCCAAACGTCCTCTTATTCCTGATGACGTGGATGCTGTTTAATCAAGCGAGCCGGCACTGATCCTTCGACTTCGCTCAGGACAAGCATGAGTATTTTATTCTGGTACATCGTTCGACATTATCTCGGGATCCTGACCCTGTGTCTCACCGGGCTGACCACTATTTACCTGGTGATCGACTTTTTTGAAAAACTGCGGAAGTTCCTTCGACACGATGCGGAACTGACTTCCATGTTGCTGTATTTCGTCTTGAAAATCCCCGACATTGCCTTTCAACTCGTACCCTTTGCCGTTCTCATGGCTTCCCTCCTCTCCATCAGACTCCTGAACAAAAACCAGGAAATCACCGCGATGAGAAGTTGTGGGGTCAGCATCTTTCACGTTACCATGCCGTTTTTGGCGGTTGCAGGCCTCATCACGGTCATCCTGTTGGGATTGACGGCAGTCGTTATTCCTCTGGCCAATGCCAAGGCGGAATACATTCGAACCGTGGAGATCCAGAAAAAACCGCAACCGCTCTCTTTTACAAACGAAAATCTGTGGTTGAACATTCGCAACCATGCGCTTATGCACGTTCAACGAGTCGATCCCGAGGGCACGCACCTCCACGAGGTCACACTCTACCGGCTGAATGATCAATTCTCTTTGGAGGAGTTGCTGTCGGCGGCCAGCGCCGAGTTCACGGATGGCCGATGGTTCTTGCACGACGTCGCTCGATGGTTGGTCAAATCGGATGGGGAGGTCAAGATGACGCAAGAAACGATTCTTCCCCTGGCGTTATCCTTAACTCCCGATGACCTGATGACCTGGAACGCTCTCGAACCTGAACATATGACGTTGAACCAACTCGGCACACACATCGAGCACTTACGGCAAGAAAAACAGAATGCCACAAAATTTCTCGCCGATTATTGGAGGCGAGTGGCTTTTGCTTTCGTCCCCGTGATCATGACCATTCTTGGCGTGTCCATCGGACTCCTTGAAACCGGCACCCGGACGGCCAGCATTGGGAAAGGCATTGGTCAGGCCTTAAGCATCAGCTTTTTGTTCTGGGCCACGAATTCCGTTGGCATTACGTTGGGAAAAAGTGGCGCCTTATTTCCCGTGGTTGCCGCCTGGATCGCGTGCGTGATGTTTTTCATCGTCAGCCTCAACCTTTTTTTGAAAGTGCGATACTAAGAAACGAATCACAAGGCTTCACTCAAACGTGCGACGTTTGCCAAATCCAAAGGAAAAAAGGCCATGACTCCCCGAACGTCCGACGGGTATCCATTAACCGAATTGGCCCGTGCCATCGATGCACGACTTCATGGCCCGGCGGATCTTCGTATTACAGGCGTCAACAGTCTCGAACAGGCAGCGCCGGGCGACCTGGCTTTGCTGGTCAGTCATCGATTGATGGAACAAGCCGTACAATCGAATGCCTCAGCTTTCATCGTCCCCCAATACTATCCTGATTTAAACGGGGCCCAATTGGTCTCGGCGCAGCCTCAGTTCGATTTTGTCCGGTTGACCACCCGTTTTTTCACGAAAGAACTTTCTCCCACAGGGATCGCCCAAAACGTTGTGCAGGGCGAGGACGTAAGCCTGGGCAACGATGTTTCAATCGGGCCGCTCGTCACGATCGGCCATCGCACGACCATCGGGGACCGGGTCACGATCCACCCGGGGGTCTTTTTAGGAGAAGACGTGACCATCGGCAATGATACCGTGCTGCATCCAAACGTGAGTATTCTGAACGGATGCCGGATAGGCTCACGGGTGATCATCCATGCGGGAGCCGTCATTGGGAGTGATGGCTTCGGGTACGTTCAACACGAAGGCCGTCATCATAAGATTCCACAACGGGGAATCGTGGTCATTGAAGATGACGTCGAAATCGGGGCCAATGTGACTATTGACCGGGCCACGTTCGGGCGCACCCACGTCAAGCAAGGAACCAAAATCGACAACCTGGTTCAAATCGCCCACAACGTGACCGTAGGAGCACACGGTATCATCGTAGCCCAGGTCGGCGTCGCGGGCAGCACGTCGATCGGCAAACAGGTCATGATCGGAGGGCAAGCCGGCCTGATCGATCATCTCGCGATCGGAGATCGAGTCCTGATCGCGGCAGGAGCGGGAATCGAAAAAGACGTGGAACCCGGCACCCGGATGTCAGGGCGACCCGCGACACAAAGTACGGCCTTTTTCCGCACCCACGTCCTGGTGCAACGCTTGCCCGAACTGTATAAACAGGTCTCGACTCTGGAAAAACGTCTTGCCGCCATGGAGGAGAAAACAGGGAAATCCCGAACTCGCAAAACCAAGAAGACAACCTCGTAAATGTTCCCTCTCTACCTCCCCTCACCCCTCCTTACAAAGGAGGGGAATCGGATGGCTCAAGTAATCGTCGTTGTCTGACTTCCTCCCCTTTGTAAAGGGAGGTTAGGTGGGTAGAATTCTCGCTTACTTTTTAGCCGTCAACGGCGGAATGACCGATCTCCAGGTAAACAACTTGCCCCAAAAAAATCCCGCCCACGGCAAAGCAAAAGCTGCCATATAGTCCAAGGAACCGGAACTGAAGCTCCACGCCGAAAGCCCGATCAAACACCCGATCCCCAACAAGTAGGCCACCGGCACCAAACTCCGGCCGGCATGCTTCAACTCCACTTCGGCTGAAACTTTCGCTTTCTTGAGTCGTTGCACGCCGCGGCTGTTGGAGGATCTCATACGACTCGCCCAAAATTCAGGAAATGCTCGAAACAGATAACGGTGATAGCGTGTTTGGCCCCACCCGAGCAGAATACCGGCCAACATCAGCCCCGAACTTTTGATAAACGTCCACTCATCATAGGTCTCGACAAATAACTGGTATACCAACGCGAGAATTCCAATGATCATGGCCAACAAACCCAGGAGCCCCGAGGGAAACAGAATATACGTGCGGATGTAGTTTTCCGCGAGTTGCGTCTCGTTCTCCTTACGTTGGACCGTGATAATTTTTCCCATGAGACTCTCTGCTCAGAAAAACCGGGGCATGGATTTTTTAGGGCGATTCCTCGACAGGAATGGACGCAGGTTGTTGGGGATCTTCGGGAACCCGATAGTCAGCGTTGAGCCACGCCCCAAGATCAACGACTCGACACCGTTCCGAGCAGAACGGATGAAATGGATTCGAATCCCGGGAAACAGGACGTCGACAGCCTGGACACCGTGTTGTCATGAAAAAAGTATATCAAGACGACGCTTGCAAGGGAACAAACAAGTAACACGATTCTTCAAAAAATTCGGGAGGAGTACCCTTCACTCCTTCGCAAGAACCATGTATTCTCTTCCAGCACCATTGCAAACCAACAATAAAGAAGTGTACAAATCCTGAAAAGGAGATGCGACACCGGAAGAATCGTCGATTCACGTAATGAGGAGGGAGTCCGTACTTTTATGAAAAACGTCCAAATAGTTTTCAATATCCAAGTCCCCGATCACGTCTCGGAGGAAGAGGTGAATACCCGGCTCCATCAAGTGATCGGCAGCCTCATGGCGCAAGAGTTCGGCGGGAATTCATTAATCGACCAGCAAGCGGGCCTCCCCCCGGACGGTCATGATGGACAAGTGGGGCACGCCTGACTCTCCCATCCTCCCCTCGCTTTCCCAGGGTGCATTGAATCCGTTCCGGTCCGTTTTCAAGTGGCAGCATTTGCAGACCACCCTCCACCCAAAGCTTTATACAGTTGAACCACCGAAACCAAGTGCAGGCGATGCGTTTCCGTGAGAGATAATTCCGCGTCGAAAAGATTCCGCTTGGCGATAAGCACGTCGATATAACTTGTCACGCCTCCACGGTAACGTAAATTGGCAAGCCGTAACGCCGAACGTAACGCCTCAACCTGTTCTATCTGAGCTTGGCGTTGTTCTCGCGCGGTTTGAACGGCCACCAACGCATCCTCCACTTCCTTGAAAGCGACAAGGATGGTTTGTTCGTATTGGGCAAGGGTCTGCCTGGCCTGCGCCTCGGCCACGTCTTGCTGAAAGCCCAACGCGTTGGCGTTCAGCAGCGGTGCGGCTAAATTGAAACCCGAGGCGCCGAACCTCGCTTCGGAGGCAAACAGATTCGATAACCGGGGACTGGCCACTCCAAGAATGCCCGTCAGGGTCACTTTTGGAAATCGTGCCGCTTTTGCGACCCCAACGCGGGCCGTTGCCGCAGCCAGCCCTTGCTCTGCCTGCAAAACGTCCGGACGGCGCTGAAGCAGCTCTGAAGGCAGGCCGGCCGGCACTTCAGGCGGGATCACCTGTTCCGTCAATAATGCTCCCCGTTTGATACTCGTTGGATTTCTTCCGAGTAATACGCTCAACTCATTTTCCTTCTGAATCCTCCTGCGCTCGAATTCAGCCACTCGCGCCGCGGCATTCGCCCGCTCGGACTCGAATTGGTCCGCATCCAACTTGGAGGTGATCCCCCCTCGCAGGCGGGCCCTGGCAATTCTGACCGATTCTTCCCAGAATTCCAGGGTGCGCTTCGCAATATCCAATTGCATATCGAATTGCAGAAGATCGAAATAGGCTTGAGCCACCCCGCTGACCAATGCCAGGACCACCGCCCGCCGGTTTTCCTCCTGGGCCAGGAGGTCCGCAAGCGAGGCTTCCGTTGACCGGCGGATGCGGCCCCACACGTCAAGCTCCCAGGCCAAATTACCCAGTACGGAATAGCTGAAGTCACTGGGAAATCCGTCCAGAGCAAAGCCTCCGCTTCGGCCCAGTGCCGGAAATCTGGAGTTGCCCTCCACTTGCGGGATGAAGCTTGTTTGTGTGGCAGCCAGCCTCGCCTCGAATTCCTCAATGATCGACACCACCCGTTTCAGATCTTTGTTTTCCGCCAGGGCGATTTTGATAAGTTCCTGGAGCGTTGGATCTTTTAACAACTTCCACCAGGGAAGATTCGCAATGGAAGGCAAGGAGGTCGGCTCCTCGACCATACGAAAATGTTCCGAGACTTGAACCTCGGGTCGTGAGTAGTCGGGACCGAGCGCGCATGCGCTCACAAGGCCGGAGAGAAGGAGGGTGAGGAAAAAGCTCACGTCAGGATTCTCCCTGATCCGGCATGCCTGGATTTTCGACTCCTGCGTCATCAGGTAAAGACCGGCCGCCACGGTCAAGGAGTTTTCGAATCACCACAAAGAAAAGCGGCACGAAAAATATGGCCAGAAACGTCGCGGCCAGCATCCCGCCGAACACGCCGGTCCCTATTGAATGGCGGCTCGC
>JAHRAK010000111.1 GCA_020027535.1 Nitrospirales bacterium
CGTATCCATAATCCAGTCAAATTGTTCAGATGTAGTCATGCCGAAAATATACCTCGTTCATCCGTCATTTATCCACTATTCTTCTACTTTCTTTTCCTCATGGTTACTCAGGTATATAATTCCCGAATTCCTTGTATCGCTGAAACCGGCCGGACGCCCCTCCATGGCCTGCATCCATGTTGGTTTTGAGGAGCAGGCGGTTCCGGTCGGTTTTCACGCGACGCAATTTGGCCACCCATTTCGCGGGCTCCCAATATTGGACTTGTGAATCATGGAGCCCCGTGGTCACCAGTAAATGAGGATAGGCCTGTTCCGTGACGTTATCATAAGGGGAATAGGACACCATATACTCGTAAGACTCTTTTCGGTTGGGATCGCCCCATTCATCGTATTCTCCCGTGGTCAAGGGGATCCTGGAATCCAACATCGTGGTCATGATGTCGACAAACGGGACTTGCGCCACCACCCCGTGAAACACATCGGGCCGCATGTTGACCACCGCCCCCATGAGCAGCCCTCCGGCACTGCCACCCATGGCATACACGTGCTCACTTGTCGCATAGCCCTGTTGCACCAGGTGTTCGGCACAGGCGATAAAATCCGTAAAGGTGTTTTTCTTGTGAATGAGTTTCCCGGTCTCATACCATTCACGGCCCAACTCCTCTCCGCCCCGGACGTGCGCGATGGCAAACACGAACCCCCGATCGAGCAGGCTTAAGCGTGGAGAGCGAAAGTCCGCGTCCAGACTGATCCCATAGGCCCCATAGCCGTACAGCAGGAGCGGATTGCCTCCGGCTTTCCGAAAATTTTTCCGGTATACCAACGAGATCGGAATCCGTTTCCCGTCCGAGGCCGTGGCCCACGTTCGTTCAGTGGCGTAGTGCGAAACCTCGAACCCGCCCAGGATCTCTTCCTGTTTCAGCAAGACCTTGTTGCGGGTGTTCATATCATAGTCATACACCGAATCCGGGGTCGTCATGGAAGTATACCCGTACCGCAAGGTCGAGGTATTGAAATCATAATTGTCCCCCAACTCCGCCGAATACGCCGGTTCTCCGAAATCCACCTCATGTTCGCCTTTCCCCTTCCACGGAATAACCCGCAACCGCCCCAAACCCTGATGCCGCTCTTCCGCTACGAGAAAATCCCGAAATAATTCAAAGGATTCGAGCAGGACGTCGTCGCGATGAGGCAGGACCTCCTGCCACGACGACCGGTCCGTTTGCCGGATAGGCGTCTTCATGAGGCGGAAGTTCTTCGCCTCCCAGTTGGTCCGAATATAAAACCTGTCTTCGTAATGATCGACGTCATATTCGTGAAACCGCTCGCGAGGGAGAAACACCGAAAATTCGCCGTCCGGATTATCCGCTGCAAGATAGCGATACTCCGTGCTCACGGTTTGATACGAAGCAATCATCAGGTACTGCTTCGATTTGGTCTTGAAGACGGCCGTGGAAAACGTCTCGTCCTCTTCTTCGAACACCAGGACGTCGGAAGATGGGTCACCACCCAACCGGTGCCGCAACACCTGAAACGCGCGCAGGGTCTTCGGGTCCTGTTTGCCGTAGAACAGCGTCCTGTTGTCATTGGCCCAGGCGATGTTTCCCGTCACGTTTTCAAGCACGTCGTCCAACAACTCACCGGTTGCCAGATTCTTGAAGCGCACCGTGTAAATGCGCCTCCCCTGCGTATCGAACGCATACGCGAGCAGATCCTGGACAAAGCTCACGGCCATCCCGCCGATGGCAAAAAATTCATGGCCTTCGGCCAACACGTTCACGTCCAACATCAGTTCTTCCCAGGCGTCCAGCGTCTCTCGCTTTCGGCAATACAGGGGATATTCTCTCCCCTCTTCATATCTCGTGTAATAGTAGTAGTCATCAAGTTTGTAGGGAACGGACAAATCGGTCTGTTTGATTCGGCCTTTGATCTCTTCAAACAGGGTTTCCTCGAACTTCGCGCGGTGGGCCATGACTTTCCGGGCATAGTCATTCTCTTCCTCGAGATAGGCCAGGACGTCGGGATTGTCTCGTTCAGACAACCAATAATACTGATCGACCCGTGACCGGCCATGCTCTTCCAAGGTCGTGGGGATCGTTTTGGCTATGGGAGGAGTCAACGTCCCGAGGGACGCGTTTCGGTCGGCCGGCATACGATACTCCTTGTCAGATGGTATGAAAAAATAGCCCGAATCTGTCATTCCTGCGGAAGCAGGAACCCAGAGTCGTTCTTGCTTTTTCTGTCATCCTTGCGCACGCGAGGATCCAGCGCCTTTCTCCTCACAAAGCAAAGGAAAAGCAAAAACCCTGGATCCCCGATCGGGGTCGGGGATGACAGAAGGGGGCACTCTTGCACAGGGTCAGTCGTCGGCCCGGATCGATTGATTGCGCAATTGCTTGATCCGTCCTCGGCGTTTCTTCTGATCCAATCGCTCTGCAATGGAATGGTGGGAGACCCGGGTTTCTTTTCGGATTTTCCGGGGAGCCAGGGCCTCGTGAAGAAGACGGGAAAACTTCTCGATCAAATCGGCTCGATTCATGGCCTGGCTCGAAGCTCGTTGGGCGGACAGATACAACACCCCCTCCTTGTTGATCCGGGTCTTGAGCTTTCTGCCGATCAGGGATTTTTGCACGGCCGTCAACGACGGAGAATGCCGGACGTCAAAATGCAGCATCACGCGCGTATTCACCTTGTTGACGTTTTGCCCTCCGGGGCCGCTGCTGCGTGATGCACGAAATCGGAGTTCCTGTTCAGGAATGGATAACTGGGACGTTACGGCAATCACTCGCTCCCTCCTGGCATCGTCCTCATGGGACGGCCACAATCAGGATGGGCAGATTAAACGAGAAATGCATTTTTCACAAGAAACCGTAAGAAAAAAACGGGAGAGATTGAAAGCGGAGCAGGCGCGAACGCGCCGGGGCAAGGCATGGGTTTTTTCAGCCCCACCCCCCACCGGTTCGCCTGCGGGCTGCGCCCTGGGCTCCCCGACTCCCCCTCAAGGGGGGAGTGAGTGGGGAGACTGGCACCGGCACGTTCAACGCATTCATTGGGTGCCCTTTATCCCTTGACGTCGATCGGGATCGATTTGGGCTTGGTTTCTTCCAGCTTGGGAACCTGCACGGTCAGCACGCCTTGGTCATAGCGCGCCGTCGCCTGATCCGGTTTCACGTAGTTGGGAAGACGGAAGCTTCTGGCAAAAGCCCCATACTGCGCTTCACGAAAATGATAGTTGTCCCGGTCTTCCGTCCGTTCTTCTTTCCGTTCTCCGTGCAGTTGTAACGTATGGTCAGTCACCGAGACCTTCACGTCATTCATGTCAATGCCCGGCAATTGGGCTTCCACAAACAGGTGTTCTTTATCTTCATAGACGTTCACCGGTGGCACCCAATTGACCGTTGACGCCTGCGGATCGTCCCATTGCGGACGTCGAAACGGCTGAGTGCTCCACCAGCCCAATGTTTGCTCGAGTTCTTGAAACAGATTCCATTTGACCAACATTGTGCACCTCCTCTTGTCCTCGTTAGCGTTTGCTGTTTCCATTGAAGCGCTTCTACATTTCCAGATAAATCCCGTCTTGAAAAAGTCAAGACTCGAAGTTGGCGCGCCTACGAGGATTCGGGGTTGGGTTGCTGCGGTGCCTGTTGAATCACGTTGAAATCTTTTTGAGTGATGAAATACCCGTTCGCAAACAATCGGAACTCATACCGGCCCGGTCCCGGAAAGACCAATGAGGGAATGTTCACGCCAAAATCATGAATCTGCAGCCGGTCTTTGATTTCAACCGACTGCAACGAGGCTTTCCCGATGAGCTGATCCTGATCCAAATACACGAGACGAAGCTCAAACTCATAACTTCCTTCCGCATCCGTCAGGCAAAAATAGACGCCCATCTGGGGATGTTGGCAGGGGAATCGCGGCGCCCACAAGTGCGTAAACGTTCCGATGATACTCTTCTTTCTGGTATAACTGTCCAGAATCACCGAATCGCAAACCAAAAAGGCCTGCACGATGGGTTTGACAAGTTCGTCCATCAAATGACTCCTCTCCGGATTTTTGGCAAAAGCTAGATTTACACTAGACTTGCGCCGGGCGCAAATCCCCGCGCCCCTCCGTCCACGACACCACGGGAATCATGTAAGCGCCGTTTTCACGCTCAGATACAGGATCATCACTTCAACGGCATGGGCCGCAATCACCGTCACCAAATTCCGCCAGCGCAAGAAGAGGCCCGCCCATATGAGTCCGTCCCAGACCGCGATCCAGTGGAGATGCCGAAACGTCATCACC
>JAHRAK010000112.1 GCA_020027535.1 Nitrospirales bacterium
CGTATCCATAATCCAGTCAAATTGTTCAGATGTAGTCATGCCGAAAATATACCTCGTTCATCCGTCATTTATCCACTATTCTTCTACTTTCTTTTCCTCATGGTTACTCAGGTATATAATTCCCGAAAGTTATCGATTCATGGACTGGAGAAAGTCCTGATTATTCTTGGTCCCGGCGATTTTATCCATGAGAAACTCCATGGCCTCCATCGTCCCCAAGGGGCTCAAGACCTTGCGTAACACCCACATTTTGTTCAGCCGGTCCCGATCGACCAGCAACTCTTCTTTCCGGGTCCCCGATTGACTGATATCAATGGCCGGGAAGATGCGCTTGTCCGCCAATCGACGATCCAAATGGACTTCCATGTTCCCCGTACCTTTAAATTCTTCAAAAATCACGTCGTCCATGCGACTGCCCGTATCCACCAGCGCCGTGGCCAGAATCGTGAGGCTCCCGCCGTCCTCGATGTTTCGAGCCGACCCGAAAAACCGTTTGGGCCGTTGCAGCGCGTTGGAATCCAGCCCGCCGGACAGCACCTTTCCGCTCGGAGGCGCAATCGTATTGTAGGCTCGAGCCAACCGGGTCACACTGTCCAGCAGGATCACCACGTCGCGTTTATGCTCAACCAATCGCTTCGCCTTTTCCATCACGATCTCGGCCACTTGCGCATGGCGTTGGGCCGGTTCGTCGAACGTGGAGCTGATGACCTCGGCGCTCTTGACCTGGCGCTGCCAATCCGTGACTTCTTCCGGGCGTTCGTCAATGAGTAAAACGATGAGCAGGATGTCCGGGTGATTGTGCAAGATAGAACGGGCAATGGCCTGAAGCAGCATGGTTTTTCCCGTTCGCGGAGCAGCCACGATAAGCCCGCGTTGTCCCTTCCCGATGGGCGTGGTCAGTTCCATCACCCGCGTGCAGTATTCCTCCTGATCAAACTCCAGGGAAATGCGTTCCTCGGGATAGAGCGGTGTCAAATTGTCGAACAGAATTTTGTCCCGCTGCACTTCCGGTTCGTCATAATTGATTGTTTCAACTTTCAATAAGGCAAAATACCGCTCCCCGCCTTTGGGCGGACGAACCTGACCGGAGATGATGTCGCCCGTTCGCAAGCCAAAACGACGGATTTGAGAGGGCGAAATATAAATATCATCGGGACCCGGAAAATAATTCGAATCCGGCGCACGCAAAAACCCGAAGCCGTCGGAAAGGGTTTCCAGGACTCCTTCACCAAAAATGACTCCGTTCTTCTCCGCCTGCCCTTGCAAGATGGCAAAGATCAGTTCCTGTTTCCTCAGATTCGCACACCCTTCGATCTTCAATGACCGGGCCAAATCCGCAAGGTCGCCGATGGATTTTTGTTTCAATTCCGCAAGGTGCATAACCTTCTCCTAAAGGTGGGTGATCGTGGAGCCGAAAGCGGTTGAACCCATTGCCGCCCTTTCAGCACATGTAGCCTGACACAACAGACAAACACCTCCCATTGTGTTCTTTCTTTTCCTCCATCATCGAGTCAGACCGGCGGCTGACAACGCCCAAGCCGGTCTACGGATGAGCCAGGAAGGGAAATGGGTGGTCAAACATTTCCCGCCTCCGGCTTCGTGGCGCTACGACGAGCCGAAACGTATCTTGCTGGATATCGACGGGGTTGCAAACTCTTCAAACGGACTACTCGATGAACGGTCTGCCCTGTTTTTGTTCCGGAACAGTCATTCAGACAATTCCACAAATGCATCCGATGAAGGAAACCTATTCATCATGTTTTTGGACAGAACGGTGTTGGCGTTTTGGATTACGTGAAAACGGATTTACAATTTTGGAACTTGAAAACTCATGTAGGAAGAAGTAACGGTCTATTCAATTTGGGAGGCGTATCTGAAGGTATATTTTAGTTGTATAACATGCATCTCCTGATTGTCAATAGCTACTTTCAACGATTGTTGGTTTGCGATGCCACGAGCGTTGTGATAAATGAACGGAAGTAGGGGAAAACTTTTCAACATAGACAATCTATTGCACAAAATGGCCAAGCCCGACGAGCCTTTTTCACATAGCCGGATTTTCTCCTTTGCCGAGGCGACGGAACTGATCCCCAAGCTGGCGACGCATCTGACCAAAGCCAAAGCCGGCAAAACGATCCTGCAGCAAACCAAAGAAGAAATCAAAAAAGCAAGCGCCAACGCTCCGTATGGAGGCGGAAGTTGCGAGGGGCCACGCTACATCAAAGCACTTGAAACGATTTATGAAAACCTCAACAGCATCAATGAAATGGGCGTGATTGTCAAAGATCTGGACATGGGCTTATGCGACTTTCCGTATCTCATGGAAGGACGGGTGGTCTATCTCTGCTGGAGGCTCGGTGAAGACACTATCGAATGGTGGCATGAAATCGATGACGGATACAAAGGGCGGCAAGCCCTGCCCAAAAGCACGACGTGAACAGCAACAGCCCTGAGCCGGTTGTCCCCTTTCGCAACCCATAACGGGAAGGCCGAGTCCATGACGTACGTGATCATTGGATGGGATGGACCCGAAGGGCAGAGCAAACGCCCGCACCATAGACCCGCCCACCTGGAATATCTTGAACGCTTACAGAAGCAGGGCCGATTGGTCTGTGCCGGCCCCTTTACGGATAAAGCCGGAAGTCTGGTCCTCATCGAGGCGGACACCATGGAGCAGGCCGAAAGCATTGCCAACGGTGATCCCTACGTCACCCATGGAGTATTTGAACGAGTCGAAATCCATCCGTTCAAACAGGTCTTTCCCGGTCAACCAGGGGAATAATTTCGCCTCCGCAGACTCTACCTCCCCTACCCCTCCTTACCCTTCGACTTCGCTCAGGGCAGGCAAAGGAGGGGAACTGCGTGTGC